>CAVABC010000020.1:0-37424 GCA_963586665.1 Acutalibacteraceae bacterium
TTTCTGCGCTGTAGAGAGCATCAGCTTAATACGATTGAGCTGATTAACCTCTGATGCACCCGGATCGTAGTCAATAGCCACGATATTGGCATCAGGATACTCATGTCTGATCTTCTTTATAACACCTTTACCTACGATATGGTTAGGCAGGCAGGCGAATGGCTGTGCA
This sequence comes from Acutalibacteraceae bacterium, assembly GCA_963586665.1. Taxonomy (GTDB): domain Bacteria; phylum Bacillota; class Clostridia; order Lachnospirales; family Lachnospiraceae; genus Roseburia. Next base: position 170 of record CAVABC010000020.1, read on the forward strand.
CAGATGATGTTTGAGACTCCCTGATGGATGAGCTCGAGCATCTCACCTGTTAAGAACCATCCTTCACCAGTCTGGTTACCGCAGGATACGATAGGCTGTGCATACTGTGCGAGATCACCGATGTATGCGGTAGGCTCAAAGTGTTTGCTCTTTGCAAACTCGTCTCTGGCGTCTTTTCTGAGCCACTCAAAGAATGAGATGAGACGGTTGTTTAAGAACTTGGACTTTTTTGAAGCTCCGAGGTTGTCAGCTTTGAAATTGGTGTTGTAACAGCAGTAGAGCAGGAAGTCTGTAAGGTCAGGTACGACTGCCTCTGCGCCCTCAGCCTCGAGCAGGTCTACAACATAGTTGTTTGCTGCAGGAAGGAACTTAACGAGGATCTCACCTACTACACCGACACGAGGCTTAACCTCATCTGTCATTGGCAGATTATCAAAGTCTCTGATGATCTCACGGCACATCTGCTTGTACTTCTTGTGAGAGAGCATCTTTGTATTTCCAACAAATTCTATAACTTTCTTTTTCCACTTCTCATGGAGTGCATTAGCACTTCCCGGCTCTTTTTCATAAGGTCTTACACGGTAGAGACATCTCATAAAGATATCACCGAACTCAAGTGCATACAGACCATGTTGGATAAGACTTGGAGTAAACTTAAATCCAGGGTTCTTCTCAAGACCTACCATATTGATAGAGATAACCGGAACATCAGGATATCCTGCTTTTCCAAGAGCTCTTCTGATAAATCCTATATAGTTTGTGGCACGGCATCCGCCACCTGTCTGTGAGATGAGGATAGCTGTGTGGTTCATATCAAAATCACCTGATTTAACGGCTGCCATGATCTGACCTACTACGATAAGAGATGGGTAGCAGGCATCGTTGTTTACGAATTTCAGTCCTACATCCACACACTCCCTTGCAGGAATGTCAGGGATGACCATATTGTAGCCGGCCGCTTTAAATGCAGGTACTAAGAGGTCAAAGTGTATAGGAGACATCTGTGGACAGATGATAGTGTAGTTGTCCTTTTTCATCTCCTCTGTAAAGATCACACGCTCATAGTTAGATGGCTTGATCTCGCGCTTCTTAGGATTTTTCTCCTTTACGCGGATAGCAGCGAGCAGTGAACGTATACGGATTCTTGCTGCTCCGAGGTTGTTTACCTCATCGATCTTTAAGCATGTATATATCTTGTCTGAACCTGTCAGTATATCGTTTACACAGTCGGTTGTTACGGCATCAAGACCGCAGCCGAATGAGTTGAGCTGGATGAGATCTAAGTCATCGCGTGTCTTTACAAAGTTTGCTGCTGAGTAAAGTCTTGTATGGTACATCCACTGATCCATTACGATAAGAGGTCTCTCAAGCTCGCCAAGGTGCGATACTGAGTCCTCTGTGAGTACGCAGATGCCATAGCTTGTGATAAGCTCAGGAATACCATGGTTGATCTCTGGATCTACGTGGTAAGGACGTCCTGCAAGGACGATTCCGCGACGACCCGTATCCTCCATGTAGTCAAGCACTTCCTCTCCTTTACGCTGTATCTCAAGTCGTGTCATGGCAAGTTCTTTCCAGCCGGCAGATACTGCATCACGTATCTGTGATTCAGGCAGATTGAAATCGCCTTTTGCAAATGTAGCAACAAGCTGCTGGGATATAGTCTCTTCGCTCTCAAAGGACATGAATGGATTTAAGAATTTTACCTCACCTGAGGTGATCTCATCCACGTTGTTTTTGATGTTTTCAGAGTATGATGTAACGATCGGACAGTTGTAGTGATTGTTTGCATCAGGGAACTCTTTTCGCTCATATGGTATAGCAGGGTAAAAAATAAAATCTACATTTTGTTTTATGAGCCAGCTTATATGACCATGGGCAAGCTTTGCAGGGTAGCACTCTGACTCACTTGGTATAGAGTCGATACCCATCTCGTAGATCTTTCTCGTAGACTGTGGTGACAGCACTACTGAGAAACCGAGACGTTTGAAGAATGTAGCCCAGAATGGGTAATTCTCATACATATTGAGGACTCTCGGGATACCTACAGTGCCGTGTGGGGCAGTAGCAGGATCGAGCGGTTCATAGTCAAATATACGTTTGTTCTTATATTCAAAAAGGTTTGGAATATTGTCTTTGTTCTTTTCCTTGCCGAGACCTTTTTCACAACGGTTTCCGGTGATGTACTGTCTATTGTCCGAAAATCTGTTTATAGTTAAGAGACAGTGGTTTGTACATCCCTGACAGCGTGCGAGTTTTGTAGTATATGTAAGCTCGTTGATCTGGTCTATGGTAAGCATTGATGTCTGATAGTCTGCCTCATGACGCTCACGGGCGATAAGTGCTGCACCGAAAGCTCCCATGATACCTGCGATATCAGGTCTTGTGGCATGGACACAGGCAATATTCTCAAAGCTTCGCAGTACTGCATCGTTGTAGAAAGTTCCACCCTGTACTACGATATTCTCACCGAGATCACTTGCATCGGAGAGCTTTATAACTTTAAACAGGGCATTTTTTATTACAGAGTAGGCAAGTCCTGCTGAGATATCTGCAACGGAAGCTCCCTCTTTCTGCGCCTGTTTTACCTTTGAGTTCATGAAAACGGTACATCTTGTTCCAAGGTCAATAGGATTCTTTGCAAAAAGAGCTTCTTTTGCGAAATCCTGTACTGAGAAGTTTAAGGATTTTGCAAATGTCTCGATGAAAGAACCGCATCCTGAAGAACATGCTTCGTTGAGCTGTACTGAGTCAACAGTGTGATTTTTGATCTTGATGCACTTCATATCCTGACCACCGATGTCGAGGATACAGTCTACATTTGGATCAAAGAAAGCTGCCGCATAATAGTGTGCTACAGTCTCTACTTCACCGTCATCTAATTTTAAAGCTGCCTTTAATAAAGCCTCTCCGTAGCCTGTAGAGCAGGAATGTACGATGTGTGCATCGGCAGGAAGCTTTGAATAGATCTCCTGTATAGAGCGGATAGCAGTAGCGAGAGGGCTGCCGTTATTGTTGCTGTAGAACGAATAAAGCAGATCTCCGTCCTCGCTTACGAGCGCGATCTTTGTAGTTGTGGAACCGGCATCTATACCGAGGTAGCAGTTTCCTTTGTATGTGGAAAGGTCAGCGGTCTTTACATGATTGTTGCCGTGACGTTTTGTAAATTCATCATAATCAGCCTGATCCTTAAAGAGCGGCTCCATACGGGCTACCTCAAACTCCATCTTGATACCGTTTGAGAGGCGGTCAAGCAGTGATGAAAGAGTAGTGGTAGAGTCCTCTTTGTAGTTGAGGGCAGAACCGATCGCTGCAAAAAGATGAGAGTTTTCAGGAACTATCGTGTGCTCCTCATCAAGGTTTAAGGTTCTGATAAATGCTGATTTAAGTTCTGATAAAAAGTGCAGAGGTCCGCCAAGGAAGGCAACATGTCCCCTGATAGGTTTACCACAGGCAAGTCCACTGATAGTCTGGTTTACAACAGCCTGGAAGATAGAAGCAGAAAGATCTTCTCTTGTAGCTCCCTCATTGATAAGAGGCTGGATATCAGTTTTTGCGAATACACCGCAACGGGCTGCGATAGGGTAGATAGCCTTGTAGTCCTTTGCGTATTCATTGAGTCCTGATGCATCTGTCTGGATGAGGGATGCCATCTGGTCGATGAATGATCCTGTACCGCCGGCACAGATACCGTTCATACGTTGTTCGACATTGCCGCCCTCAAAGTATATGATTTTTGCATCCTCACCACCAAGCTCGATAGCGACATCGGTCTGAGGTGCATAGTAAGATAATGCAGTTGATACAGAGATAACTTCCTGCACAAATGGAACCTCAAGATGCTTTGCAAGTGTCAGTCCACCTGAGCCTGTGATCATTGGGCAGACAGAAAGGTCACCCGTCTTGTCATATGCTTTGCGGATAAGGGAAGCGAGTGTTTCCTGAATATTTGCAAAGTGACGTTCATAATCGGAAAAGAGTATATTGTTATCGGCATCAAGCAGTGCGATCTTTACTGTTGTTGATCCGATATCAATTCCCAACTTATGTAAGCTGTTGTTTTCCATATTGGTTTCCTCCAAATCTATGTTATGTTTCTTCTTATTAAAATATAAATGTTATTTCTGTTTTCAAAACAGCCTTTATTATACGACAGGTATCGACAAAAAACAATCCAAAAAAGTATAAAGAATTTGTGAATAATTTGTAGCTTCGTTGACAAAGGACAAACATAGTAACTATAATTATGATATCTGCCGTAAATAGTTGATCCTATATACGGACAGCTTTGAACAAATAAAACAGGAGGTTGCGGACAAACGTGTCTGCTAAAATGTATGAACTGGCTTAACAATCTAGAACGTAAAATTGGCGATAAAGCTATACCGAATATCACAAAGATATTTATCGTGGCAAATGTGATAGGAAGCATGCTTTACATGTCAAACGGATCTGCTGCACTTTATTATCTGCAGTTTGCACCGTCACTTATATTAAAAGGACAGATATGGAGACTCATAAGCTGGGTGCTCATGCCGACAGGAAGCATGTCATTCTGGTCTCTTTTATTTGTAATCTGCCTTTGGATGCTTGGAAACAGCATGGAGTCATATCTTGGCTCATTCAGGATGAATGTATACTTTTTTGGCGGATTTTTACTGTATGATATAGTCGGTATTCTTGCATACCTTATACTTAATATACAGATAAACCTTACAATGTACTATATCCTTATTTCCATGTATCTGCTCCTTGGACTTTTAATGCCGGAGGCAGAGGTAAGGCTTTATTTTGTCCTTCCTATCAAGATGAAATGGATGGTTATAGTATACTTTGTTATGTTTGCATATGATGTGTATACATATTTCAGCATAAGCCCGTATTTTGGAATAATGTACGGCACAGAGATCGTGCTTGCACTTGTAAACTTAGGACTTTTTGTATACGGCTGCAAAAACAGACTTTCATTCAAGCAGAATATGCGCCAGAAAAAGAGAAAAGCACAGTTTCAGTCACAGTTTTCACAGCCTAGAACGGGCAGTGGCATAACGCATCACAAATGCTGTATCTGTGGAAGAACAGAGGTGTCAAATCCCGAGCTTACTTTCAGATACTGTTCAAAATGTACAGGAAATAAAGAGTATTGTCAGGAACATCTTTTTACACATAATCACGTATAATATACTGATTTCATTGACAAAGCCTGCTCTTGAATTTATAATTAAACAAGTACATTTTTGCGGCCAAAAGCATCAGCATACGGCAGCAGTTTTCGGAGGAATATTTATGGATAACGAAACAACAGTTTCCAAGAATTTTATTGAGCAGATTATAGAAAAGGATCTTGCAGAAGGTCATTGCAAGACAGTAAAGACCAGATTTCCACCTGAGCCGAACGGATATCTCCATATCGGACATGCCAAGTCTATTCTTTTAAATTACGGACTGGCAAAGAAATACGGTGGACAGTTCAATTTCAGATTTGACGATACCAACCCTACAAAGGAGCGTTTAGAGTTCGTTGAGTCTATTCAGGCTGATGTAAAGTGGCTTGGAGCTGACTGGGAGGACAGACTGTTTTACGCATCTAACTATTTTGATCAGATGTATGAGTGTGCAGTAGGTCTTATTAAAAAAGGAAAAGCTTATGTATCAGACCTCACACCTGAGGAAATCAGGGAGTACAGAGGTACACTTACCGAGCCTGGTAAGGAAGATCCGTATTCAAAGAGAACAGTAGAGGAAAACCTTGATCTTTTTGAGCGCATGAAAAACGGTGAGTTCGAGGATGGTACAAAGGTTCTTCGTGCAAGGATCGATATGACATCTTCCAATATCAATATGAGAGATCCGATCCTTTATCGTGTGGCTCATATGACACACCACAATACAGGTGACAAATGGTGCGTATATCCTATGTACGATTTCGCTCATCCTATCGAGGATGCGATCGAGGGTATCACACATTCTATATGTACACTTGAGTTTGAAGATCACAGACCACTGTATGATTGGGTAGTTATTGAATGTGGATTTAAAAATTCGCCTGAGGAGTCACCAAAGCAGATAGAGTTTGCAAAGCTTTATCTTACCAATGTAGTGACAGGAAAGAGATATATCAAGAGACTCGTTGAGGAAGGCATTGTTGATGGATGGGATGATCCAAGGCTTGTATCCATCGCAGCTCTTAGAAGAAGAGGCTTTACACCTGAGTCTATCCAGAATTTCGTAGAACTGTGCGGTATCTCAAAGGCAAACAGCTCAGTAGATTATGCTATGCTTGAGTACTGTATCAGAGAGGATCTTAAAGCAAAGCGTCCTAGAATGATGGCAGTGCTTGATCCTGTAAAGGTCATCATCGACAATTATCCTGAGGGACAGGTAGAGTACCTCGAGGTGGACAACAATGTCGAGAACCCTGAGCTTGGAAAGAGAAAAGTACCATTTACAAGAGAGCTTTATGTGGAGCGTGAGGATTTCATGGAGGAGCCTCCAAAGAAATATTTCCGTATGTTCCCGGGCAATGAAGTTCGTTTTATGAATGCATATTTTGTAAAATGCAATAGCTGTGTGAAGGATGAAAATGGCAATGTGGTAGAGATCCACTGCACATATGATCCTGCATCAAAGGGTGGCAACAGTCCTGACGGTCGCAAGATAAAGGGAACTATCCACTGGGTATCAGCAGAGTATGGACAGCGCGCAACAGTCCGTCTCTATGAGAATATAGTAGACGAGGAGCTTGGAGTATACAACGAGGACGGAAGTCTCAATCTCAATCCAAACTCACTTACCGTATTAGACAACTGTGTAGTTGAGCCTGACCTGATGAAAGCACGGGCATATGACAGCTATCAGTTCGTAAGAAACGGATTTTTCTGTGCGGATTGCAAGGATTCCACAGAGGGACAACCTGTATTTAACAGAATTGTTTCTCTCAAGAGTTCCTTCAAGCTTCCAGCTAATAAATAATAATATATGGTTTACAACGACAGGCTGCATGTTTTTACATGCGGTCTGTTGTTTTGCACTATATGGTAAAACAAGTAACAGCGTAGATAAAAGAATTGAGGGAATTTATATGGATTTTATGTCGGGACTCGACAAATTCGGACTCAGCCCGGATGAGCTTAACGGACTTTATGAGGATAACAAACAAAAAACTATAAAGCGCACAGAAGTGTTTAAGGCTGCGCAGGAGGAAGAGGAGAGGGATTTTCTTTTCAAAAAGACGATAACCTGTCCGGTCTGTGATATAAAGTTCCGGACATTAACCGTTAAGTCTTCGAAAGCCAGACTTATAGGATCTGATGACGATTTTCGACCGGTGTACAAGGCTATAGATACCGTAAAATACGGTGTCACATCGTGCCCTTACTGTGGTTACAGCGCCATGAACAATGATTTCTCGCATGTTTCGGTTGTGCAGATCAAGCTTCTTAAGGAACAGGTGGCGAGCAGATTTAAGCCGACAGGTGAAGAACTGCCGGAGGTATATACCTACGAAGAGGCTATTGAGAAGTTTAAGCTCGCCATATATTCGGCAATAGTAAAGCATGCTACACTAAGTGAAAAGGCATATACCTGTCTTAAACTGTCGTGGCTTTACAGAGGACAGATAGAGGAAATGAAGTCAGACGGATATCCTTCGGAGAGCGAGGAGATAAAGAGCGCACATGAGTCTGAGATGTATTACTATAAGCAGGCTCTTGACGGCATGACACAGGCGGTCGCAAGCGAATCCTTCCCTATATGCGGCATGAATCAGGATACCATGGATCTGCTTCTGGCTCAGATGAATTACAAGCTTGAAAATTATGATATGGCATCAAAACTTGTATCGAGAATACTTGTTTCAAAGACTGCATCAAGACATATCAAGGATAAAGCACTTGACCTTAAAGATATAATAATCAAAAAAATAAGAGATGGGATTTAACGCCCATCTCTTTTTGTATCTGCAAAGCAGATTAGTTGTTTTTCTTGTTCTCAAGCTCCTGAAGCTTCATTGCACGAACTTTAAGCGGAAGACCGAAGAGTGTGATGAAACCGTCAGCATCATGGTGATCATAGAGATCTCCTGTTGTAAAGCTTGCAAGTGACTCGCTGTAAAGTGAGTATGGTGAAGTAGTGCCGGCTTTGATGATGTTACCTTTGTAAAGTTTAAATTTAACTTCTCCTGTAACATATTCCTGTGTAGACTCTACGAAAGCCTGGATTGCTTCACGAAGAGGTGTGAACCATTTTCCTTCGTAAACTACCTGAGCAAGTTTGTTACCCATATCTTTCTTTACTTCCATTGTAGCACGGTCAAGGCAGAGCTCCTCGAGCTGGTCATGAGCTTCCATGAGGATTGTTCCACCGGGAGTCTCGTATACACCACGGGATTTCATGCCGACTACACGGTTCTCTACGATATCGATGATACCGATACCATGCTTGCCGCCGAGACGGTTAAGCTCTCTTATGATATCAGCAACTTTCATTTCTTTTCCGTTTACAGATTTTGGAACACCCTTTTCGAATGTCATTGTAACATACTCAGGTTCGTCAGGAGCATGCTCCGGAGAAACACCAAGTACGAGTAAATGATCATAGTTTGGCTCCTGCGAAGGATCTTCAAGCTCAAGTCCTTCGTGGCTGATGTGCCAGAGGTTACGGTCACGGCTGTAGCTTGAGTCTGTACCGAATGGAAGATCAATGCCGTGTGCCTTACAATACTCGATCTCAGCCTCGCGGGAATCCATTTTCCAGTTGTCCTGACGCCATGGAGCGATAACCTTGATGTCTGGAGCGAGAGCCTTGATACCAAGCTCGAAACGGATCTGATCGTTTCCTTTTCCTGTAGCACCGTGGCAGATTGCAACGGCACCTTCTTTTCTTGCTACCTCAACGAGTTTTTTAGCGATTCCCGGACGGGCCATAGCTGTACCGAGGAGGTATTTATGCTCGTAAACGGCACCTGCCTGTACACATGGAACGATATAGTCCTCACTGAACTCATCAGTGATATCCTCTATGTAAAGCTTTGAAGCTCCTGATAATTTGGCTCTCTCATCGAGGCCGTCAAGCTCCTCGCCCTGTCCGCAGTTGATACAGCAGCAGATTACGTCGTAGTCATAAGTTTCTTTAAGCCAAGGGATGATAGCAGTAGTATCAAGTCCACCTGAATAAGCTAATACAACTTTTTCTTTCATAAGTGTGATCCTCTTTTCATAAGAATAAAATTTTATAAAGTAAATATATAACACTTCTTAATATATTGCAAGTGAAAAAATATACATCGTAAATGAATATTTATACATAAATTTGTATATTTTTTCTCTTTACGTATGTTTGATCGTGTACTATTATAATATAAGATAATAATTAAGACACTTAAACATGAAAAGAGGATATACTATGATAAAGGCAGGTATAATTGGAGCAACCGGATATGCCGGAGCAGAGCTCGTAAGAATTTTGATGAATCATAAGGAAGTGGAGATTGCGTGGTATGGCTCACGAAGCTATGTAGATCAAAATTACGCCGATATCTATGGAAATATGTTTCAGATAGTAGACAGCAAATGCATGGATGACAATATGGAGGAGCTTGCAGAGTCTGTGGATGTTATTTTCACAGCGACCCCACAGGGATTTCTGGCAGGAGTACTCACAGAGGATATATTAAAGAAAGTAAAGATCGTTGACCTTTCTGCTGACTTCCGTATCAAGGATGTTGCTACATATGAGAAATGGTACAAGATCGAGCACAAATCACCACAGTTTATAGAAGAGGCTGTATATGGTCTTTGCGAGATAAACAGGGACAAGGTCACACCACAGACCAGACTTGTTGCCAATCCGGGATGCTACACCACATGTTCTATACTTACAGCATACCCGCTCGTAAAAGAGGGACTCATCGATACAGATACACTTATCGTGGATGCAAAGTCAGGCACATCAGGAGCCGGAAGAGGTGCAAAGACACCAAATCTCTTCTGCGAGGTCAATGAGAGCATGAAAGCCTACGGTGTTGCATCACACAGACACACACCGGAGATCGAGGAGCAGCTTGGTTATGCAGCAGGCAAAGAAATTCTTATCAATTTCACACCACATCTCGTACCTATGAACAGAGGAATACTTGCCACAGAGTATGCCACCCTTAAAAAGAAACCGGACGGCACACTTCCTACATATGATGAGATAAAGGCTGTATATGATAAATATTATGCTGATGAGAAGTTCGTCAGAGTACTTAAAAAAGGTGTATACCCTGAGACAAAATGGGTTGAGGGAAGCAACTATGTGGATGTAAACTTCGTGATAGATGAAAGAACAGGCCGTATCATCATGATGGGCGCACTTGACAATCTCGTAAAGGGTGCAGCCGGACAGGCAGTTCAGAATATGAACCTGCTCTTTGGATTTGATGAGGCGGAGGGACTTAATATGGTTCCTATGTTCCCATAAAGCGGAAAGATAAATTATGTAACTGGTAAGTGGAAGAATATGCGCTATCGCATATTGCTGAAAAAAATATATTCGGGAAAATAAAGTAATATGAAAGATATAAATTATAAAATAAGAGTTATGACAATAGATGATTATGATGAGGTCTACAGTCTCTGGCAGACGATACACGGCTTTGGTATCCGCTCCATAGATGACTCAAGAGAGGGCGTTGACCGTTTCTTAAAGAGAAATCCTACAACAAGCGTTGTGGCGATAGCTGATGGAAAAGTGGTAGGCGCGATCCTCTGCGGGCATGACGGTAGACGAGGCTGTCTGTATCATGTATGCGTGGATGAAAACTACAGGAAATGCGGCATAGGAAAAAGCATGGTAGTCGCGTGCATGAGAGCTTTGCAGGCTGAGGGCATCAACAAAGTATCGATCATCGCTTTCAAGATAAATGAGCTTGGAAACCACTTCTGGAAGGAAGAGGGCTGGACATTCAGGGATGATCTGAACTACTATGACTTTACACTGAATGAAGACAATATCACACGATTTAACAAATAAGGAGTATTTACAATGGCAGACAAGAATATGGAACAGGTAATGGAAAAAGCACAGGTGCTCATTGAGGCACTTCCATATATACAGAGATTTAACCGCAAGATCATCGTAGTAAAATACGGTGGATCTGCAATGGTAGATGAGGATTTAAAGAAACAGGTAATTCAGGATGTGACACTTTTAAAACTCGTTGGTTTCAAGCCTATCATCGTACATGGTGGTGGCAAGGAGATCAGCAAATGGGTTGGTAAAGTCGGCATGGAGCCTGTATTTATAAACGGACTTAGAAAAACAGATGCTGATACCATGGAGATCGCAGAGATGGTGCTCAATAAAGTAAACAAATCCCTTGTAAGCCTTGTAGAGGGCTTGGGAGTACAGGCTGTAGGTATCAGCGGCAAGGACGGTGGACTCCTTAAAGTAAAGAAAAAATACTCAAACGGTGAGGATATAGGTTTTGTAGGAGAGATCACGGATGTTAATCCAAAGATCCTTTACGATCTGCTTGAGAAGGATTTCCTTCCGATCGTATGTCCTATCGGAATGGATGATGAATTTAACACATATAATATCAATGCGGATGATGCGGCATGTGCTATCGCAAGAGCCGTATCGGCAGAAAAACTTGCTTTCCTTACAGATATTGAGGGTGTATACAAAGATCCTGAGGATAAGAGCACACTCATATCAGAGCTTACTGTAACAGATGCTAAAAAGCTTATCGAGGACGGTTTTATCGGAGGCGGTATGCTTCCTAAGCTCAATAACTGTATTGACGCGATAGACAATGGTGTTTCAAGAGTACATATCCTTGATGGACGTATCGCACACTGCTTACTTCTTGAGATATTTACAAACAGAGGAATTGGAACAGCTATACTTGGAGATTCGGAGGATAAATTCTACAATGAACAGTAATATTGATAAACAGACATACATAGATGAGGCAGAAAAAGAGCTGCTTCACACCTACAACAGATTTTCCCTCGTGTTAGATCACGGAGAGGGCGTACATCTGTATGATACAGACGGCAAGGCATATCTTGATTTTGCGGCAGGTATCGCGGTATGTGCACTCGGTTACAGCAATGACTATCACAAGAATGCCCTCAAAGGACAGGTTGATAAGCTGCTTCATACATCAAACCTTTACTACAATGCACCTACTATCGAGGCTGCACAGAAAGTATTAAAGAGCAGCGGCATGGATCGTATTTTCTTTACAAACAGTGGAACAGAGGCTATCGAGGGTGCGATAAAGGCTGCCAAGAAATATGCCTACACAAGGGACGGACATGCAGGACATGAGATCATTGCCATGAACCATTCCTTCCACGGAAGAAGTATAGGTGCTTTATCCGTTACCGGAAATGCACATTATCAGGAGCCATTTGAGCCGCTTATGCCGGGCGTTAAGTTTGCCGATTTCAATGACCTTGAGAGTGTAAAAGCACAGATTACCGACAAGACCTGCGCTATCATCATGGAGACAATTCAGGGCGAGGGCGGCATCTACCCTGCAACAAAAGAGTTTATCGAGGGAGTAAGAAAGCTCTGCGATGAGAACGACATTCTTCTTATCCTTGATGAAATCCAGTGCGGCATGGGACGAAGCGGAAAGATGTTTGCATGGCAGAATTATGATGTAAAACCGGACATCATGACTTCTGCAAAGGCACTCGGATGCGGTGTGCCTGTCGGAGCTTTCCTTATGACCCAGAAGGTGGCTGACAAATCGCTTGCACTGGGAGATCACGGTACTACCTACGGTGGCAATCCATTTGTTGGAGCGGCGGTCAGTGCAGTGTTTGATGAGTTTGACAGATTAAAGATAGTTGATCATGTAAACGAGATCGCGCCATATCTGGAGCAGAAGCTCGATGAGCTTGTGGCAAAATTCGACTGCCTTACAACAAGACGAGGCATGGGACTCATGCAGGGCGTTGAGTGCACACTTCCTGTCGGAAAAGTTGCAGCAGAGGCATTAAACCACGGACTTATCGTGATCACAGCGGGCAGCAATGTGCTCAGATTCGTACCTCCTCTTGTCATAGAAAAGAGTGATGTTGACGAAATGATAGAAAAACTTGAAGCAACACTTGTAATACTGGAAAAAAATCTGTAAAATAAAAAAGACATCGATTTCTCCTTTGAGATTAAAATAGGATTTATTTTAAAGGAGACCATATGAAAAAAAGAATATATTTAAGTGCATTAGTGATAATAATGGTGATAAGCAGTATTACCGCCTGTAAGAAGGAAGAGGCCACAGTATACTTTGCTACGGAGACGGAGCAGAATGCTGTGGCTGATAGTGATGTAAGGATATCCGATGAAAATGCTGTTGATGCGGCAGAAACCGGCAAAGGTGCGGACTTAGACTCCGATGCGGCAGCAGACACGGATACTTCTGCCAAATGGTGTGTCTATATCTGTGGGAGCGTTGTAAATCCCGGAGTGTATTATATGGATCACGGAACACGCATATGTGATCTTGTCGATACAGCGGGAGGCATGACGGAGGAAGCCTGCACAAGTTACTGGAATCTTGCGGAGGAGCTTTATGACGGACGCATGATCTATGTACCTACGTCAAAAGAGGTCGAGGAGAATTTATCGCCTGATATGTGGAAACAGAATAGTGGTCAGACCACAGAAGGGAATGGCTCTTCATCAGGAAAGATAAATATCAATACTGCCACAAAAGAGCAGCTTATGACGCTTTCGGGAATAGGCGAGAGCAAAGCTGACAGTATTATCAGATACCGCACTGAAAATGGAAACTTTTCCGCTGTGGAGGATATCACAAAGGTATCTGGCATCGGAGAGGCTATGTTAAATAAAATAAAAGATGATATAACAGTAAATTAGGAGTGTTTAAATGGCAAAAAAAGTGCTGGTCGTTGATGACGAGAAGTTAATTGTAAAAGGAATCCGCTTCAGTTTAGAGCAGGATGGCATGGAGGTAGACTGTGCGTATGATGGCGAGGAAGCCTTCAATATGGCAAAAGCCAATGCGTATGATATGATATTACTTGATATCATGCTTCCAAAAATGGATGGATTTGAGGTGTGTCAGGCAATAAGAGAGTTTTCGGATGTGCCGATCGTCATGCTTACCGCAAAGGGAGATGACATGGACAAGATCCTCGGACTCGAGTACGGAGCTGATGATTATATCACAAAGCCATTTAATATCCTTGAGGTAAAAGCAAGGATCAAAGCAATAATGAGACGTACGTCACCGGCTAAGCAGGAAAAGCCGCAGTCATCGGTTATCGAAAAAGGTGACATAAAGCTTGATTGTGACAGCAGACGTCTTTTCATAAATGGTGAGGAGATAAATCTGACTGCAAGAGAATTCGAGCTTTTAGAGATCCTTATCAAAAACGAAAACAAAGTATACAGCAGGGAAAATCTTCTTAATATCGTCTGGGGAAAGGATTACCCGGGGGATGTGCGTACTGTGGATGTGCATGTAAGGCGTCTTAGAGAAAAGATCGAGCGCAATCCAAGCGAGCCTAAATATGTGCATACCAAGTGGGGCGTCGGATACTACTACAATCAGAAATAATCTGATCCGAAATGAAAGGTTTTCTAATGTTTAAGGGTAAATTAAAGTTTCCGTTTTTAAAAAGTCTTAAATTCAGAATTATTCTGATGATTTTTATACTCGTTCTGGTTCCGGAGGTGGTGCTGTGTGTCGGCATCTTAAATACCTACGAATCCAGAGCGATATCCATTCGCGAAAGTGAAGTCTTAAGTCAGGCCAAAATTCTCGCAAATAAAATTTCTACAAGTAAATATTTTGAGGAGGACGGCAGCGAACTTAGCACTATTGAGGCTGAGATTGATATGCTTACGACCATATACGAGGGACGAGTTCTTGTTGTTGACAAGCATTTCCGTATCATAAAGGATACCTACAATCTTGACGATGGCAATACGATCGTATCCGAAGAGGTAATAAAGACATTTGCGTCTTCTGAGATAACAAACTATGACTCAAAAAATCACTACATAGAGCTTTCCGTTCCTATCAGCAATCCTGATGACAAGGAGGCAAAGATAGAGGGCGCGCTTGTGGTAAGTGTATCGACAGACAATATCTCTCTTAATATGTCATACCTTACACAGATAGCCGTGACAGTTGCGATAATCGCAGGCGCAGTAATACTGTTCTTTGGAGTACTTGTGTCATTGCAGCTTCTTGCTCCATTGAAGAAATTATCTGATGAGATTTCGGATATAAAGGACGGCTACGGAAAAGATGAGCTTGATGTAGACAATTATACAGAGACAAAGATAATCAGCGAGAATTTCAATGAGATGATATCGGGCATGCGCGTCATGGATGAGTCGAGACAGGAGTTTGTATCGAACGTGTCACATGAGCTTAAGACACCGCTTACGTCCATGAAGGTGCTTGCGGATTCCATAAACAGCATGGGTGATGAGGCTCCTATCGAGATCTACCGTGAGTTCATGGGTGATATCACAAGCGAGATAGAGCGTGAGACAAAGATCATCAATGATCTGCTTTCACTTGTAAAGATGGATAAGTCGGCAGCGGATCTTAATATCGCGACAGTAAATATAAATGATCTTTTAGAGCAGATACTTAAGAGATTACAGCCTATAGCTGACAAACAGCAGGTGGAGCTTGTGCTTGAGAGTTTCAGACCTGTTACGGCTGAGATAGATGAGGTGAAGCTTACTCTTGCCTTTACCAACCTGATCGAAAATGCAATAAAATATAATGACAATGAGACAGGCGGCTGGGTACACGTATCTTTAAATGCAGATCATCAGTATTTTTATCTGAAGGTCGAGGATAACGGTATCGGAATACCGGAGGAATCCTTAGAGCATATTTACGAGAGATTTTACAGAGTGGACAAGTCACATTCGCGCGAGATCGGTGGAACGGGACTTGGACTTGCCATTACACGAAGTTCTATTCTCATGCACAGAGGTGCGATAAAGGCGCACAGTGTATTGGGAGAGGGTACTACATTTGATGTGCGTATTCCGCTTAACTATATCGCATAGGAGGGATATCATGAAAAAAATACTTATATTTGCACTTATAGCAGTTATGATTCTTTCCTTTGCGGGATGCGGAAAGAAGATAGATGAGGATACTTTTTGCGTGTATTATCTGAATATTGACGCGACAAGCTCAAGTGCCGTGCCTTATGATCTAAGGAGCAAGGACTCGGATATAGATAAGCAGGTATCGGAGCTTCTCGGTCAGATGCAGACAGAACCTGAGGACTCAAAGCTTCGAAAGACCATACCGGATGAGGTAGAGGTGTTAAAGCATGAGGAAAAGGCATATACCTGTACGATAGATTTCAGCAAGTCTTACTATGATATGACAGCAGCGGAGGAAGTACTTATGCGCGCTTCTGTTGTGAGGACTCTCACACAGCTGGATCAGATATCGTATGTGAACTTCACGGTTGAGTCGGCTCCGCTTATGGATTCTGACGGTGATGTGATCGGAAGCATGAACGGTGATGATTTCGTTGAAAATCCGGGCGAGCAGATCAATTCAAGCGTAAAGGAGACATTGACTCTTTACTTTGCTGACAAAGAAGGAACAGGTCTTAAAAAGCAGACGAGAGTTATACATTACAGCTCAAATATTTCGCTTGAGAAGCTTGTGATAGAACAGCTTATCGAAGGACCGAAAGGATCAAAGCTTCAGTCTACACTGCCGAGCACCACAAAGCTTATAACCGTATCGGTGGTTGACGGTATATGTTATCTCAATTTTGACTCTACGTTCAGAAGCGGTATCAATAACCAGCTCACAGAGGATGTGGTATTGTATTCTATCGTCAATTCGCTTACATCACTTCAATCGGTTGAAAAGGTACAGATCTCTATCAACGGAGAAAATGACGGCAATTTGCTGTACAATTACAAGTTAAGTGATATGTATACATTTAACGAGGATATAATAGATACAGAAACATCTACTGAGCAGTAGTGATTACAAAGTATGCAAATATTACCGGATAGTAGTGACTAACTATAAAATATAGAAAATATACGAGATACAGGAGGAGAATGGTATTAGTAAAAGACCGATGTTTATGTTTGCGTTGGTCTATACTGCAGGTATTGTTGCGAGGATTACGAAATGGTATGCCGGATGGTTTGCGTTTCTGGTATGCATAGCCGTTTTCTTATATGAATGTGCAAAGATTAAGGAAAAGCAAAGTGGTTATAAGCGCAGGATCGTTAGTATGATTATGGTATGCGTATGTCTCTTTGCCGCGGCACAGATAAGATATGAGATGAAGCAATCCGATCGCGACAATTACATGCAGATATTGACAGATGGAAGTTCTGTCGTTGTCTGGGGGAAAATTTATAAAACTGAATACAAAAATGAAGCATACAGATATTATGTTACCGGATGCAGTGTGCAATCGGAAAGAGCAGATTTATCCGGTAATAATTTTTACTGCAACGATATAATTATCTATAGCGATGATGGCACCGCCCGTACTGGTGACTATATGATGGTAAAAGGCAATGTCAGCCTGTTTAAAGAGGCAGCTAACGAGGGTGAGTTTGACCGAAGAGCGTTTTACTACGCACAGATGATCGACTTTGCGGTAAAAGCAGACTGTATTGAGACAAAAGCGGGCAGATCTTCATGGTTTTACCACAGGATAGATGCTGTTAGAAATACGCTGGTACAGTCGTTTTATGAGGTGGCGGATGAGAAGACTGCCGGCATACTTTCGTCCATGATATTCGGAGATAAAACTTATCTGGATGAGGATATAAAGGATCTGTATCAGGTTACAGGAATATCGCATATCCTTGCGATATCGGGACTTCATATATCAATAGTCGGCATGGCATTTTACAGGCTGCTTAGAAAAAGAAAGATTGGATATACCGGTGCGTTCGTCTGTTCGGGTGCTCTTATAATGTGTTATGCGTGCATGACGGGAAATGCGGTGTCTACACAGCGCGCAGTAGGGATGTTTCTGCTTACCATGATAGCTGCGATACCGGGGCGCACAAGCGATATGCTTAATTCCCTTGGTATCATGGCTCTTTACATACTTTGGAACAATCCGTTTATTCTGGGTTATGCAGGCTTTATATTCTCTGTCGGGGCGATACTTTCGATAGGAATAGTGGTGCCGCTTATGACAGCAAAAAAGAAAAGCCGGATCTGGACATCCGTTGCGATACAGCTTCCGATGCTTCCGGTGGTGGCTTTTAATTATTATGAGATACCGATATATGCCGTGTTTGTAAACCTCATAGTCATACCGCTTCTTCCGATTATATTTATATCGGGATTTTTGGCTGCGGTGCTTACATGCATATTAGTCGGCATGAGTGCCCTGCCCGGTAAAATAGCTGTGTTTCCGGCATATATTCTTCTGAAACTTTATGAGTGGCTGTGCAGGGCGGTGACGAAGCTTCCGGGAGCATCTGTCATCACAGGACATCCGTCCGGTGTCAGGCTTATCATATTTTATGTGATTCTTTTATTTTTTCTATATATGTTTTTAAAACTGCTTAGGAAAAAGAGCGGGAATATGGTAAAATGGAATGTGGCGAGGATAATGTGCACAGTGACACTTTTATGCGTGCTTTTGTATAGTCCCGCGCGTCCGGCAGAAATGGATATACTTGATGTAGGACAGGGAGATGGGATATTTTACCGGTTTTCATCGGGGACTACCGTGTTTATAGACGGAGGCAGCACGGATAAGAAAAATCTCGGAGAAAATGTCATATTGCCGTTTCTAAAGTACAATGGCATAAAACATATATCCTACTGGTTTATCTCGCATGCGGATCAGGATCATATAAGCGGTATTGCAGAGGTGATAGAAAGCGGTTATGAGATTGATAATATCGTGGCGGCTAAGGCGGCTATAGGGGATGAACCACTAGATGAGCTTATAAGTGTGGCTTCCGGGGCAGGGATAAATGTGTGCTATATGTCTGCCGGTGATATCATAATGATGTCTGATGGAGATGATGAGAGCATTAAAAAGCAGATAACCTGTCTGTATCCAAAAGCGGAGGATACATCAGAGGATAGAAATGATATGAGTCTTGTTCTAAAGCTTGAGGATGAAGATTTTTCAGGAATTTTTGCGGGAGATATACCATCAGGTGTTGAGCAGGAACTTGCGAAGAGGTATGGTGATGAACTGGATGTGGATTTTTACAAATCAGACCATCATGGCTCAAAATATTCCAATTCATCTGAGTGGTTAGCTGCTATAAGCCCGAAATGGACTGTAATATCGTGTGCCGCCCAAAACAGGTACGGACATCCGGCAGACGAGACTATAGAGAGAATAGAAGATAGTAAAAGCCGCATATTCTATACAATGGAGAGCGGTCAGATCAAATACAAAGAGAGTGCTGTATATGAAAACAATAGACAATGATATTAAAGCGCAGGATTTTAAAAAGGTATATCTGTTGTACGGGCAGGAGAGATACCTCATAAAACAGTATAGGGACAAGCTTGTAAAAGCTATGGTAAATGAAGGCGATACGATGAATTTCTCTTCGTTTGAAGGGGACGGTATCAACCAGAAGGAGATCATAGACTTAGCAGAGACTCTGCCGTTTTTTGCGGACAGGAGAGTAATACTGATAGAAGATGCAGGGATATTTAAAAAGAACGGTGATGAGCTGGGCGAATATCTGACAACATCTCCGGATACAACACATTTTATATTCGTGGAGGAGAGCGTGGACAAGCGTTCCAAACTTTACAAGGCTGCCGCAAAGTGTGGCAATCCGGTAGAGTTTAAGGAGCAGACGGATGAGACTCTCGCCAGATGGATAGGCATGCGTATCCGAAAAGAGGGAAAGGGTATGAGTCAGGCGGCTTATAACCTTTTTATCAGCAAGACAGGTACCGATATGGAGAATATAGACAAGGAGCTTGAAAAACTCATATGCTATTGTCTTGAAAAGGATACCATTGAGCTTTCGGATGTCGAGGCTGTGACAACAGAGCAGACCACCAGCAAGGTATTTGAGATGGTGGATGCCATAGCATCACATAAGCAGAGGCATGCACTTGATCTGTACTATGATCTTTTAGCATTAAAAGAGCCGCCTATGCGTATAATGTACCTGATATCGAGACAGTTCCAGATGATGATGACGGTAAAGGCAATGACAAACCGCGGATTTGGCAATAAAGAGATCGCCTCAAAGGCAGGCTGTCCTGAGTGGGCGGTGCGCAAATATCAGTCGCAGTGCAGGGCGTATACGCTTGATGAACTAAAACAGGCTGTAAAAGACGGAGTGGCATATGAGGAAGCGGTAAAGACCGGTCAGATGAATGATCAGATGGCTGTAGAGCTTTTTATAGTGCAGTATTCAGCAACAAAAAACCCATCGGCATGACGGTACCGATGGGTTTTGTTAATTCATATCTATTAAGCTAATCCGTTAACAAGTTTGCTTAAACGAGAAACTTTTCTAGCTGCGTTGTTCTTGTGGTAAACACCCTTTGAACATGCGCTTGAAATAGTAGAAGTTGCATCCTTTAATGCAGCCTCAGCAGCAGCCTTATCGTTTGCAGCTACAGCAGCCTCAACTTTTTTGATCGCTGTCTTAACTCCTGATCTGATTGCTTTATTTCTTGCAGCTTTAGTCTCTGTTACTAAAATTCTTTTCTTTGCTGATTTAATGTTAGCCAACTCGTACACCTCCAAATTTTTTAATCTATAGTATGCCAAAACAGACACGGACGCTTTGGCACAAACATACTAGAATATAATATGTCAACCTTAGTCTGCTGTCAATACATATTTTAAAATTTTTTACAAAAAATAAACTTAAGTGAATATTACAGCATAAACTACAAGGGGAGGTGTATTGAATTGGCTGATGCAGGATGTCCGATCAGAACGGATCTGGCGGTTGAAACACAGGAAAGTCTTAAAAAAGCAAATTCCGATATGCGTGGTGTGGAATACATCGAGAGGAAACGTGAAAACGGTATAGTGGTAAGCGTTGTGACGATAGATTCCGAAAATGCCGTAAAGGCAACCGGACGGCCAAAAGGAAAATATGTCACGATAGAGGCTCCACAGATGACGGAGGATGACGAGGACTGCAATCGTGATGTGTCGGAAGAATTTGCAGGAGTGCTAAAGGAATTTGTGGAGAGCGTATGTGATAAGAAAGAGTATCAGGTGCTGGTGGTAGGACTTGGAAACAGAAATGTCACGCCTGATGCGCTAGGCCCTAAGGTGGTAGACAATCTGTTTATCACGCGCCACATCATGAAAGAGTACGGCAGATATGCTTTCGGAAATGAGAGTGTAAACAGCATATGCGGGCTTGTGCCGGGCGTGATGGCACAGACCGGCATGGAATGTCTTGAGATAATAAAGGGTGTGGTCAATGAGACAAAACCGGACTTTGTGGTTACTATAGATGCTCTTGCTGCGCGAAGCACAAAAAGGCTGGGCTGCACTATACAGCTTACGGACACAGGGATAGTACCCGGAAGCGGAGTCGGAAACCACCGAAACAGGATAAGCCGTGAAAATCTGGGTGTCCCTGTGATATCCATAGGTATCCCCACTGTGATAGACGCGGTCACTATAGTATCCGATGCGGTAAGTGCGAACCGTGATACCACGGAAAAACTGTTATCCCCGAAGTTAAACGGCATGTTTGTGACACCGAAGGACATAGACGATACGATAAAGCGGCTTGGATTTCTTGTGTCGGAGGGCATAAATATGGCTTTCTCGGCATAGTATTGAGATATCGGGGGAATCTTATTATGAAGAAAAAACTGGCGGCAGCAATTATTATAATGTATGTCATTTGTCTTTTGTTCTGCGGAGACGGTATCGGAAAAAGGTTCTGGGAAGCTCATTTCCCTGACCTTACATATAGTAAAAGTGATGATAAAGAGTCTGAGGATAAAAAAGAGATAATAGAGGACGAGACCACAACAGGCTGCATATTGACCTATGATGAGCTGGCAGCTATGGAAAATGAAAACGCCACAGCCAAAAACGGACAACAGATGGATCAGGACCAGCTTGCCATAGTAAGCGAGAACAGTGCTGATTTTGAGGCTGCGCAGAAGGAAAATGCAGCGCAGACCATACTTCCTGATATGGATTTTGATTATATAGTTAAGAACTTTTATCAGGTGGACAAGACTACATATATAGGAGAGGATGAGCTTAATGTCAATAATCTCTTAGGACAGGACATGACGATAGAAAAGTCGCAGGACGGACCGGATATACTCATATATCACACACATTCGCAGGAAGGATATGCCGATTCGGTATCCACAGATGAGAGCGAGACGGTGGTGGGACTTGGAGATAAACTTGAGGAGCTTCTTACACAGCAGTATGGATATAAGGTGCTTCACCACAAGGGAAAGTATGACGTGGGGGACAGGGATCACGCTTATTCACATGCCCTGCCTGAGATCACGCAGATCATAAATGATAATCCGTCCATAAAGGTTGTCATAGATCTGCACAGAGATGGTGTCGCAGAGACCACAAGGCTTGCCACAACAGTAGACGGAAAACCAACGGCACAGATCATGTTTTTTAACGGACTTTGCAGGACGAGTGCCAGAGGCGCGATAGACAGTCTGCCTAATCAGTATCTTGAGCAGAATCTTGCTTTTTCGTTTCAGATGCAGCTTGCAGCAAACCAGTATTATCCGGGACTTACGAGGCGCATATACTTAAAAGGCTACAGATACAATATGCATCTGTGTCCACAGTCACTTCTTGTAGAGGTCGGTGCGCAGACGAATACAAAGGAGGAGGCATACAACGCAATGTACCCTCTGGCAGATATATTAGATAAAGTGTTAAAAAAGGACAAATGACCTTTTTTCTGCTTTTGAAACATTATAGACTAGGGTTATACATGGGATATGTCCTGTTTATACTATTTGTTTACCTGTTTTTTATAAAAATAAATGTGGGTAAACTTAATTAATACAGGAAAAAGATATATTACTGGCAGAGTGGGGGATAATTATGGTAGATTATACAGAAGGCTCAGGAAAGCAGTACCACACAGGTGTGGGTACAGGCGATGTCGGCAGATATGTTATCCTGCCGGGTGATCCGAAACGATGTAAAAAGATAGCTGCACATTTTGATGATCCTGTACTTGTGGCTGACAGCCGTGAGTATGTGACATATACAGGCACACTCGATGGAGTAAAGGTCAGTGTGACATCAACAGGTATAGG
This sequence comes from Acutalibacteraceae bacterium, assembly GCA_963586665.1. Lineage (GTDB taxonomy): Bacteria > Bacillota > Clostridia > Lachnospirales > Lachnospiraceae > Roseburia. The sequence continues at coordinate 23,448 of CAVABC010000020.1, forward strand.
CGGACCGTCAGCGGCGATAGCCATAGATGAGCTGGCTAAGTGCGGTGCAGATACATTTATCAGGGTAGGTACCTGTGGAGGCATGCAGGAGGATGTGTGCGGAGGCGATATAGTGATCGCAAACGGTGCTATCCGTATGGAGGGCACAAGCCGTGAGTTTGCTCCGATAGAGTATCCGGCAGTACCTGATGTAACTGTCATGAACGCACTCATAGATGCCTCAAAGGATCTAAAGAGCACTTACCATGTCGGTGTTGTGCAGTGTAAGGATTCTTTTTTCGGACAGCATGAGCCTGAGATCATGCCGGTAAGCTATGAGCTTACGGACAAATGGCAGGCATGGCTTAGAATGGGATGTCTTGCATCTGAGATGGAGTCGGCTGCACTTTTTATAGCAGGCAGCTTCCTAAGAGTCCGCGTTGGATCATGTTTCCTTGTGGTAGCCAATCAGGAACGCGCGAAAAAAGGACTTCCGAACAAACAGGCACACGATACAGAGCTTGCGATAGAGACAGCGGTAGAGGCAATCCGCAGACTTATAAAGCAGGATGCGAAATAGCATAACAGCATAAAGTGAAATCAGCCGGTAATAGTGCCGGATGATCATAAATTACATGGCGAAAGCCGAAAGGAAAAGGAGAACAATATGAAAAAGAAACTTATGGCAGTAGTACTTACTGCAGCAATGGCTCTTTCAATGGTTGCATGTGGCTCAAGCAACTCAGGAGACACAGAGAAAAGTTCAAAGTCAGACTCTAGCTTCAAAGTAGGACTTGTACTTGATGTAGGTGGTGTAAATGACGGATCATTCAACCAGACATCATGGGAAGGCTTAGAGAAAGCTAAGAAAGATTTCGGTATCGAGGGATCATACCTTGAGTCTGATACAGATGCTGATTATGCTGCAAACATCGAGACATTTATCGATGATGACTGTGACCTTATCATCTGCGTAGGATACATGCTTGCAGATGCATTAAAAGAGGCAGCAGAAGAGAACCCAGACCAGAAATTTGCTATCCTTGATGACTCTTCAATCGACATGGACAACGTAGCATGCCTTATGTTCGAGCAGGAGCAGGCTTCTTACTTAGTAGGATATGTTGCAGGTCTTATGACAAAGACAAACAATGTAGGTTTCGTACTTGGTATGTCAAATGAGACAATGAACCAGTTTGGATACGGATACTATGCCGGAGCTATCGATGCTAACCCTGATGTTAAAGTACAGGGTATGAATGCTAACAGCTTCGCTGATGCAGCAACAGGAAAAGCTGATGCAAATTCTATGATCACAAACGGTGCTGATATCATTTTCCACGCAGCAGGAGCTACAGGACTCGGAGTTATCGAGGCTTGTCAGGAGGCTGGTGTATACGCTATCGGTGTTGATACAGATCAGGCAAGCATCGCTCCAGAGACAATCATCACATCAGCAATGAAGAAGGTTGACTCTGCTGTATATGATACAGTTGAGAAAACTATGAAAGATGAGTTCGTAAGTGGAATCACAACATACGATCTTTCTTCATCAGGTGTTGATATTTCTCCAACACAGGATCTTCTTCCGGATGATGTAGTTGCAAAGATCGAGGAGATCAAGCAGCAGATCATTGATGGTGATATCACTGTTCCAAAGACACAGGCAGATTTCGAAGCAAAATACGGTGATGTATACGATTTAGATTAATTTACGTTAATCATGCCCCCGCACGTATACCGTGCGGGGATTTTTTTAGGAGGATAAAGATATGCGTGGTATTACAATGGAACGTGTAAATGAAACAAGGACACAGATACTGGATACTATAAAGAGTCCGGTACTCACTCATGAGCAGAAGGTCACAAACATGGCCAATCTTGCAGACTCTTTACTTGAAGTATTGGATTTACCTGAGGGACTTGATGAGCTTTTAAATGTAGAAGGAGATGAGATGTGCATCTGTGATTTGTTTGAGGGACACGCGCCTGTCAGACCACGATATATAGTGCCGGATTATGCCAGGTTCCTGCGCAACGGAAGTGAATTTTTACAGCTTCCTGCACCGAAAGATCTCTATGAGGCGGTTGACAGTCTGCTCATATTTTATAAGCATGTGCCGTCTGTCACAAACTATCCGGTTTATCTCGGACAGCTTGATGAGCTGTTAGAGCCATATATGGATACCGTATCGGAGGCTGAGGCAAAGAAGATCATAAAGATGTTCCTGCGTCATATAGACAGAACCGTGCTTGATTCATTTGCTCATGCGGATATCGGACCAAAGGACACAAGAGCCGGCCGTATAATCATGGAGGCAGAGGGAGAGCTTGAGGATGCAGTTCCGAATATCTCGATGAAATATGACGAGAATCTGACAAGTGATGAGTACGGAATAAAGGCAGTGGAGTGCGCACTTAAATGTGCCAAGCCAAGCTTTGCAAACCACAAGATGTTTAAAAAAGAGTTTGGTGATGACTATGTGCTTGCAAGCTGTTACAATGGACTGGCACTCGGTGGCGGTTCATACACACTCTGCCGTCTGATCCTTGGCGGTATCGCAAGAAAATCAGAGAATATAGCAGATTTTAAGGAGAACAAGCTTCCATATGTCATGGATATCATGGCAAGATACATGGATGCACGTATCAGATTCGAGGTCGAGGAGAGCGGTTTCTTTGAGAACAACTTCCTCGCAAAAGAGGGCTTCATACATAGAGACAGATTTACTGCCATGTTTGGACTTGTAGGTCTTGCAGATGCAGTAAATATCCTTTTTGAAAAAGAGGGAAAAGAGGGCAGATTCGGAAGCAATGAGGCTGCAACACAGCTTGGAGTTGAGATCATGGACATCATCAATGATTTCAACAACAATCATCACAATGAGTACTGTGAGTACACGGATGGACATTTCCTGCTTCATGCTCAGGTAGGAATCGCGGAGGATATAAATATCACACCGGGTACACGTATTCCAATCGGAGAGGAGCCGGAGGAGCTTATAGACCAGCTCAATGTCTTAAGCAAATTCCACAAGTACTTCCCATCGGGAACAGGAGATATCTTCCCTATCGATATGACAGTACACAGAAATCCTGAGTATGTGCTTGATATCATAAAGGGATCCTTCAGAAAAGATTTAAGATATCTTTCATTCTACTCAAGTGACAGTGATGTGATAAGGGTAACAGGATATCTTGTAAAACGTTCAGAGTTAGAGAAGCTGGACAAGGGTTCGGCAGTGCTTCAGGATACTACAGCACTCGGACTCGGAGCATCCAAGAATGGACATATATTAGAGCGTAAGGTAAGATAGATCTATGGAGAGCAAGGCTATGGAGCGGGTTGTTGTAAATAAGATAATACCGTTTAGCAGCGTGGACGGTCCGGGAAACCGTACAGCGGTATTTTTACAGGGCTGCAATATCAACTGCAGATACTGTCACAATCCCGAGACGAGAGGAATGTGCGTAAATTGCGGTGAGTGCGTGGAAAAATGTCCTGTGGGAGCACTTTCCTTTACAGATGGTAAAGTGACATTTGACAGTACAAAGTGTGTACAATGTGATACCTGTATACATACGTGCCGTCATGACAGTTCCCCGCGCACGAGGATCATGGATGCCGCACAGGTATATGAAGAGGTAAAAAAACAGGTACCTTTTATAAGGGGCATTACGGTATCGGGCGGTGAGTGCATGCTGCATCCGCAGTTTCTGACAGAGCTTTTTACACTGGCAAGAGCGGATGGACTAGGCACACTAATAGACAGTAACGGCACGATAGATTTTTCGGATCAAAAGGAACTGCTAAAAGTTTCTGACGGTGTCATGCTCGATATAAAAGCATTCTCTTCGGAGGAACACAAAAAAATTACTGGTTTTTGCAATGAAATTGTATTAAAAAATGCCCAAATTTTGTCGACTTATGGTAAACTATATGAGGTAAGGGCTGTTATAGTTCCTACCTTATATGATACCGAGCAAAGTATCATACACATGGCAGAGTTTTTAAAGCCCCTGTATGAAAAAAACAGATTTCGTATCAAGATCATAGCATATAGACCGATGGGAGTAAGGGAAGAGTATTCACATTACCCGGTTCCAAGTCGGGACTATCTGGAGCATCTTGCGGAAATATTAAGAGAGTATGGGTTTGAAGACCTGATAATTATTTAAGAAGGAGGTACCTAAGTTGGAGAGAGTAAGTCATATGGATCCAAATACAGTGGCTGTCGAAATGCGTGACATAGTCAAGAAATTCGGTGATTTCACTGCAAACGACCATATCAATCTTCTGGTACACAAAGGAGAGGTACATGCCATCCTCGGAGAGAATGGTGCAGGAAAGAGTACACTTATGAATGTACTCTATGGTCTTTATCGTCCGACAAGCGGACAGATATTTATTGAAGGAAAAGAGGTGCAGATGAACGGACCGAAGCATGCCATAGAGCTTGGTATCGGTATGGTACATCAGCATTTCATGCTCATTCAGCCATTTACGGTTACGGAGAACATCATTCTTGGAGTTGAGCCGAGAAAGGGTATCATGGTAGATACAAAATCTGCCAGACAGAAGGTTATAGAGCTTTCTGAGAAATACGGCATGAAGGTAGATCCTGATGCAAAGATCGAGGATATATCAGTCGGCATGCAGCAGAGAGTTGAGATCCTTAAGGTACTTTACAGAGGTGCAAATACACTCATCCTCGATGAGCCTACTGCATCACTTACACCGCAGGAAATCGATGAGCTTATGGAGATCATCAGCAATCTTACAGCTGATGGAAAGAGTGTTATCCTCATCACCCACAAGTTAAAGGAGATCACAGCATCTTCAGACAACTGCACTATCATACGTGCTGGAAAATACATCCAGACTGTAAAGGTCGGAGATGTGGACGAGAACGAGCTTGCCGCCATGATGGTAGGCCATGATGTAAACTTCAAGACACCTAAGAAGGACAAAGAGCCGGGAAATGTAGCCTTAGAGATCAAGGATCTTCATGCAAAGGACTACAGAGGTGTAGAGATATTAAAGGGCTTAAACTTAAACGTAAGAAGCGGTGAGATCGTAGGACTTGCCGGTGTAGACGGAAACGGACAGACAGAGCTTGTGGAGATACTTACAGGTTTAAGAAAAGCAGAGTCTGGATCTGTTACGATGCTTGGCAAGGATGTGCTCAATAAAAAGCCAAAGGAGATATTCGACAGCGGTATCTCAAGTATTCCTGCCGACAGACAAAGATATGGACTTGTACTTGATTTCTCAATAGAGGACAACCTCATATCACAGCACTTTGAGGAGGCACCTTTCTCAAAGAATAAGATATTAAACAGAAAAGAAATAAGAAAACATGCCACAGAGCTTATGGACAAGTTCGATATCAGACCGCGTGGAGCTGAGGGCAAGCCGGCAGGAACACTTTCAGGTGGAAACCAGCAGAAGGTTATCATCGCAAGAGAGGTAACCAATGACAAGGAGCTGCTTATCGCAGTAAACCCTACACGAGGACTTGATGTCGGAGCTATTGAGTTCGTACACAAATATATCGTAGAGCAGAGAGATAAGGGAAGGGCAGTCCTTTTAGTATCATTCGAGCTTGACGAGATCATGAACCTTTCAGACCGTATCGAGGTTATATTTGACGGTCAGATCACAGGAAGCGTATCCGGCAAGGATGCAGATGAGAAAGAACTCGGATATATGATGGCAGGAGGTAAACAGAATGAAAACTAAAAAGAAGAGTATTCTTGAGAGTAATGTTCTTTATACGATCATTGCCATTATTATCGGATTTATAATCGGAGCTATTTTCCTTGCATCAGCAGGAATAAGCGTAAGCGATGCTTACGGAAAGCTCTGGGACAGCGTATTTGGCAAGCCAAAGAACCTTATCTGGACACTTGTATATGCAAGTCCTCTTATATTTACAGGTCTTTCGGTTGCATTCTCATTCAGGACAGGTGTGTTCAACATCGGTGCTGAGGGACAGTTTGTAGTCGGTGTGCTTGCAGCTACCGTAGTAGGAATTTTAGTAAAAGCACCAGCCATCATACATATTCCGCTGTGCCTTATAAGTGCGGCAGCAGCCGGAGCTTTATGGTCATGGATAGTAGGTATCATGAAAGTAAAGAGAGGAATTCACGAAGTACTTTCATTTATCATGTTCAACTGGATCGCTTTTTATCTGTCAAACTATGTGGTAAACCTCTCAGCCATCAAGCGAAGCAGTGGTGGTGAGGCGTCAAAGGATGTAGCTGATACAGCAAGAATCCTTTTGCCGCAGAGTATCAGAAGTGCTCTCGGATGCAGATCCGCAAACGCAGGATTTATCCTCGCTGTTGTTGCAGCGATCATCATCTGGGTACTTATTGAGAAGACAACACTCGGATACAAGTTAAAAGCAGTAGGATTTAACAATGACGCAGCAAGATTTGCAGGTGTCAATTCAGACAGATCAGTCCTTACAGCTCTTAGTATTTCAGGAGCACTTGCAGGACTTGGTGGAGCTGTACAGGTACTCGGTATGAGCGGACGTCTCAGCCAGTATGCAGGACAGGAGGGCTTCGGTTTCCAGGGTATCACTGTTGCACTTATCGCTGGATCAAACCCGCTAGGATGTATCATTTCAGGTATATTCTACGGAGCTATGAAATACGGTGGATCTAAGCTTACAATGATCAATGCGCCATCTGAGGTCATTGATATCATTATGGGATGTGTAATCATATTTATCGCCATTTCCCATGTATTTAAGAAATTACTTCTGAATGGAAGAAAGAAAAAGGAGGCAAAATAAATGGATACTTTAATTCAGGACTTAGGTATTTTAATTAACGCAACGCTTATTGCTACACCTCCTTTATTACTGGCAGCTTTAGGCTCATGCTTCTCAGAGCGAAGCGGTGTTGTAAACATCGGTATCGAGGGTATGATGACTATCGGAGCTTTCTTTGGAGCAGTAGTGGCACACTTTACAGGAAGCGGCTGGATCGGATTTTTATGCGGTGGTCTTGCCGGAGCAGTACTTGGACTGTTGCATGCTTTCATATGTATACACTTACAGGCAGACCAGACTATAGCCGGTACAGCTATAAACTTCCTTGGACCTGGACTTGCACTTTTCATATGCAGGGCTATGTTTGATAACTCATCAGAGACACCACCTCTTTCACCAAGCGAGAAGCTTCCAAAGATGTTTAACGGTGTATTTGAGTCAGGTTCTTTCGGATACAACGTACTCAATGTATACTCAGTAGCATACCTTGTGTTCATAGCAGCTATCGTATGCTGGTTCATTTTCTACAAGACAAAGTTCGGCACACATTTACGTGCCTGTGGTGAGCATCCGGAGGCTTGTGAGTCACTTGGTATCAACGTATACGGTGTAAGATACGCCAGCGTTATCATATCAGGCTTTATGGCAGGACTCGGTGGAGCATTTGCTACACTTGCAACAGTCAGCCATTTCAGACCGACAGTTATTGTAGGACAGGGATTTATCGCTATCGCAGCAGTTATCTTCGGTAAATTCTCACCGGGAGGAACTACACTTGCATGTCTGTTATTCGGACTTTGCAGCGGTATCAAATCACTTGCAAGTATGGGAAATACGGTATCACCAAACCTTATCTCAATGATACCATACATCGTTACTATTTTAGCACTCGTACTGTTCGTAGGCCGTGCAAAAGCACCTGCCGCAAACGGTAAGATATTTACAAAGGCAAAATAGCAGCAAAGTTATAAATACATTATATGGACAGGATTTATATGGAATATAAAGATTTAATGGAAGAGGCGTTAAAAGCCAGAAAAAGGGCATACACCCCATATTCACATTTTAATGTGGGGGCTGCGCTTCTTGCTGCAGACGGTCAGGTCTATACGGGCTGCAATATCGAAAATGCGGCATATACCCCGAGTAACTGTGCTGAGAGGACTGCATTTTTCAAGGCGGTTTCAGAAGGCGTACTTGAGTTTGAGGCTATTGCGATAGTCGGTGGCCCGGCAGCGACCAACGATATCAATGTCTGCGCACCATGCGGTGTATGCAGACAGGTCATGATGGAATTTTGTGATCCGAAAACCTTTAAAGTCATACTCGGAAAGAGCAGTGAGGATTATAAAGTCTACACTCTCGAGGAGATACTTCCGCTCGGGTTTGGACCAAAGGATCTGGAAGAAAATTAGGAGGACAATGAATTGAACATTCAGGATATTTTAAGCATCTGCGACCATACACTTTTACTTCAGACCGCCACCTGGTCAGAGATACAGCAGATCTGTGATGACGCGATGAAATACAATACAGCATCTGTATGTATTCCACCATGCTATGTAAAGCAGGCGGCTGACTATATGCAGGGAAAGATCAAAGTGTGTACAGTTATCGGTTTCCCTAACGGAAACTGCACTACAGCTACAAAGGTATTCGAGACAAAGGATGCTGTGGCAAACGGAGCGGATGAGATCGATATGGTCATCAATGTAGGATGGCTTAAGGCAAAGCAGTATGATCTCGTGCTTGATGAGATAAAGCAGATAAAAGCAGCCTGTGACGGCAGGATCTTAAAGGTCATCATCGAGACTTGTCTTCTTACAGAGGAAGAAAAGATCAAGATGTGTGAGATCGTCACAGAGTCAGGAGCTGACTTTATCAAGACATCTACAGGCTTTTCTACAGCAGGAGCTACTTTTGATGATATCGCACTCTTTGCAAAGCATGTCGGAGAGGGCGTACAGATCAAAGCGGCAGGAGGCATCTCATCTATCGAGGATGCTGAGAAATTCATGGAGCTTGGAGCCAACAGACTTGGCACAAGCCGTATAGTAAAGATCGTTAAAAACAATAATTAATACACAGTCGCGCCGCAGCAATGCGGCGTGAACTACTCTATAGGATCATACAGGAGGTTTTTATGTGTAAAAAGTATAACAGAGTATTCGTAGTAGTGCTTGATTCAATGGGAATCGGAGCTATGGCAGATTCAGAAAAATTCGGAGATATCGGAGTGGATACACTCGGCCATATCTCACAGACAGTAGATGAGTTTAACATACCTAATCTGCAAAAACTTGGTCTTGCCAATCTTAAGGCATTAAAGCAGGTTCCACCGGTGGAGAAACCACAGGGATATTATATGGCACTCAATGAGGCAAGTAACGGCAAGGATACCATGACAGGACACTGGGAGATGATGGGAATCCACACCACAAAGCCGTTTATCACATTTACAGAGACCGGTTTTCCGGATGAGCTTATAAAGCTTTTGGAGGAAAAATGCGGCAGACAGATTATAGGAAATAAATCAGCCAGCGGAACAGAGATACTTGATGAGCTGGGTGAGCAGGAGATAAATGAGGGCAAGCTTATCGTGTATACATCAGCAGACTCTGTGCTTCAGATCTGTGGAAATGAGGAAACGATGGGGCTTGACAATCTCTACAGATATTGTGAGATAGCAAGAGAGCTTACAATGCGTGATGAGTGGAGAGTAGGAAGAGTAATAGCAAGACCTTATGTGGGCAAAAAGAAGGGTGAGTTTAAGCGAACAAGCAACAGACATGACTACGCACTTAAGCCTACAGGAAAAACTGCACTTGACGCATTAAAGGATGCCGGCTATGATGTGATCTCTGTCGGCAAGATAAATGATATTTTTGTCGGAGAGGGTATCACGGAGAGCAACCATTCCAACAGCAGCGTACACGGCATGGAGCAGACTATCGATATCGCAAAGCGTGATTTCAGCGGACTTTGCTTTACAAATCTCGTAGATTTTGACGCACTCTGGGGACACAGAAGAAACCCTGTAGGCTATGCCGAGGAGATCGAGAGATTCGATGTAAAGCTCGGAGAAATGCTTAAAGTGTTAAAAGATGATGATCTTCTTATGATCACGGCAGATCACGGTAACGATCCAACCTACACGGGAACGGATCACACAAGGGAGCAGGTACCGCTTATAATGTACTCTCCGTCAATGAAATCAGACGGAAAGCTTGACACAGAGGATACATTTGCGGTAATCGGAGCAACAATAGCAGACAACTTTGATGTAAGGATGCCTGAGGGCACAATAGGACACTCAATCCTTGACAAATTAAACTAGGATAAAACAAGGAGAAAAAGATGGCAGTAGGTGACAGCGTAAACGCGATAATGCAAAAATCCGAATACCTGAGGGAATATCTAAAAAATGCACCATATTGGGTCGTAGAGACACTCGTGGTGGCAAAAAAGCCGAAGAATACGATCATAGTGGAGGAAAATGCAAAGGCTGACACGGTATATATACTTGTCGAGGGCACAGTCCGAGCCATTGATTACCGTATAAAGGGCTTTGCCTATGACTATATGTGGTTTTATCCTATCGAGGTATTCGGGGCTATGGAACTTTTTTTTGAAAAGCCACAGTATATGACAACGCTTATGGCTGTTACCGACTGCACATTTTTAGTGCTGTCAAGGGAACAGTACAAAAGATGGGTATGGAATGACAATAATGCCCTGCGCATGGAGTTTAAATCCATGGGAAAATATCTGCTCGATCAGAACCGTATAGCAAGAGTACAGTTGTTTTTACAGGGAACGGATCGTATACTGTATATGTTTACGTTGCAGTATGAGTCAAATCCCAACCGCAGATCACTCGTGGTCACTGCGAGCAGACAGCAGATCGCGGAGCAAAGCGGACTGAGCATCAAAACAGTAAACCGTTCCATCAAAAAACTTGAGGAAGATGGATTTATTTCAAAAAATGGAAGAAAAATCTTGATTTCGGGGGAACAGTATCTTAAGATGAAAACATATCTTGATTCCGTCGTGGATCAATCGTTATAGGAGGAAATATGTCAATAGACCAGAGCAAAATCCGCAATTTCTGTATAATTGCCCATATTGATCATGGAAAATCTACACTCGCGGATCGTATCATAGAGAAAACAGGCACACTCACAAGCCGCGAGATGCAGGCACAGGTGCTTGACAACATGGAGCTTGAGAGAGAGCGTGGAATCACGATCAAATCTCAGGCTGTTCGTATTATCTACACAGCAAAAGACGGTGAAGAATATATTTTTAACCTTATAGATACACCCGGACACGTTGATTTTAACTACGAGGTATCACGAAGTCTGGCAGCCTGTGACGGTGCCATACTTGTAGTGGATGCCGCACAGGGAGTGGAGGCACAGACACTTGCCAATGTATATCTGGCACTCGATCATGACCTCGATGTATTCCCTGTCATAAACAAGATAGATCTGCCAAGCGCAAGACCTGATGAGATAGCGCAGGAGATAGAGGATGTCATCGGAATAGAGGCTATGGATGCGCCAAGGATATCAGCCAAGACAGGACTTAATATAGATGAAGTATTAGAGCAGATCGTCACAAAGATCCCTGCACCGACAGGAGATCCAAAAGCTCCGCTCAAGGCACTTATTTTTGATGCCACTTATGATTCTTACAAGGGTGTAATCATATTCTGCCGCCTCAGAGAAGGCTCAGTAAAGGTCGGAGATACCATAAAGATGATGGCAACAGGCGCATCTGATGTGGTAACAGAGGTAGGATATTTTGGAGCAGGGCAGTTCATTCCATGTGATGAGCTTTCAGCAGGCATGGTAGGTTATATTGCTGCCAGCATCAAAAACGTTAGAGATACCCGTGTCGGAGATACCGTCACACTGGCAGACAGACCATGCGATGAGGCACTTCCGGGCTACAAAAAGGTAAATCCAATGGTTTACTGCGGGCTTTACCCGGCAGACAGTGCCAAATATCCGGATCTTCGTGAGGCACTTGAAAAATTACAGGTAAATGATGCATCACTCCAGTTCGAGCCGGAGACATCACTGGCACTCGGCTTTGGTTTCAGATGCGGTTTTCTTGGACTTTTGCATCTTGAGATCATTCAGGAAAGGCTGGAGAGAGAGTTTGACCTTGATCTTGTGACAACAGCACCTAGTGTTATCTACAAGGTACACAAGACAAACGGAGAGGTCATAGATCTTACAAACCCTTCAAATCTGCCTGATCCTTCAGAGATAGATTACATGGAGGAGCCGTTTGTATCGGCTGAGATCATGGTTACAAGCGATTATGTCGGTGCTATCATGAATCTGTGTCAGGAGAGACGAGGCATATATATAAGCATGGAGTATATAGAGAAAACCCGTGCGCTGATCAAGTATGATCTGCCTCTTAACGAGATAATCTATGATTTCTTTGATGCCTTAAAATCACGTTCGCGCGGATATGCGTCATTTGATTATGAGATGAAAGGCTATGTGAAGTCTGAGCTTGTCAAGCTAGATATCCTCATCAACAAAGAGATGGTCGATGCACTTTCATTTATCGTGTTCAAGGAGAGCGCGTATGACAGAGGTCGCAGGATGTGTGAAAAGCTAAAGGGTGAGATACCAAGACATCTTTTCGAGATACCTATTCAGGCTGCTGTGGGCGGCAAGATCATTGCACGTGAGACAGTCAAAGCATTGCGTAAGGACGTACTTGCAAAGTGCTACGGTGGAGATATTTCACGAAAGAAGAAGCTTCTGGAGAAACAGAAGGAAGGAAAGAAGAGAATGCGTCAGGTCGGCAATGTAGAGATACCGCAGGAAGCATTCATGAGTGTGCTCAAGCTTGACGAGGAATAGTAACATAAATGAAAAATCTTGAAATATATATTCATACGCCTTTTTGCGTTAAAAAATGTGAATATTGTGATTTCCTGTCATTTCCGGCAGATGATGCGACTCAGCTTCGTTATGTCAAGGGATTGATGGCTGAGATGATATTTTATGGTCCTTTGATGAAAGATTATCAGGTATCAACGGTCTATATCGGTGGCGGTACACCGAGCTGGCTCAATGAGGAATGGATAGCCGCGTTAATGGAGGGCATATTTGAGTGTTTTAATGTGGTTGAGGATGCAGAAATCTCCATGGAGTGCAATCCCGGCACACTGACACTTAACAAGCTGCTCACCTACAGGGATGCAGGGATAAACCGCCTTTCAATAGGCTTGCAGTCGGCAAATGCCAATGAGCTTAAGATGCTTGGACGTATCCATACCTTTGACCAGTTCGTGACCAATTACGAGGTGGCTCGTAATGTGGGATTTAAAAATATCAGTGTTGATCTGATGTACGGACTGCCGCAGCAGACTACGGAGCAGTATCTTGATACCGTAAACAGGATAATAAGACTGCGCCCGGATCATGTATCGGCATATTCGCTTATAGTGGAAAAGGGCACACCTTTCTATGAAAAGTACAAATTTGACATGGTGCGTCAGGAAGCCGGCATGAGGACGGAGTTTCTGCCGAATGAGGACGAGCTGTATGACATGGAAAAAGCCGGACAGGCTGCTTTAAAGGAAGCGGGCTACAGACAGTACGAGACGTCTAACTATGCCAGGGAGGGGATGGAGTGCCGCCACAACATAGGCTACTGGACAAGAGAAAATTATCTGGGACTCGGTATCGGTGCGGCATCCCTCATAGAGAATGTCAGATACACGAACACCTCGGATATCAATGATTATCTGTCAGGCTGCCGCAATATACATGATGTGGGAGAAGATATATTCCGTTCAAATCTGCATGTGGCAGCGGATGTCATAGACCGCAAAGGTCAGATGGAAGAATTCATGTTTCTTGGACTTCGGATGAACGAGGGTGTTACAAGAGAAAATTTCGAGAAAGCCTTTGGCATATCTATAGATGCCATCTACAGAGACACGATAGATTCCCTTAAGGAACAGGATCTGCTTATCGCAAGAGCCGGTCATATCTATCTGAGTGAGAGAGGCAAGGATGTGGCAAACTATGTCATGGCACAGTTTCTTATGGACTAGAAATAAATATAAATAAAAATAGGAAAATAGTACAAAGAGTGTTGCATAATTGCGGCACTCTGTTTTACTTTATAGGAAAGACCGCCTGCGGCGCTCTCTTGAATAAAAATGGCCCGCGCGGAG
>CAVABC010000021.1:0-37305 GCA_963586665.1 Acutalibacteraceae bacterium
CACTCTCACTTGCACTGGTTGATGCGCTCTCACTGGCACTTGTTGAGGCACTCTCGCTGGCACTGGTGCTTGCTGACTCACTTGCGCTGGTCGAAGCACTTTCGCTTGCGCTGGTGCTTGCTGACTCGCTGGCACTCATTGAAGCACTTGCACTCTGCGAATAACTTATACTTATCGATGTTGATGTTGATTTCAGTTCACTAGCATGCTCCGAAGCACTTGTCACTTCAGATTGATCCTTATGATACTGGTCATCCTTATTATTGTATTGTTCACTACTGAAAACAACATCTCCTTTTATGTAAAAATGACCATTATTAGTAGTAATCCTATTGGTTACTTTTCCATTTTCGTCATATTCATATGATATATATGTACCTTTTTTTCCGCTATCTGTAAACTTCCCAGGTGTTCCGGTCTTTTCCAAAATTATTATACCATATACATTTCTTGCATACATTTCATTGCTAACAGCCAGTCCTGTATCATTACTATAATAAATTGACTTTCCGCCTTTATCAGCCAATACATAATCATAATATTTTGTAACATTTTTCCCACTACTATCTTTATACTTAACGGTAATGTAATTTCCTGCACCTTTATTCTGTTCCCAATTTACAGAAATTGTAGTCTCTTTGCCTACATCGTATTTTATATAATAGGCTATCAGCGTATTAGCATACTCGTTAGCAATTGACCAAAAACTATCAACTTTATCTACTATTGTAGCATCATTATCTTTTCCATGATAATTTTCTAAATTATTATCAAATGCCTTCTTCGCAACATCAACTTTTTTTGCTAATTCTTCAAGATCTACTCTCTTCTTTTCTGATTGTTCAAAAGCAGTTGATGTAGATTCATACTGACTATCTGCTATACTTATGGCCTCAGATAAAGAGTTTGCCTCAGATTCATACAAACTTACTGATGTCGAAATTGCCATTGACTCGCTTTCGCTTGCTGAAAGACTTGTAAATAATGATGTAGAGTTTTGGATCTCATCTACTTCATCGGTGCTTACGCTGCTAGAACCATTAGCAGTTACGAGCTGGTCCTCAACATCTGTATTTCCAATATCTTTCTCCATCCCTGCATCATTTGCAGTCCCGATATCAGCCTCATTATTATCATACAAAGCCGCATTCTGATCATTTCCCGTATCTTCTGCCGCACTAATCACTGCTACATTATTAGTATGGTCTTCAACAGTTTCTACCGTACTCTCGCTAAGTTCTGCGCTTTCACTTTCTGATACAGAGTCTTCATTACTTGCCATTGTCTCATCGATTGTTGATTCTGATACTGCTGCCAATACCATATCAGCACCCTGGATTGAACTGACACCGCCCAATGCAATACCAGCCGCTGTTATACCTTTTAAAATACTATCTACTTTTTTCTTATTCATCGTATCTCTCCTTCTAATATGTCCCTGTTTAATGAACATATTTCGTAACTGTTCAGTACCTTCACAGTTGCGATCCGCTGGTCTGCGTCAGCAGACATACTACTTATCAGCGGCTCTGCAATCCTTGCAGAGCGTATATATCAGTCGGGATTTACCCCGCCTGAGATACAAAAACCGCCTTTTACACTATAAATATATACCTTAAAGTGTATCTAAAATCGTATTAAAAGGAAAAAACACCTCTTTTTGTTACATTTTTTCTCTAGACATGATAAGTGCATCTAATAGTAATTTTTTTGTATATATGCCGTTTGTGAACAATTTCTGTACCTTTTTCACATTTTTACAATATGGTTCCAACCTATCGTTTGTGATAGATAAAGCAATTTTATTTACTTCTTCAAGATTTTCCGCTGTTATTCCTATTTCGTTAGCAACTACATATTTCTCACATGGCAATCCTTTTTTTACAATCACAGGAACTCCTGCTGCCATATATATACCAAGTGCCTGTTCGTCTAAATTCCATATCAGCCCTATTCCACCATCAGATAATTTTAAAATCGTTTCAAGCGCATGATATTCATCATATTGTATTATTTCCATATTTGCCGGAATGTCAGGATAGTCTTTGCTATTAGTGTCTGTCAATATATATATCTTTTTCCCGGCATGTACATCCATTGAAATGTCTGTTATATAATCAGCTACTTTCTGGACGATAAAAGGTTTTTCATTCAGGCCATTTTCTATATAAAACTCTCGTACTATCACTGATGAAAAAATAAAAATATCTGCACGATTCAAAAGTTCAATCTCTTTTTCCAAAGTATATTCACTATTTTCTCGTTGGCTTGCTATCTCCTGCACAAAAGCAATTATTTTTGTTCCACAATATCTCCTAACATGATCAAATAGAAAATTATCATATCTTGGACTTTCTCCACTCGGATGTTGGAAGATCACTATATCATTTGGACATAATGCCGAAATAATCCCATCCATCCTTATATGGAGCTCTTCATCCGTGTCGTATTGATCTGGAAAACGAAACAAACTCATTTCCTTGTATCCAAGTGCTTCACCGGCATTTCTGACTGCATTCTGCCGCAGCCCAGTCAATCCACCTATATTGTATGTCTTAGTAATATGTACGTTCATCTTTTTATTTACCCATCAATCCTTGCCACTATCTGCGACTCATATGTCTGATCATATTCAAAAACTATATCCTGGTCAAAATTATGCTCTGCTGTATGCTTGTTGTGCAATTTCACTTTTTCCACTGCTCCCAGCTTGTACCATTCATATTCAGAATCAATATGCCCTATGTCAATCAGCCAGTATCCCTTCTTATAAAGGTGATATGATATGAGCTTTGCTGTCGGTCCGAGCATAAGAAGTATCAGCCTGCCTTTTCCGTACTCCATGATTCTGTCTTCTATTTTATCTATAGCCCTATATGAATTTCTGGATGGACATATAACGCGGATTACCGACTTTGCATTATCAAACAAATCATTTCCCACACCCGATCTGCTTGTTGTCCCCTCAACTATGAGTATGTCCTCATCATTCCACAGGCTTTTAAGTTTTTCAAAATAGCCTGCTGCACGTGATTTATCAGCCAAATCTATATATGGTCTGGACACAAATGTGGAGCCATACCAGTCTGCAGTACATATATCCCGATACATCTGCTCATAGGCTTTAAGATGACCTTTCCAGAAATTTCTGCACATCTCATTGTATCTATCCTGATTTTCAAAGACATCAGGGAGACAGGTCATGAAAGCTTCATCACTCTGTCTTGCTATTATGTGCTTCATCTCCGCCGCAAGTTTTTCATCATACTCCTGGTAAGGAATAGAATGTCCAGCAATTATATCAAATTCTCCATCACCAAATCTGGCTATAGAGCACTTGTTCTGTAAAATCATATCCAGAGTCTGGTCATTATTCTTTACCCTTATGCCCATATTGCCGTTATCCATATTTTCAACTGGCTGACATGAATTTTCCAATACTGCAATTATAGCATCCTGTAGAGTTTTCCTAGTATACGCACCATCCAATATAAGCTTTTGGATATTGCGCACATTTGCATACAGTCTCCAGTAATCATCCTCCGAAATACTCTGCACAATCCGGTCCGCTTCCTCTAATGTATCCACTGCAAATCCCAGTCCATTTTTTACAACAAAATCCTCATGGACGCAGCCTTTTTTTACTATAACAGGTATACCTGCTGCCAGATTTGTACCCAGCTTGTAGGGCTGATTCATAGAATAATATCTTTTAAAATATTCTTCATCGCTCCAGACCAGTCCAAAACCGCCCTTTGACATCTCATACATGAGTTTTTCCTGCTCATAATATCCACGCCAGATAAAGCTCTCGTCATCCGTCCTCTCCGGCTTTGTGCTGTCATAATGAAAAACTGGTGTCCTGCCCTTATATGAGGTCAGGAAAGGGAACCGGTTAAATGCCCCTGTAAAATGAAAGCACCTCTTTATGGAGTGATTATTAAAGCAGATGTCAGATGGCATGTCCCATATAGTCTGATAGATAACCTTTATGTCCTTTAATCCATTAATTCTTAAGTAGTCATGCATTTTAGCTGACGGCAGGATTAACAGGTCAGCCTTGTTTAAAGTGTCTATTTCCATATCCAGAATAAACTGTTCTGAATCAAACATTAGCTTCTGGATATCCTGCACAAAAATAATAAGCTTTGTGTCACGATAAGATTTTATCTTGTCTACAAAGCTCTGGTCATAGTTGACACCTATCCAGCTTGGATATTGAAATATTACTATGTCACCATAGTTGAGTGGCGCAATTATGCCGTCAAGCCTCTTATGAATCTCCTTGGCATAATCAGGCTGCAGATGATAATATGATATTCCCATTTCATGGCAGCCTAGGGACTGAGCTGCCTGCAGTACTCTTCTGTGGGCGAGGGATGCTGTACCTGCCATGTTGTTAAGTGTGGTTATGTGTGTTTTCATGGTACTCCTATTTCAAATACTCTATTGCTTTCAATAAATCAGGACTTTGTATTCCTTTGAGATACGCATTATCAAATATATCCGGGCAGTTTTTTAACAATTCTTCTTTATAGATTTTTATCTGTCTATTGTTTTCTCCGAAAATAAGAATCATTGGATTCAAAAAAATCATCCATAGGTAATATGCATTTATCTCATGATAAAAACGTTTCATTATATCCTCATAGATTCCACGTTCCTTTAATTCCTCAAAAAGCCCGTTAGAGACCAAAATATGATCCATATTCTTCTGACAACTATATGTTCCCATCGTACCATTCTCATTCTGATAGTAATAATACAGTTCCTCATCCAGCCAATATCTTGAAGCTATATAAAAACAACATATTCCAGAAAAATGAGCATCCTCGTAAAAAACTCCCTCCATAAATCTGATATGGTTCTTCTCCAGAACTTCCCTCTTAAATAATCTGGATGGAACTACACATGACATTGACGATAAAATGTACGCTTTTCTTTGTTCATCATCTGTCAAATCCATATACTTATCATTTGTACCTATATGGCGATTTTCTATATCCTGAATTCTACTGAATCTGTGCATGCCGCACCTGACTTCATCACAATCATGCTCTATAATCTTATTATGCATTTTTTCAAGCATAGTGGCATCAATCATATCATCCGAGTCTACGAAGGTTACGTATTTCCCACTTGCGATATCCAGCCCCTTATTGCGGGCAGCTCCCTGTTTTCCATTCTTTTTAAGAGAAATCACAATAACTCTCTGCGGATATTTCTGCCTGTAAACCTCCAGCAAGGCTGCTGTATCATCCGTTGAAGCATCATCTATAAGAATCAGTTCAATATTCTCGAATCCATAGGTCTGATTTTCTATGCTTTGTATACATCTCACAATATATTTTTCAACATTGTAGCATGGTACTATTACTGATATCTTATCTTTTTTCTCCATATACACTCCTCATTTTATCATTGTGCATCACTTTCAACTTTGAAATACTTTTCATCCACATTGTATGTTGCACAATCAAATATTTATTTCTTCGCCATATCTTTCCTTTATTTTGGATTCCATTGTGATGAATGTACCTATATATTTATCAAGTATTTTTTCTACGAGTTCACGAGCGGCTTCTTCATTATACATGTGCGTAGTGTCATTTCTTTTCCGCAGCATATCAAGCCATACCTGTTCATCAATAAAATCAAAATATGCATATGCCGTCTTTATTATTTCCCTTGGCGATCCTGTCGCAGACTGCGCTGCACCCTCATATCGGAGTAGCTCTTTTAATACCTTCCACCCCAGTTCGAATTGAATATAAAACTTATCAATAATACCGCTCATGATAAATTCATTTGTTATGTCCTCATCTTTCGCCCGCGACAATACATTTAAATTACTGATATACTGTTCAAATTTTTTCATATAATACTTTTCCGTCCCTTTCTATTTCAGATATCAATGCCTGTGACACATATTTATCATCCATGTTTATGATATCTAACTTGAGCAGCGACCACAAATCTTCATTCAGGCTGTCAGAGAGTTCATCAAATGCCTCACATCCATATATTGCCAGGTCGATATCACTTTTAGGCTGATTTGTTCCTCTGGCCCGCGAACCAAATAGCACCACCTTTTGTGCATTATATTGTCTTGCTATGTCTGCAATTTGATTGTATACTTCTTCCATTTTTCTTCCTTTACTCTTAATTAATCATCCGCTTAATGCTTAACTGTGAACACACTAAACAGCCATTTATATTATAATACATCCACAAACCATTGTCACGCAGATACAGCTTTTATATCTTCTGTTTTTGTTAGCTGCCGGGTAAAGCTTGCAAACAAATCAGAAGATATATTTTTACTTTTCAAGGCTGAATTTTAATTGACGATTTTTTATATTCCACGTAGAATATAATCGTTACTTTTAATTATGCTTTGTGAGGATATCAACTATGCAATCTTTCAACGAAATAGCCGACGCAATAATTCAAAATCCAAGTTGTGGTATTTTATATGTTGCTCTTGGAGACTACTACTTACATTATTACAATAATGTCAATCAAGCTTATATTTGCTATGAATATGCTTATAACCACTGTAGTTCTGATGAAAGAGAGACTATTTTATCCAGAATGAAGAATTGTAAAAATTCAAATAAATTTGCTGTAAATCCGCTTTCTTTTATTATTCTTTCCTACAACGCAAAATCTATAATGCAGGAGTGTCTTAATGCTATTAGGCATTGTTGTGACAAAGGGACTTACGAAACTATTATTGTTGATAACGTTTCCTCTGATGGTATAAGGGAGTGGCTTATTGATCAAAATGATATCAAGCTTATACTAAACGATTCAAACTCAGGTTTCGCTGCCGGCTGCAACCAAGGTGCTAAAGCTGCATGTTCACAAAACGATATCATGTTGCTCAATAATGATGCTATTTTAACAGAACACTCTATGCTGTACATGCGTTTGGGATTATATGCATCCTCAAATATCGGAATGGTTGGACCACAGTCCTGCAACGTAATACCTGAACAATGCTTTGATAATGCTGAACGAACCAAGGATGACTGGTTTGTGATTGCACAAGATATCAATCAGCCTTGCGAGTATCCCTTACAGAATAGTCACTGGTTACAGGGACATGCACTATTAATAAAGCGAAAGACATGGGACGAAATAGGTGGTCTGGATACGAATTTCAATTTTGGTGGTGCTGAAGATTTAGAATATGGCATAAGAGCTAATGCCATGGGATATAAGGCCTGTATCTGCAAAAATGCATTCATATATCATTATGGTTCTACAAGTATGAAAACAAAACCCCTGGAGTACTCGGCTGCACTTGCGCATAATCATAAACTTTTCGAGCACAAATACAGCATTCCAGTCGGCAGAGTACTTGAGAGCCAACACTATCAGTCCCTATCCTTAATAAACAAGTCAAAAGACGAGCATTTCCGAGTTTTGGAAATAAATGGTGGCTTCTCAAATACCTTAAACATGATTAAATATAAATATCCAAACTCTGAGGTATATGCAATCGAAAAGGACCCCTTAATTGTGCATATTGCTTCAAACTATCTAAACATTAGCTGTTGCGATATTGAGAAGGATACCATTCCGTTTGAAGGCAATTATTTTGATTACATCATTATGTTTAATGTCATTGAAAATATAGATGTTCCTATCACTTTCTTAAAAACACTTAAGAAATATCTAAAAAGCGATGGTCACCTACTGCTTGCAAACAATAATGCAAATCACATTAGCGTAATAGATTCTCTTATTCATGGTAATCTCGGACTTTCGACTAATTTAGATTCTGATGCAAAACATTACTATACTACAGATGATGTGTGGAAACTTCTGGAAGATTGTGGATATACAAATACCTCTTTAATATGGACATACCGTTCAGATTTCTCTTCGTTATCTGAATCGCAAAGCAACGCTTTGAAAATGATCTTACAATTACCAGATTCAAAGAATGAAAATACTTACCTGCACACTGGGGCTATTTTTTCCGCTACACCTGATAATGCATTAACTGATTAAAAATCCAAATCAAATATCGTGATTTTCGCCCTACAGCTCACATATCACACTATTCACATGATACTTCACGCTCGCCCTCGGCTGTTTTCTTCTGAACTGATAATTGATTCTGTTCTGCACCAGCTCGCAGTTCTCTCGTGATATGCCTGTAAGCAGGATAAGAAACTGGATCTTTCCATACTTGGCATACACATCGCTGTGGCGGATCGACTCACCGATACAATCCTTTAGCTGACGCGAATACTTGTTCATCTCGCTTTCGCTTTGTATCTGCTTTCCATTTTTATCGACGAGAGTGCAAAGCATCAGATATACCGGCACATCGGTACGATCCATCATGCGCACAGATGTCTGATATATACCGCGGAATACAGGATAACTGCAGAAATATCCACCTGTATTTTTCTCATCATCATCCTCATTCATGCCCTCCTGTATATTTTCGAGGATCTCATAGGTATGATTCATCTGATTGCTGTATTTTTCAAGGATTTCCATGAGGCGTGCAGATGGATATATGCCACATTCTTTGAGGTAGTAATCTACCACTTTTGAGTAAAATTCAGATGCTTCATCGTATCGTCTTGTTTCGACCATTCCTTCCATGGTAAGAAGCTCCCACTCATTCAGCGGATCGACTTTTGTGGCATAATTTCCGAGCATTTCGAGCATTTTCCACTCTTTTCTCTTTCGGACGATCCCGGCTGCATTTTCCACACACTCACAGAACATCTGGTGATAACGCTTTGCTTCCTGCGCTATCCATGTCTCGCCTGTGTATGGCGCAAGGAATTCTCCCTTGTACAGGTAAAATGCCTTTAAATACAGTTGCAGTTTCTGCTCATCTATTTCTTCCTGTGACTGTGTTGTATCATCCAGTTCACGTATTTTCTCAAAGCACTCCTCAAACACTCTGGCATCTTCCTCTACTTTTATGTCTGATGTCCAGTAATACATGCCGCTATCCAGATAAATGAGATTTTCACCGGGCAGACCGAGCTGCGTAAGCTTCTGCTTTGTCTTGTATACAATGACACGCAATGCCGTATGAGGTGCGTCCAGATCACGCTCTCCTATTACAAGCTCCTCCAGCTTGTCCTTTGCAATTCCTTTATCCGCATAATGCATCATAACCTGCATCAGGCGGTTGAACTGACTTTCTTTATGCATTTTTTCAGCAACCAGCGGTGAGCCGTTGTAGTCCATCCTGAAATTGCCAAACATTTGTACCTTAATAGTGTCTTTCATACGTATTCCTCATTTTTAGTGCCATAACAGTTACGATTATTTTAGCATTAATGCGTGTATACAACAAGTTTATATCTCTTTGGATTATGTCGCATTTACATAATTTTAGAACAATTTGTATACTCTGCATACCCTTCTGAGCTGCTTATTTGACCAGCTCAAGATAACTTTTTATAATAGCAAAAATCCCCGGCACAATATCGTGTCAGGGATTTCCATTAGATTTGTTATCTTTCCATATTCTGTTGAAATGATGCAAGTACTCCGCTCTTTTTAAGTATGAGCATGACTACCGCAGCAACTATGCTTCCGGCTACTGTCGAGATGAGGAACGGTATTATGTAGATAAACACACCATCCGGCTGTATGAGCATCACGTATTTTGCAAGAGGATATGCAGCCAGTCCACCAAGTATTCCTGTTCCGAGTGCCTCTGCGATACAGGTCGGGATTATCTTCTTGCTGTACTTGTAAACAAGTCCACAGCAGAGTGCTCCAACCATGCTTCCCGGAAATGCCATAAGACTTCCGAGTCCTGTGAGATTTCTGATCACGCTGGCACAAAATGCAACAGCTACGCTCCATGCCGGACCTAAAAATACTGCTCCGCAGATATTTACCATGTGCTGTACCGGTGCGCATTTGCTTCCTGCTACAGGAAAACTGAAAAGACTTCCTGCTACCGCAACTGCAACAAGCACTCCTGCCATTGCAAGTTTGCGGATTGAGATTGATTTCTTACCGGTATTTGATTTTTCCATGTTCTACTCCCTTTTTTCTGTATATTATATTTCCACATTGATATAATGCCACTGCATACGGACTTGTTACTTCAGCAGCCGTCCGATGTCGAATTAGAGAATATCGATGTACTCTCCTGCAAGTGCCTTATTCATGCTTCTTACCGCACAGAATTTTCCGCACATACTGCAAGCCTCACTGTGATCGTCCTCCGGAAGACGGTCATCTCTTATTGCTTTGGCTGTCTCAGGATCGAGCGCACATGCAAACTGCGCATCCCAGTCGAGCACACGTCTTGCGTCTGCCATCTTGTCATCTATATCTCTTGCTCCCGGTATTCCCTTTGCGATATCAGCCGCGTGAGCTGCGATCTTTGATGCGATAATTCCCTGCTTTGTATCCTCCACATTTGGAAGTGCAAGGTGCTCTGCCGGTGTCACGTAGCACAGGAATGCTGCTCCGTTCATTGCTGCAACAGCTCCACCGATGGCTGCTGTGATATGGTCATATCCCGGTGCGATATCTGTTACGAGAGGTCCAAGTACATAGAAAGGTGCTCCCATGCAGATTGTCTGCTGTACCTTCATGTTTGCGGCAACCTGATCGAGCGGCACATGTCCCGGTCCCTCAACCATTACCTGCACATTGTGATCCCATGCACGTTTTGTAAGCTCTCCAAGTCTTACAAGCTCCTCAATCTGGCATACATCTGTCGCATCTGCCAGACATCCCGGTCTGCACGCATCACCGAGTGAGATCGTAACATCATACTGCTCGCAGATATCAAGGATCTCATCATAATACTCATAAAACGGATTTTCCTCTCCTGTCATGCTCATCCATGCAAAAACAAGGCTTCCTCCACGGCTTACAATGTTCATTTTACGTTTATGCTTTTTGATCTGCTCTATTGTTTTTCTTGTGATTCCGCAGTGAAGTGTCACAAAGTCCACTCCGTCCTCTGCGTGAAGTCTTACCACATCAATAAAGTCCTTTGCTGTCAGTGTGGCAAGATCTCTCTGATAGTGGATGACACTGTCATAAACAGGAACTGTTCCTATCATTGCAGGACACTCACTTGTAAGTTTCTGTCTGAACGGCTGTGTATTTCCATGGCTTGAAAGATCCATGATAGCCTCTGCGCCCAAATCTACAGCACTCATGACCTTCTGCATCTCGACATCATAGTCCTTGCAGTCTCTTGATACACCGAGATTTACGTTGATCTTTGTTCGGAGCATGCTTCCCACACCCTCAGGATCAAGTGACTTATGTCCTTTATTTGCAGGGATTGCAACTTTTCCGCTTGCAACAAGCTCCATAAGCTTATCTACTTCCATTTTTTCTTTCTTTGCGACCTTTTCGATCTCAGGTGTTACAATGCCTTTTCTCGCGGCATCCATCTGTGTTGTGTAATTGCTCATATATTTTATCTCCTTATTTATACTCATCACATATATGTGACAGTTTCTTAGCAGCCTGTTTTATATCATCACTTGCGAATATGCCGCCTACAACGGCTATTCCGGCTATTCCCGTACCCACAAGTGAACCAGCGTTATCTGCATTTATTCCACCGATAGCAACTACCGGGATATCTACTGATGCAGTTATCTCTTTTAAAAGTGCCTTTGTCATAGGCTTTGCATCAAGTTTCGTGGTAGAACCAAATACCGCGCCAGATCCTAAGTAATCGGCACCTTTACTCTCGGCTGTTTTTGCCTGCTCGACAGTTTTTGCGGTAACACCTATTATCTTGTCAGGCCCGAGCAGTTTTCTTGCCTCTGCCGGGTCCATGTCATCCTGTCCCAGATGTACTCCGTCCGCGTCTATTTCCAGTGCAAACTGCACATTGTCATTGATGATAAGCGGGGCATTGTACTCATGACATATGCGTTTGATCTCAAGTGCCTCGGCTTTTGTACTATCTGTATTTATGCTTCCTGCACTGCCGGTATGCGACAAAATATCCTTATCACGTATCTGTATCATTGTGGCTCCGCCCTCAAGGGCAAGTCTTACGTGATCTGACAGCTTTGCGCCTCGCAGCCACTGTCTATCTGTAATCGCATACAGTTTTAATGCTGATCTATCCATTTCTTTCATCTCGTTTCATTTCTATTATTTTGGCTTTTTTTATATCCATATTTTGTATAAAAATATGCTGATTCGCATGCTTCAATTTTATATGCTTTATTTCTATATTCTTTACTAATGCGGATCACAACATATCCTATAAACCGCATCAATTATCCGATCCCGATATGTTACATTTCCCATGATATAACCACTTTCAGGTGCTGTCTTTCCGGCCTTTCTTTCCATTTCCGGTTCTTTGCAAAACAGGTCATCTGCCGCAAGCTCCCCGGCACGCTTCATACATTGTAGAGCCGTCTTTGCCGCGCCAAATTTATCCTCTGGATTTGCTGCCACGAAAGAGCTTATAAGGCCTGAAAGCTGACAGCCTGTTCCTGTGACCTTTTTCATCATCGGATTTCCACCGGTTACACTATCTGCCTTATACTTTTCCACGAACCGCGATCCTGGCACCTGCATATTCCCATCAAATGATGTATTTGTGCCATACTCTCCATAATCTGATACTTCGGCTATAAAGTCCGTTTCACCGGTTATCACCGCAACGCAGTCAAACTTCTGCGCAACAGCTCCTGCAAGCTCCATTATGTATGCCTCGTCAGCCTCATCTGTCACTTCCACACCGCCTTCACAGTGTCCATGTTCCATAACAGCTTTGATTTCTGAAAGATTTCCCTTTATCACATCGATTTTCACATCCGATAAAAGGCTCTGCACGAAATCCATCCTGAAACGACTCACCCCGACACCGACCAGATCAAGTGTTATCGGTATTCCCTTTTTCTGCGCTGTAAGGGCAGCTATGCGCATTGCCTCAAAACGCTCAGCCGATGGTGTTCCTATATTCAAATTTAATCCGTCACATATGCCTGTGACTTCTTCCATCTCCTGCGGTGCCATCGCCATTATCGGGCGCGCTCCGCATGCCAGCTCTATATTTGCCACATCATTTATCGTAACCATGTTGGTAATGTTGTGGATGAGTGGGCTTTTTGTTCTGAGATTTTCTATGTATTTATCCATATCTGCTCCGTGACAAGTGAACACACAACATGCATCTCGAATTCGCATCTTCGATGCCCACTTACTAAAAGAGCGGATACACCAAAAAGGCATATCCGCTCAAAATCATTCTTCTTACGATATTATCCTACGTTGGCATTATCCAAATCAGGTTACGGGTCTAGACGCTGTCAGTCTACTCTCAGCCGGCTTAATGCCAGCTCCCCTGTTTTCTATTTATTCTCAATACTTCTATACTATAATCCCTATGCTTAATTAAATCAAGGACTATTGTCCATGTACTTTAACAAATGCATACGGCTATAGATCAATTATTTTGCTGCAATAACGTCTGCCATATCGTAATGTCCGGCAGCTTTTCCTTTTAAGAACTTGGCAGCTTCAACTGCACCCTTTGCAAATACGGCTTTTGAGTAAGCTGTGTGCTTAAACTCTATAACCTCATCCTGTCCACAGAAAAACACCTCATGCTCTCCTACGATATTTCCACCGCGAACTGCTGATATACCGATTTCCTTTGGATCACGCTGCTGTCTTACCTGACTGCGGTCGTATACATAATGATACTCATTGCCGAGTGCCTCATTCATGGAATCAGCAAGTGCAAGTGCTGTTCCAGACGGTGCATCGAGCTTTAAGTTATGATGTTTTTCTACGATCTCCATGTCAAAACCTGCCGGTGCAAATACCTGTGCGGCTTTCTTAAGGAGGGCCATAAGTGTATTTACTCCGAGTGACATGTTTGCTGATTTAAGGACAGCTACCTTTTTGTAGCACTCCTCAACCTTCTCAAGCTGCTCATCTGAGAGTCCTGTAGTACATAAAACAACAGGGATCTGCTTGTCCACACAGTAATCAAGCACACCGTCTACAGCCTTTGCGTTTGAAAAGTCAATAACTACATCAGCCTCTACATCACATTTATCTATACTGGAAAATACCGGATAATCATTATCAATCCCGTCGTAAAGATCTATTCCTGCCACTATCTCAACGTCTGCATCCGATTTGCAGATATTTGTGATAGTCTGTCCCATTTTTCCGTTGCAACCATTCATTATTACTTTTGTCATTTTGTATCTTGTCCTTTCTAACCCTCGCACTAGGCAAGCTTGATTCCGTACTCCTGCATAACTGCTGCAAGTTTCTTTGCATTCTCCTCACCCATCTCACACATAGGACTTCTGAGTGGTCCTACATTAAGTCCCATGAGGTTTAATGCTTTCTTTACAGGGATAGGATTTACCTCTGAGAAAAGAGCATCAACAAGTGGAAGTGCCTCTCTCTGAAGCTTCTGTGCTGTTTCGATATCGCCCTTAAAGAAGCTGTCGCAGAGTGCGTGTACCTTTGCAGGTGCCACGTTGCTCCATACCGAGATCACACCGATAGCTCCGATAGACATAAGTGGAAGCACAAGTCCGTCCTCACCTGAGTACATATCGATCTTTCCATCTGTCAGGTACATAGTCTGTGATGCCTGTGCCAGATTGCCTGTAGCCTCTTTTAATCCCACGATATTTTCTTTTGCAGCAAAAAGCTTTGCTGTTGTCTCTGGAAGTAGGTTGCAGCCTGTACGTCCCGGTACATTGTACATGATAATAGGACATTTTGTGCTGTCTGCGATCTGTGCATAGTGATTGAAAAGACCTGCCTGTGTAGCCTTGTTGTAGTATGGTGTGACTACGAGAAGTCCGTCAGCTCCGTACTCCTCAGCTTCCTGTGAGAGCTGTACGGCTGTCTTTGTGCAGTTAGAGCCTGTTCCTGCCACTACAGGCACACGGTGCTTTGTAAACTCGACTGCTGCCTTTATAACATCTGAATGCTCCTCCATTGAAAGACATGCACTCTCGCCTGTTGTACCGGCAATGACGATCGCGTCTGTTCCCTGATCTATCTGCATATTGATAAGCTCTTCAAGCTTATCGTAATTTACCTCTTCGTTGTCATACATTGGTGTAACGATAGCTACGCCTGCTCCTTTGAAAATTGCCATGATCATATCTCCTTCTTATGTTTGTTGTTTCGTTATTATCCTAAAAAAGGACCAGCCTTTTGAGCCGGTCCCAATTCTTTTTCCGAATCACGATAGCTCCCCATCAAATATGATGACAGTCATAAAGCTTTTAACTCCATGCCCAAGAACCAGTCCGCAGAAAACTGATCCTTTCGGCGCTATTCCTTTCCATCCCACTCATCTGCCCCTGCGGCATCATGAAATGTACTGATAAGTCGCGCGACCTCTATCTGTCTATATAACGTATAGCATAATCATATCACTATGCCTTTTCCTTGTCAACTTGCCTTCACATTATTTTTCAGGTGCGATATTGTATATCTCATCGGCCAGATCCCTGATACTGTCATCAAGTACACGTCCTGTCATTATAACAGTCACATCCTCCGGCTTTGATGCCAGAAGTTCTGCCAGCTCGTCTGCTGTTATCAGATGCAGATCCAAAAGACCGAGTATCTCATCAAGCACCACTACCGTTCCAGTTCCCGTAGACACTACCTTTTTTGCATAATTGAAACCATTTTTGATATTCATGATCTCTTCCTGCCTGCTGTCCTCATCGAGCTGCTCAAATAGTATCCCTGCTCTTGAAAAATTAAAAAATTTGACTTCCGGTTCAAGCCTGCTCAAAAATTCCTGCTCATTTTTCCCCTTGAGGAACTGGATTATGACAGCCTGTTTTCCCTCACAGGCAGCACTTATTGCGCTTCCTATTGCAACACCTGTCTTGCCATGTCCTTCACCGTAATAAATCTGTACTGCGCCGTTTTCCATAATACACACGCCTCCATATAAATAATAACTGCATTTGTATTTTGCAGCTAAGATATGTAGAAAAATACCACATTAATGCTTTTTTTGCAAGTTTTCGAATTTCCCGTATTTATATCTCTATTTTGCTTACAGAAACCTCATATGCTGTTCGCTGCTCAACCTGTGTTTCACTGAGCTTCTTAACATATTCCCTGCTCTGTATCCTGCCCCATATCTGCACATGTGTGCCGACCTCAAAGCCAGATGCAAATCTCGCATTCCTGCCCCAGCATATGCATGGAATATAATCCGATTTTCCGTATGACCGGTTTACCGCAACGAGCAGATCCGCTATCTCCCTGCCAAGCGGAGTCTTTCTGTAGACAGCCTCTTTACATATATAACCGTCAAGGAATATCTGATTTGCCGCATCCTCGTCGTAATCTGTATCGAGTATCTCAAGCTCTCTTGCAAAGACCGAAAGCACAAGCCTGTTCTTGCGCTCCTCATGTCGGTTGAACGAACGGAACTGACCGCTTATGTACACGCTCTGTCCTACATAGTCGCCCTCCACGTCAATAAGCCTCTCCGAAACCATCACCGGAATATAATCCACAAAATCAGAAAGGCGTCTTACTGATACCTCCATCATATAAAAGCCCTCTCCATACACCTCGTGACTAAACTGGAATTCTGAAACGATCTCTCCGATAATAGATACCTGGTTGTTTTCAAACATTTTATCTGCCATGAATATTTTCTCCCTTCCTTTTGTAAAATGTTTTTCCAGCTATTTTTATCATTTTTACACTGTATATTTTCTCAAATGTTGTCGATTAATCCAATGGCCTTAAACTTAATTTTTTAAAAACTTTCAATGAAAACTTGCACATTGGAAAAATTATGATAGAATAAGTTAGTTGCAAACTTAGCTTTATTTATTAAAGAAAGAAGGAAAATATGAAAACAACAAGAGACGATATTCGTAATATTGCAATTATTGCCCACGTTGATCATGGTAAAACTACACTTGTAGATGAGCTTCTTAAGCAAAGCGGTGTGTTCCGTGACAATCAGGAAGTTCAGGAACGTGTAATGGATTCAAACGACATTGAGCGTGAAAGAGGTATCACAATCCTCTCTAAGAACACAGCTATTCAGTATAAGGATATTAAAATCAACATCATAGATACACCAGGCCATGCCGATTTCGGTGGCGAGGTAGAGCGTGTCCTTAAGATGGTAAATGGCGTTATCCTCGTGGTTGACGCTTTCGAGGGTGTTATGCCTCAGACTAAATTCGTAGTTATGAAGGCTCTCGCCTTAAATCTTCCTATCATCGTATGTGTAAACAAGATCGACCGTCCTGAGGCGAGACCAGACGAGGTTATTGATGAAGTGTTAGAGCTTTTCATGGATCTTGACGCATCAGATGAGCAGCTTGACTGCCCATTCGTTTTCGCATCAGCAAGAGATGGCTATGCCATGATCAATCTCAATGATGAGAAAAAAGACATGACACCACTTTTTGAGACTATCGTAAATTACATTCCTGCTCCAACAGGAGATCCTGATGCAAACACACAGGTTCTTATCAGTACTATTGATTACAATGAGTACGTTGGACGTATCGGAATCGGTAAAGTTGATAACGGTAAGCTCAAAGTAAATCAGGAGGCAGTTGTTGTAAACCATCACGATCCTGACAAGCTCCAGAAAGTCCGTATCAGCAAGCTCTACGAGTTTGACGGATTAAACAAAGTAGATGTAACTGAGGCAAATATCGGTTCTATCGTAGCTATCTCAGGTATCGCAGATATCCATATCGGAGATACGATCTGTGCCCCTGAAGCACCTGAGGCAATTCCTTTCCAGAAGATCTCAGAGCCTACTATTTCGATGAACTTCATTGTAAATGACAGTCCTCTTGCAGGTCAGGAAGGAAAATACGTAACAAGCCGTCATATCCGCGACAGACTTCTCCGTGAGCTTAACACTGATGTTTCACTTCGTGTTGAGGAGACAGAATCTGCTGATTCCTTTAAGGTATCTGGACGTGGAGAGCTTCACTTATCAGTCCTCATCGAGAATATGCGTCGTGAGGGATATGAATTTGCAGTAAGTAAAGCAGAGGTTCTTTACAAATATGACGAGAACGGTAAAAAACTTGAGCCAATGGAGCTTGCTTACATCGATGTACCAGACGATTTTACAGGAGCTGTTATCTCAAAACTCCAGCAGCGTAAGGGTGAACTTAGAAACATGGGTTCAATAGCAGGTGGCTACACAAGACTTGAGTTCCACATTCCATCACGTGGTCTTATCGGATACCGTGGCGAGTTCATGACAGATACGAAGGGTAACGGCATCTTAAACACTATGTTTGACGGATACGAGCCATACAAGGGCGATATCGCATACCGTGCTACAGGTTCACTTATCGCTTTCGAGTCAGGCGAAGCTGTAACTTATGGACTTTTCTCCGCACAGGAAAGAGGAACTCTCTTCATCAAGCCTGGCGAGAAGGTTTACTCAGGAATGGTAATCGGACAGTGTGCAAAAGCCGAGGATATCGAGCTTAATGTATGTAAGAAAAAACATCTTACAAACACACGTTCATCTTCCGCTGATGAGGCACTCACACTCGTTCCTCCTAGAATTTTAAGCCTTGAGCAGGCTATTGATTTCATTGATACAGACGAGCTTCTTGAGGTAACACCTGAAAGCCTTCGTATCAGAAAGAAAATCCTTGACCCAACACTCCGTAAGAGAGCAGGATTCAAGAAAAACTCATAATTCATATAACAAAATTGCTGTTAGTATTTTAAATTAAATTGCACTAAAAAACCGCAGGTTCCGGAATTTCTAAAATCCCAAAATCTGCGGTTTTTCTATAACTGTACATCTTATAATTATATTTTTTATAATTCTGCAATCCTATCTTATAAAGCTTTAATTCTTTCAAGTGCCTTTACTGTATTCTCATAGTTACCGAACGCTGTCAGTCTGAAGTATCCTTCACCGCTTGGTCCGAATCCTGATCCAGGTGTTCCAACTACATTTGCATTCTCAAGAAGGTAATCAAAGAACTCCCATGATGTCATCTTATCAGGTGTCTTGAGCCAGATATATGGAGCGTTTACACCACCGTATACTGTAAATCCTGCCTCTGCAAGACCTGTCTTTATTGTCTTTGCATTGTTCATGTAGTATGCTACCTGATCCTTAAGCTGTGTTTTTCCTTCCTCAGAGTATACAGCCTCGCCTGCTTTCTGAACGATGTATGGTGCACCGTTGAATTTTGTTCCGTGACGACGTGCCCACATAGCGTGAAGTGATATGTCTCCACATTTAAGATCCTTAGGAACTACCGTAAATCCAAGACGTACTCCTGTAAATCCTGCATTCTTTGAGAAGCTTCGAAGCTCGATGGCACATGTTCTTGCACCTTCACACTCGTAGATAGAATGTGGTACATCTGCCTCGCTGATATATGCCTCATAAGCTGCATCGAAGATGATCACTGAACCGTTCTTGTTTGCGTAGTCAACCCATACCTGTAACTGTTCCTTTGTGAGAGTTGTTCCTGTAGGGTTGTTCGGAAGACACAGATAGATCATATCAGGTACTTCCTTTGGAAGCTCCGGTACAAATCCGTTGTCTGCTGTGGATGGCATGTAGATGACATCACTCCAGGTCTCTGTATTTGCATCATATGTGCCTGTTCTTCCTGCCATGACATTTGAGTCAACATATACAGGGTAAACAGGATCTGTCACTGCTATACGGCTTTTTGCTGCGAAAAGCTCCTGAATATTTGCTGAATCGCTCTTTGCTCCGTCTGATACAAAGATCTCGTCTGCCGCTATATCGCATCCTCTTGCCTTGTAGTCATTGTCTGCTATGGCTTTTCTGAGGAACTCATAACCAAGATCAGGTGCATATCCGTGGAATGTAGCGGCATTCCCCATCTCATCAACTGCCTTGTGAAGTGCATCAATAATGGCCGGTGCGAGTGGCTGTGTAACATCTCCGATGCCAAGTCTGATTATCTCTTTGTCAGGATTAGCTTCCTGATATGCCGCAACCTTTTTTGCTATTGTACTAAACAGGTAGCTTCCAGGTAATTTTTGAAAGTTATCATTAATCTGAAACATGTTTTCTCTCCTTTTCATATCTGCAGTTATTATCAATTTATCACTTTACTATGTTAGTGTAAATATCTTTTTTTATCATTTATCATCTTTTGATTATTTACAGTGTTATTGTTTACACCAAAGTGCCTATTACGCGCCATAAAACTCATTATCAGATATCAGTCAATAGACTGAGTATCATCTGTGCCGTCTCCACCAATCCTGTACCGTTGTCCATACTTCTTTTCTGTATGTACCGATGAGCCTCTTCCTCTGAAAATCCATTTCGCTCCATAAGGACACCTTTAGCCTGTTCAAGCATCTCCTGATCCTCTTTTGATCTAACTTTTGGTTTCTGCCTGAGCTTTTTGCGTCTTCTGGTAATGGTATAATCCATCATCTCAACAGTCTGTAATAGCTCATGAACCTTTAGAGGCATCGAAAGCGATATCAAATTGTCAACATCTTTTTCGAGAACGCCCGATGCCGATGCTATCAGAAGCATCTGAAACTCTTTTGGCATATATTCGTAAATTTCATGGTACATCATATCCGAGAAACGGTATCCACAGATCACTATACCCATATCAAGTCCGCTCATGCTCGAAAGTGCCGCTGCTCCAGTCGTCACAACTGATGTTACTGAATAACCGCTCTGCGCTAATATTTTTTTTATTGATTTGGCCACTTCTGCTTTTGGAAATGCTATCACAATATTATTCACAGTATGCTACACCCTCTATTAGAATTTGTATAGATATTCATCTATTTCCCACTGAGTAATTGCTGATCTGTATTCTTTCCACTCTGCTTCTTTTGCCTCGATATATTTGTCAGCAATATGTTTCCCTAAGGCTTCTTTTATAAATGTATCATTTCTAAGCTCTTCAACAGCCTCGTGAAGATCAGCTGGAAGTGCCTCTATTCCGAGTCTTTCCTTATCTGATTCTGTAAGTTCAAATACATTTTCACGAAGCTCTGCATCAGGCTTGATTTTATTCTTAATGCCATCAAGTCCGGCAGCAAGGCATACTGCAAGCACAAGATATGGATTAGCCGAAGGATCCGGATTTCTAAGTTCTACTCTTCTTCCCTCGCCTTTTGATGCCGGTATTCTGATAAGCGGGCTTCTGTTTGTAGCTGACCAGGTAATGTAGATTGGAGCTTCAAATCCCGGTACAAATCTCTTGTACGAATTTATGATAGGATTCGTTATAACAGTCATACCTTTCATGTGCTTCATAATGCCACCTATAAAATAATATGCCTCCTCGCTAAGTCCAAGCTCATCCTCCTTGCTGTCAAATATATTTACTCCATCTTTGGAGAGCGACATATTGATATGCATTCCAGAACCACTCACGCCGAATTTCGGCTTAGGCATGAAACTTGCAAAAAGTCCATGACGCTTCGCAATAGTCTTTATCGCAAGTTTAAATGTCATGATATTATCGGCTGCTCTAAGTGCCTCCTCATATCTAAAGTCTATCTCATGCTGTGCCGGTGCCACTTCATGATGAGATGCTTCTATCTCAAATCCCATATCCTCAAGTGTCAATACCATGTCTCTTCTGGCATTCTCTCCGAGATCATTTGGTCCAAGATCAAAATATCCTGCTCTCTCATGTGAGATAGTAGTCGGCTGTCCGTTTTCGTCCAGATGAAACAGGAAAAATTCACACTCTGGTCCAACATTGAATATATATCCCATTTCTTTTGCTTTTACAATCTGCTGTTTGAGAACATATCTTGGATCCCCTTCAAAAGGAGTGCCATCTGCCATATACACATCGCATATGATCCTTGCCACTTTTCCCTGCTGTGGTCTCCATGGGAAGACCATAAATGTATCCAAATCCGGATGTAGGTACATATCTGACTCTTCTATGCGAACAAATCCTTCTATAGACGATCCATCAAACATACACTCATTGTCGAGTGCCTTCTCCAACTGACTGGATGTAATAGCTACGTTTTTAAGTGTTCCAAAAATATCTGTAAACTGAAGACGGATAAATTCTATGTCTTCTTCATCTACAATACGAATAATATCCTTTTTTGTGTAGTTTGCCATTTTTATATTCTCCTTACCTAATATTCAGTCGCTACTGTTTGTTCTTATATTTAATCATTGCAAAATGCTATTACCTTATTATAATCCATTGTTCCGCCGAACAGATCAAGCGCACTTCCTATAGTCACATTAAGATGATTTTTACCAAGCTCCTTAATGCAATACAGATCTTCAAATGATGACACACCGCCTGCATATGTCACAGGGATTCTACCCCAGTTTCCAAGAAGGCTTACAAGATCTTTTTCAATGCCATTTACTTTTCCTTCCACATCTACCGCATGTACGAGGAACTCCATGCAGTATTCTGAAAGTTTATCTAGAAGCTCAGTGTTCACTGTCTCGTTGGTAAACTTCTGCCATCTGTCGGTAACTATATAATAACAATCGTCCATTTTGCGGCATGACAAATCAAGTACGAGCCTGCTACTTCCTACTGTATCCCGCAGTTTTTTCAAATTTTCATAATTTATCATGCCATTCTTAAATACGTAGGATGTCACAATGACCGCCTGCGCTCCGGCATCTATAAACTCCATTGCATTCTCAGCTGTTATACCTCCGCCAACCTGAAGGCCTCCCGGGTATTCTCGCAATGCCATAAGTGCCTGCTGCTTTGTTGCCTCATAATATTCACTATCCACTGGGTTAAGTAGAATGATATGTCCTCCCTTTATACCGGAGCATTTATACATATCCGCATAAAATCTGCTGTCCTGCCCTGACACAAAATTCTCTCGTGCGTAGTCTCCCCTATCCTTCAAAGAGGCCCCAACGATCTGCTTGACTTTTCCGTTGTGGATATCGATACATGGTCGAAATTCCATACTATGTCTCCTGTACTGTGATCAAAAGCATGTGCATTAATATTAGCATATTGCTTTTAAACATTAATAAATAAGTTATGTTTTACACCTTGTATATCACATCATAAAAAATATAGCATATATTTGCTTCTAATGCAAAAGACTTCTATTAGATTTTCTAATAAATAATATAATTATTTAAAATCGTGCTTATAATTTCTTGACACTCACATATTATTTTGCTATCATCATACAAATTACATTTTACAATACAATAAGAAAGAGAGGATTTTAATAATGGGTACTATTATCGGCGAAGGAATTACTTTTGATGATGTTCTCTTAGTTCCACAGTATTCTGAGGTAACACCGAACATGATCGAGCTTCAGACACATCTGACCAAAAAGATCGTGCTTAATATTCCTATGATGAGTGCTGCAATGGACACAGTCACAGAATCAAAAATGGCTATCGCAATGGCTAGACAGGGTGGTATCGGAATCATTCACAAAAATATGTCTATTGAGGCGCAGGCAGATGAAGTCGATAAGGTAAAACGTTCTGAAAACGGCGTAATTACCGATCCGTTTTATCTTTCTCCAGACCATACATTACAGGATGCAGACGATCTTATGGCTAAATTCAAGATCTCAGGTGTTCCAATCACAGAGGATGGAAAGCTTGTCGGCATCATTACAAACCGTGATCTCAAATTCGAGACAGATTTTACAAAGAAGATTTCAGAGTCTATGACATCTGAAAATCTCATCACAGCTCCTGAAGGAATCACTCTTGAGGAAGCAAAGCAGATCCTTGCAAAAGCAAGAAAAGAGAAACTTCCTATAGTAGATGAGGACAACAACTTAAAAGGTCTTATCACAATTAAGGATATCGAGAAGCAGATCAAATATCCTCTTTCAGCAAAAGACGATCAGGGACGTCTCCTCTGCGGTGCCGGTGTAGGTATCACAGGAAACATGATGGAGCGTGTTGAGGCTTTGGTTAAATCTCATGTAGATGTTATCGTAGTTGATTCTGCTCACGGACATTCAAAGAATATCCTCGAGGCTGTAAAAAAGATCAAAGCTGCTTATCCTGATCTTCAGGTTATCGCAGGCAATATCGCTACAGGTGCTGCTGCAAAGGCTCTTATCGAAGCCGGTGCAGATGCTGTAAAGGTTGGTATCGGACCTGGATCTATCTGCACAACACGTGTTGTTGCCGGTATCGGTGTACCACAGATCTCAGCTATCATGGACTGCTACTCTGTAGCTAAAGAGTATGGTATCCCTATTATCGCTGATGGTGGTATCAAATACTCCGGAGATATGACAAAGGCTCTTGCAGCCGGTGCAAACGTATGTATGATGGGTTCAATGTTTGCAGGCTGTGACGAGGCTCCTGGAACATTTGAGTTATTCCAGGGAAGAAAATACAAAGTATACCGTGGTATGGGATCTATCGCTGCCATGGAGAACGGAAGTAAAGACCGTTACTTCCAGGAAGGTGCTAAAAAGCTCGTTCCTGAAGGAGTTGAAGGTCGTGTTGCATACAAGGGAACTCTTGAGGATACAGTATTCCAGCTTATCGGTGGTATCCGTTCAGGTATGGGTTACTGTGGCTGCAAGACTATCGAGGATCTCAAAGAGAACGGACAGTTCGTTAAGATTTCTGCCGCATCTCTTAAAGAGAGCCATCCACACGATATCCACATTACAAAAGAAGCTCCTAACTACAGTACAGACGGTAACTAAAATATACGATACCGTATGCGCCTGAGTTAGAGCTGCAAATAATAATACGAGGTGAATTATTTGGACGCTGACGATATATCGCAGATTATATTTTTAATAATACTATTAGCACTCTCCGCATTTTTCTCATCTGCGGAGACTGCTCTTACTACTGTTAACAGAATACGAATGAGAACGTTATCAGAAGCCGGTAACAAAAAGGCAGATAAAGTACTAAAGGTAACAGAGAACTCCGCAAAGATGCTCTCCGCCATCCTTATCGGAAACAATATCGTAAACCTTTCGGCTTCATCACTCGCGACTTCTCTGGCTCTTAAGACTTTTGGAAGCATGGGGGCCGGAATTGCAACAGGAATACTTACTTTTCTGATACTGATATTTGGCGAGGTATCACCAAAGACTCTTGCCACCATAAATGCTGACAAGATATCCCTTGCTATCGCAGGTGCGATATCTTCTCTTATGACAATCCTTACTCCTGTCATTTTTGTGATCAACAAGCTTTCCATGGGTGTTATCTACCTGTTTGGTGTAAGACCCGGAGACGGAAACCGCAACATGACAGAAGAAGAGCTGCGCACTATCGTCGACGTTGGTCAGGAAACCGGTGTCATCGAGGATGAAGAACGTGATATGATCCATAATGTATTTGATTTCGGTGATGCCGAAGCCAAAGAAGTCATGGTTCCACGTATTGATATGACTTTCGTTCATGTCGATGCCACATATGATGAGCTTTTGGATATCTTCCGTGAGGACAAATTCACACGTCTTCCTGTCTATGAGGAAAGCACGGACAATGTAATAGGTATCATCAATATGAAAGACCTTCTGCTGCTCGACAATACATACGATTTTTCTATCAGAAGTATCATGCGTGAGCCATACTTTACATACGAACACAAGAACACTGCTGATCTTTTCCTTGAGATGCGCCAGTCATCAATCTCACTGGCAATAGTGCTTGATGAGTACGGTGTCACAGCCGGTCTTATCACATTGGAAGATCTCCTTGAGGAGATAGTAGGTGAGATCCGTGATGAATATGATGCCGATGAACAGGACGATATCACAAAGCTCAGCGATCATGAATTTTTTGTTCTTGGTTCTGCAAATCTCGAAGATGTCAGCGATGAGCTTGGTCTTCATCTCGAGTCAAATGATTATGACACGATCGGTGGCTACTGCCTCGAGCAGCTTGATCATTTACCTGAAAAAAATGAAATAATTATCACTGATGACAATATTCTTCTCCGTATCGAGGCAGTTGATAAGAACCGAATCGAAAAGGTCTACATCAAATTGCCAAAGCCTTCCGAAGAAGAGAATTAAATTCAGGATCTTTTAACCAGCGGGAGTTCTCCATGAGACCTCCTGCTTTATCTTTGCCATAATACTTACTGCTGATAAATCTTATCTTCCCAAAGCTTTGTGACCTGTCCTTTATCTGTGTGTCCGTAAATGTAAGCGTTATCGTCTTCTGAGTGATATTTCCATAGCTGTCCTTTGCCTCGAGTATTATATCTATCGCATCCTTGTCTCCGACATTCTTTATCCTCAATTCATCAAAATCCTTTACTATCAGATAATTTATGCCGTTATCCCCATATGCTATATCTCCATCTTCCACATCAGTAGCATATATCATGCTTCCAATCAACTCTTTGGTTATCATTCCCTCCTTAGCCTGTTTTACCGAAAAGAATATATCAGATGCCTCTATCGTAGGCTCATGCTCCCACAGCGCATACATCGGTATGGTTGCCCCATCTGTATATTCTATCCCCAGCAGTCTACAAAGATCAGCCACGACAATATCCTGTCCTGGAGCATAATTTATATCTGGAAAAGTTTCTCCTAATATCCAGCCTATGCACATATTCTGTTCAGGCGGTTTTACCATATCCGTATATTTTACTTTCACTTTTTCCCCGGTATCGTACTCTATAGTGTATTCATTTTCCTTCCACACTGCATATATGTTCTTAGACGGTTTATTTGCCCAAATCCAGTTGTCTGCAACTCCACAGGTAAAAGGATACCCTGCTACACTATCAGATGCGTTATTACCCCATCCTATCATGTGATAGCCACACCTTTTCCAATCGACAGACGGAAATGTCTGGTTCTTGCCTCCATAAGTATAACTTTTCGACATCTTCTCCTGATCTGTGGCACTTGTATTTCTCCAGAATGTCACCGATATGCCGCATGCTTTTGCATATGCAGTGTATGTACCACCCGAATTCACATAGAATGAGTATGATGCCGAAGTTTTTGTTCCGTCATTGTTCCAGTTTTTGAAATCATATCCTGTTGAACAGGCTGCACTTATATTCACTTTTGTGCCGTAACAATAAGTACCTCCACCTGATACACTGCTGATTCCGGTTGTCTTTTTAACTTCGATCGCATGGAACAAGCCACTAACCGTTTTACCGTAGTATGAGTGTAATGCACTTAACGCACTGTCACTCCATCCTGCTGCTTTTGAGATACCTGCATATGTGTCATATACTTTTCCCCATGTTGGCCCATTATCATTCATACCACCTTTGTTGACACCATTTTTTCTGACAACCATGCAGGCATCAAGGACAATGGAGCATTTGCCGGCATTAAGAGCTTCTAATGATTTAGAATTCATTCGTTGCCTCATAACATTCAATGCTATTGTGTATAGCATGTACTCTTTTCCAGATGATCTTACCTGGCATTTCAGCTTCATATACCTTCCACTCATCTGATAATATATTGTCTGAATTACATTTCCACGATCATCTTTTACACTCATTTTGTACCCAATAGTTCTATATTTTGTCCCTGATGTAGATATATTTCCTGCCGAGCAAAAATAAATATCCCCATCAAATTTTCCTGTAGGTTTAAATACAGCATTATTTCCATACTTATTATAAAATTTAACTGGTTCACTCCATTCATCAGCCTTGACATTACTATTTCCAAAATTCATAATAATCAAAATGAACGCGAATATTCCCACTGTTATTCTTCTTGCTTTTTTTAGCATAACTCTCACACCCTAATACAATTTATACTCATATTTCCAACAAAACTATTCGTAACTGTTCAGTACCTTCACAGTTGCGAGCCGCAAGCGCATGAGAATCAGCTTCGCTGATGGGCGCTTGCTCCTACATAATATACTTTTTCTTACGAAATATGCGCTACCGCATATTTCTGTACTGAATAGTTACAACTATTCATAATTTAAAATATGCCAACTCCCCACATGTAACAGATAAGATATCCATATTCATCATATTCGCCTTTTGTATACAATCCCGTAAAATTATATATTCCATAACTCTCAGCCAATGCCTCACCATAATCAGGTATATCATTTCTTGATGGATATATGCACCTGTCCCCTTGCGACAGTCCCATAGATGAAATAGATATTCCCCACTCATCATCTACTTTTTTATCAAGCATATCAGCAAGTTCAGAGTCAGATATAGATCCACTTGTCCACTGCTTGATAACAGAGTCAAGATATGCCTTCTGCTCTCCTGTCATCCCATTTCCAGCCTTACTTCCATAATAGATCCACCCCGGTGCTACATATTCATTCTTTGGCTGTTCGCTTTTGGCAGGTTCATTTGCTGTAGAGTCTCCCTGTGATGGGGAATTATTACTGTTTGAACCACTGGAATTACCAGAGTTCTTGCCTGATGAAGCAGTACTTCCTGATGATTTTGTGTTTCCTGATTGACCACCTGATGCAACGCTTGATGAACCGTTATTTCCTGATGAGTTTTCTTTGGACTTTCCACTAACTGTTCCGTCATCCGATCCTGTACTGTTATGTTCATCTGATGTATCATCTGCAGAATCGGCATTTGAATCTGCTTCACTGTCAGCTAAATTGCTATCCTTTACTTCTTCCAATTTTGCCATTGCACCTGACGTACTTCGATTCGCTTTTTTTGACTCTGAATTATCAGGATTTGTTTTATCTGCATTTGAATTACCTACATTTGAATTATCTACATTCGAGATATCCTGCTTTGTCTTATCACTTTTAGATTGATCATTCTTACCAAAACCGGCTGTTGCCGTAACTACAATACATGCTATAAGTATTATTGCTATTGCAACTACAGGTATGATAAATACGGCTTTTCCCATTTTATCGTTTTTAGTGCTTTTATCCTTTATCAATCTATTCATTTTCATTTCAATTTTCCTCCATTGGCTGATCTGCTATGATCGTCTTTTTACAACTTATCGTTTTTGTGCGCCCCATTGGGAGCTGAAATTCTTCCTCTATCTCTGCGGATATGATGCCCTTTTCCATATCACAAACAAATACCATCGTTTCGATATCCGAATCCGATGTGAGACGATCCTCTATATCATTTATCAGTTCATTTTCCACCTGCATATCATCTACGGCTGCTTTATCCACAACATACATATTCGGTTGGTAATATTTGTTCATAGTGCTCATAAGTGCCGATGACAAACATTTTTCCATCTGGTTTTTGCGCACTGATACACTGTAAACGCTAAGTGAAAGCATGGCCGTGTATATCACGATAAAACAGCCTATTATACCAAGTACTACATTTTTCATAGTTTACCTCCTGCTGTTTTCTGATTGACTGGGATATTCACCTTTGCGTAATCCTCCATCCCGTTTTTGCACAATATCTTTACATACATGGTATATATTCCGGCACACGGAAACTCTATCATCTGTCCATCCTGCCCTATGTACGCACTGTGCTCCTGCCCTGCTGTATCGTATACTGCATATATCTGAAGCTGTGACAGATTTCTTGCATCTGATGTAACTTCAAACATCTCCGCCACTTTAAGCACCATGCCTGTTTCAACAAACGAGTCCTTAAGTGCTATCTTAGGAATTTTCTGTGATCTGTAGCTGTCATAGTCACTGTTCTTCCCGGTACCGGAGAGAACCTCCTGATACCGGAAAACTTCACCCATCCGGCTTCTTACTGCCGGAAAGCACGAAAGCAACATGATACATATTATGACGGCAACGATCATCGAGCCATAAGTCTGCATTATTTCTTTCATCTATGACCTCCATTTGTGTTTTCACTCATCATATATTTACCATTCACATACTTGTCTTTCATGTCTCTGTTCTTTTATATCCCTCCGTTGCCCCACACAGATATCATCCTCGCAAGCATGCCGCCCTGTGCCAGAAAAATATTTCCCATAAGCACAAGAAACGCTGCTGTTGCACAGGCAGCTATCATAATGCTGCCATATTGCCTGAATATTTCCTTCATAAAAACCTCCTAAACTATTGTGGCAATGTACGTAAGCACACCCACTATTCCCGATCCCAGAAGGAGCATTAATATGCTCCCTCCGAACTCTTCAATTATTACTTCCATATAACCTGTCCCTTTTGCAATTTCCTGCGTTTTCTTTTATTTGTAGCTTACATTGTATACATAGCATATTCATGACTGCTATATTATTTCACTGTTTACATCGCATATCCGCTCAGCACATGCTCCTGGTCAATGCCGAAAAATGCAACTTTGTAATTAAATCTAAGCTCTACCCTTGCCTTTACTACATCCGAAGAAGCTGGTATCTCAGATGCACTTGCCACTGTATGCGTACTGTTGTCAGCCATGTAAAATGTGATCGAAAGTGTGTCATTTTTTTCAGCTGCACTTTCAAAACACTGTTTTGCCACACCACTGTAAAAATCGCTGTCCTCAAGCTCATTTATTATCTGTGCATGGAGATTTTGTGCCTCCACAACAGTCAGAAACCCAGACAACACTCCTGATGATGTAACCGCCATAAACATAATAAGAAATACACCTAAAAAGGCCTTCATTATCTGACTCATCCATCACACCTCCTACACGACTCTGTATGCCAGAAAGCTCAAGAGGAAAATCGCCATATCCACTATCATCTTAAATGAGGCTGTGATCACAGGTGCAAGGAAAAGCAGATACATTCCCGCGGTTTTATCCTTAAGCCGTTCAGTATCAGCCGCATCAAGCATCTCGAGATTTTTGGTGATAAGCTCCTCTATCTGACTGCCACAGTTGCCACTGTTTCCGATAGATACCGCATAGAGCATTCCCATAGCGGCATTTATCTCCGGCAGGGTAA
Organism: Acutalibacteraceae bacterium; assembly: GCA_963586665.1. GTDB lineage: Bacteria > Bacillota > Clostridia > Lachnospirales > Lachnospiraceae > Roseburia. Next base: position 30,808 of record CAVABC010000021.1, read on the forward strand.
GGCACTCCAAAAATCTGTGATACGGACCGGAACTCTCCGGCTCTACATCCAGCCTGTCCACAAGCGTTTGCACCTCGCCCTTTAGTATGACAGGCAGATGCTCTCTCGACTTTTGTATCGCCACTTGCACGTTTTCACTCTGTATGAGAAGAGCCAGATCCATAAGCCACTTTGGGAATGCACTTTTTACCTCAGCTATGAGATTTTTCTTCATAAGCCTGTGTCCTATCCTGTGCTGATTTAGCATGATAAGTGTAATCCCCATAGCTGCTGCGGCAGGCCACTGTCTGCCGGTAAAAATAAGATACACTGCTGCGATTGCCGGAATAACAGCCATAAGAAGTGATGTGCGAAACTCCTTTTTCGCATTGTAATTTTTGTACTCTTCCAGCTTCATGGCATGTTTTTCATCATCAGGAAGCAGATCCACGCTCAGATAATCCACCTCAAGAAATCGCTGCCCCCACAGTATAATAAGATCATCAAGTACAACAAGTACTATCGCTAAGATCTGCACTATAATATTTCCGCTTATGTCCATATTGAGGATCGGGAGATACAGAATAATACCGCATATGATGACAGAGGTTGCAACCGAGAGTATGATCTGCCTAAACATCCTCTGTCTGTCCTCGATATTGTGAAGTATCCTGCGCTCCCATGCACCTTTATCCTGCAACAGTATCTTTGCAGACTCATTGATATCTCCGCCATAATACTCCGCATGAGCCATAAATTCATGTGCGCTTATGATCCTGTTACACCTGTATTCATACTCTACGATCTTCATCGCATCCACAAAAACTGATGTCTCATCAAAGGTCAGCATCATATGATCAAGTGCCCTGCTCACCACGGATTTCATGTGTCCTTCCTCAAGCGTGCTCTTTACATCTTCAAATGCTCGTATTATCTTTTTCTCCTTGAGAAACGAGTACAATAGCGTATCAATATAAAGCGAAACATCTAAAAAACGCTTTCTTGCCTCTAGAAAATTCGTATGCTTTTTCCTGTGAAAATGCTGCATAACAAATAAAAATACGAGTACTATCCCTGTCGATACCCAGCTAAGCTTTAACATCAGATGCAGTACATATGTAAGAAACAAAATAAGCACATATGTCATAACACGACCTCCTTTTCCCCTACAGGAAGAAACGGATCGTCAACACCTTCTCTCTTAAATCTTCGCAGTATGATCTTTGGTATATCATGCGTAACAATCTGACCATCCGATACGAGCATAAATACATTATTCGTACAGTTTTCCCTGTAGAAAAAACACACCTGATCTATATATCTGTAGACTACACCCTCATCATTGCGTCTCTTTCTGATGAGAATTCCCACATCAAGTGCCTGATATATATCATTTTCCATGCGCTCTGCATCAATGCGGCTCTCAAGCATATTGAGTATTCGATCAGGAATGTTTCGCACATCATCCGTATGCAGTGTGGTCATCCCACGCACCCCAGTACTCCAGCTCTGGAGCAGATATTTAACTTCTTTTGATCTGGCTTCTGAGAGCATGATCCATTTGGGATTCATACGAAGACATGACTTTATCGCCTCTGAATACCCAAATACATCCTCGCTGACCTTCATTTCTATACAGTCTTTTCCCGGATTTGTCTCTGCATATCTGATCTCAAGCGTATCCTCAATCGTTATTACCCTCTCGTTTGCCGGTATAAACTGCGAAAAGAACTTCACGCACTCAGTCTTTCCTATGCCCGGCATACCGCAAAAGGTGATATTCATCTTTGTCCGTACGCAGTTTATAAGAATCGTAAGAAGTTCCTGCGGGCAGAATTTCTCCGCTATCGCAGACTCTGCTGTAAGTCTTATAAGGGGAGGAGTCTTTCTGATGCTTATGCTCCTGCCGGACTTTGCCACAGACTCATGTAATATGGTTACTCGAAGCTCACTCGTCTCTGCCTCAAGCTCCGGATTACGCTTATTGAACTGCCTGCTTACCACATTTGCAATCCTCTGCGTAAACTGCTCCACAAATGCAGGTGTCATATACTGTGTGACAAACTGCTGGTTTGCCCGAAACCGCTCATTAAAAATGTTTGTCAGCCAGATTTCCTTGCCATTGTAATCAATATCCGTGATCTCATTACTGGCAACAAAACTCCACAGCGGACCAAAATATTCCTTTCCAAGCTCCATGCGCCACCTCTACTTAATGCTCGAATTAGCCTGCGACAAAAAACCTGAAATAAGATCTCCGAAAGCTCTTCCTATAACACTGTTTGAGTCCGAACCGATAACAGCAGTCACTACAAGGATAATTGATAAAATAGCTACAACAGTGATGAGTATTCCGCCATACTCCTGAAAAATTTCTTTCATAATATAAAAACCCTTTCTGTAAAAAATATTTTTAAATATAAGTTATTAATTTGTTTCAAACTAAAAATTGGGTAAAAAAATAGTGGCTGAATGCCACAAAAAGAAACCTGCATAAAACATATGCAAGACACAATTTAAAAAGATATTTATATCTTACACAAAATTCGGGATTTGTAAATATCAAATCCCGAAAAAATGTGCACAAATATGACATATTCCAATTGTACAAACTGCCTATGCCACCCGGCAGATGATAAGATGTATGGCAGATCTGACATGCGAAACAAATATCCTACGCCTCAAGCAGCTTGTTTACGCTTACCATACGTGTAACTACCGTAAATACTTCTGTAGCTTTCTCAAGCTCCTCGATTGATGGATATGTCGGAGCGATTCTTATTACGCTGTCCTTAGGATCTTTCTTGTATGGGAATGGAGAACCTGCACCTGTAAGTGTAACACCTGCCTCTTTACATTTAGCTACGATCTCCTTTGCACAGCCCTCAAGAGCCTCAAATCCGAAGAAATATCCTCCTAATGGCTTGATCCAGCTTCCGATTCCTCTTGATGCGATCTCCTTTTCAAGCATCTCATCTACCATATCGAACTTAGGTCTGATAAGTGCCGCATGCTTTGACATATGAGCTTTTAAGCCGTCCATATCCTTGAAAAATCTTGCATGGCGCAGCTGGTTGATCTTGTCATGTCCGATCGTCTGGATTGTGAGACGTTTCTTGATATCCTCACGGTTCTTCTCTGATGTACAGATTCCTGCAACACCGGCTCCCGGGAAGCTTACCTTGCTTGTTGAACAGAACTCAAATACCATATCAGGATTTCCCTCCTTCTCGCAGAGATCTAAGATATTAAGGATCTGTGCCTGATCGTCATCATAGAGATGATGTACTGTATATGCATTATCCCAGAAGATTCTGAAATCATCTGCTGCGGGTTTAAGCTTTGCGAATCTTTTTACTGTCTCATCTGAATATACAACCCCCTGTGGGTTTGAATATTTCGGTACGCACCAGATACCTTTTACTGATGCATCGTTGTTTACATACTGCTCTACCATATCCATATCAGGACCATCCTCTGTCATAGGGATGTTAATCATTTCAACTCCGAAATCCTCTGTGATGGCAAAATGTCTGTCATATCCCGGTACAGGGCATAGGAATTTGACCTTGTCAAGCTTGCACCACGGTGTGTTTCCGCAAAGACCGAAAATAAATGCACGTGAAACCTGATCGTACATGATGTTAAGACTTGAGTTGCCGTATACGATAGCCTGCTCAGGCTTAGCTCCTACCATTCCTGCGATAAGTGCCTTTGCCTCAGGTATTCCATCAAGACATGCATAGTTTCTTACATCAAGACCTGATTCACTTTTCATATCACTGTCTGATTTTAAGACATCAAGCATAGGAAGTGAAAGGTCAAGCTGATCTGTTCCCGGCTTTCCACGTGACATATCAAGGCTTAAGCCAAGCCCTTTAATCTTCTCGTACTCAGCCTCAAGTGCTGTCTTTTCCTGCAATAACTCGTCTTTTGTCATTTCTGTATACTTTTTCATTTAAAGATCCTCCTGGTCTGATTTATTTTCGTTATGAATTTTTTCGAAATATTCCTGTATCTTTGCCTCATAGCCTATATCAGTAGGTCTGTAGAAAACCTGATCTGTAAGACCGTCCGGCAGATATTGCTGCTTTACATAGTGATTTGGATAATCGTGCGCGTATTTGTAACCGACTCCGTGCCCAAGCTTTTCTGCCGCTCCGTAATGTGCATCCTGCAGATGTGCCGGAACAGGCGGCGTCTTTGTCTCTTTTACGACACGCATGGCATCGAAAATGGCATTGCATGCTGCATTGCTCTTCGGTGCGCTAGCCATATATGTGACAGCCTGTGACAGTATGATCTGTGCCTCAGGCATCCCCACTCGCTCAACTGCTGCCGCTGCAGATGAGGCAACGACCATAGCCATCGGATCGGCATTTCCTATATCCTCTGAAGCCAGTATCATGATCCTTCGTGCTATAAATTTTACATCTTCCCCGGCATAGAGCATCCGTGCCAAATAATAAACCGCTGCATCAGGATCTGAGCCACGCATACTTTTTATAAAAGCAGATATAGTATCGTAATGGTTATCTCCCTTTTTATCATAAGAAATAACACGCTTCTGAATACATTCGCTTGCAACATCTATAGTAATGTGAATGATACCGTCCTCAGCTCTGTCCGTGGTCAGCACTCCAAGTTCTATCGCTGTAAGGGCTGCACGCGCATCTCCGTTTGAAACATCTGCAAGAAAATCAAGTGCATCCTCATCTATCTGTGCATTGTAAGCACCCATGCCTTTTTCCCTGTCAGTCAGCGCTCTTTTAAGCAGTGTCTTTATATCGTCTGTCGAGAGCTTTTTAAGCTCAAATATGACTGATCTCGAAAGTAAAGCTCCGTTTACCTCGAAGTAAGGATTTTCCGTGGTAGCACCTATCAGGATGATCGTACCGTCCTCCACAAACGGAAGCAGATAATCCTGCTGACCTTTGTTGAACCGGTGTATCTCGTCGATAAACAGTATCGTTTTCTTCTGATACATACCCTGATTGGCTTTTGCCTGTTCCACAACCTCTTCCATGTCCTTTTTGCCGGCTGATGTGGCATTGATCTGCATAAACTCTGCGCTTGTGGTATGTGCTATCACTTTTGCCAGAGTGGTCTTTCCGGTGCCCGGTGGCCCGTAAAAGATGATCGAGCTTAGCTTATCAGCCTTTATCGCGCGATATAGCAGCTTATCTTTGCCTACTATATGCTGCTGCCCAACTACCTCATCAAGTGTAGTTGGACGCATCCGCGATGCAAGGGGTCCTGAGGTTTCCTTATTCTGTTCTCTCATGTAATCAAATAAATCCATATAATCCCCAGATTGAAATACATATTTGATATATCCGCTATATCATTTTGCAATTTCTTCTTTTAAAAATTTCATTTTACAACGGTATAATCACTATTTATGTAATCTATAAGCACTAATTATGCATAAAAGTTTGTCGCAAAATTCATTTCCTTATAATAAGATACATGAAATTGCATCACTTTACAACATTAAATTTATTTTTCTACGAAATGACTAATTTCTCCTTCAACCCATGCTGTTTTACTATATATATCATCTATTAAAAACATATAAAGGCTATACATAATTATTAACCGCTGATTGTCAAGGCAAAACTGCCTATGAGTGCATCCGCGAAACAGCAGATGATCCTGAGTATTACAAGCCTGCACTTGGTATTACAAGATTGCCCTCAAGTAAATTTGAAACGAATGAGCTTGTTCTTGAACTTACCATACTTGCTTACAACATCCTCAGACTCATTGAGCAGGAATCTTTGAAAAGCAAGCATCCTGTAAGTCGCCGTCGTATACGGACAGTAATCAGTAACCTCATACAGATAGCAGGTCATCTTACGATACATGGTCGGCAAGTTGTTCTTGCCCTGGGTCGAAGTAATGTCTGGCGACAGGCTTTCATGGATGTTTACAATCGTTTCGCAATCGCATAAATGAACTGAATAACATATGGCTTTATTTCGTGTACTCTTTTTTAGGTATTCTAGCTGAAGTTAAGACAAGAATGCAACTTACAGGATTATTTCTTTGAGAATTGCAGGCAGATAGTCCGAAAATTTTCGTGGAAATGGTATCCTGTAAAAAAACAACTGAATTTCACAGATTCAGGTTTTCTTTAGAATTTTTAAGATTTTCTTTAGTTTTTTAAGTTTTTCTTTTGCTATTTCTTTAGATTTATATTATATAATAACTTTGTAGACGTCTATATAACAATAATGTTTCACAATTGTATTAAAAGAAGAAGGAGTAAAACTATGGGTAAGAAAATACTATATTTAGCATTATGCACGCTTTTACTTATTACAAGTAATAGCCAAATTGTATCTGCAAATGCACAAACTGAAAACAATTCAAATGCAGAATCTGATGCAGATTATGAAAAGGCCATTAAAAAGCTTCAATTATCTAAAAAAGACGAACAATTTTTACTCGAGAACGAACAGGAAAAGGAGTTATTACAGAAATAAACATGAACTAGAGGATTATACAGGATGCTTG
>CAVABC010000022.1:0-36281 GCA_963586665.1 Acutalibacteraceae bacterium
TTAAGAAAAATTTCTTGAAATTAACTCTTGACAAAAGTCACTTCATAACAGGAGACTAAACTGAGCATGGTGATCGTATTCAGGATATACTCAGGTATGGAAGGCGTAAAAAAAGCCGACAATGTGGATATGGTGGAGAGTCTTAAGGATAACCGTGAATAACCTTGTAAAAATCGGCTCGGTGTGATAACGTATGTATTATACAATTATAAAGATAAGAGGCAATAACAATGGATTTTGAAAGCAGAAGACAAAGAATTTTAGACAAGATGGAGGACAATTCGATAGCAGTGCTGTACTCAGGCATCGAGCACCATGTAAGTGCAGATGAGTATGATCTTTTTACAGCGCACGCTAACCGCAATTTCTTTTATCTGACCGGACTTAGACGTGACAACATGGTTCTTGTTCTGGATAAATGTGTAGAACCTGCACAGACAATACTTTTCATAGAGGAAGCAGATCCTCTGATGGAGCGTTGGTATGGCAGAAAAGTGACTATGGAGGAAGCCGAGGAAATTTCTGGAATCGACGAGGTGGAATACATAGACGAATTTGAGAGTACACTAGATAGAATGATGACACGCGAAGATGTATATACGGCATACTTCGATACCTACCGTCATCAGAAAATGGATCTGCCGGATTACAATGTCGTAAAAGCCAATGAATTTAAGGCAGATTATCCGGGAGTTACCGTAAAAAATCTTTTTCCACTCGTGGCAGAGGAGCGTATGCAGAAGGATGAGGATGAGATCGAGCTTACAAAAAAAGCGATAGCACTTACAAAGGACGGACTCTGCAATGTAATGGCAAATTTAAAGCCGGGAATGAAAGAGTATCAGGCTCAGGCAGATTTTGAGTATATCGTAAGACGTGGTGGAGCAGAATGGACAGCATTTCCTACTATCGCAGGAAGCGGAATGAACGGTACAATGCTTCACTATGACACAAACCGCGAGACGATCGAGGACGGTACACTTTTACTGCTTGATCTCGGTGCGAGAGTTGACGGTTACAATTCCGACATTACAAGAACCTACCCTGCAAACGGTAAATTTACGGAGCGTCAGAAACAGGTTTACGACATTGTGCTTGCCGCAAACCGCAAGATCGTGGAAGTCGCAAAACCGGGCATGACTACAAAAGAATTAAATGAAGTGTGCAAGGAAGTACTTGCAGACGGACTTATAAAACTCGGACTCATAAAGGAGTCGGTCGAGGTTTCAAAATACTATATGCACGGAGTATCACATCATCTTGGCATCGATGTGCATGATGTCACAGTCGATTACAACAAGAAGCTCCGTCCGGGCGCGATCATAAGTGACGAGCCGGGACTGTATATAGATGAGTGGGAGATCGGAATCAGAATAGAGGATGATGTCCTTATCACAGAAGACGGAGCGGTATGTCTGTCAGAAGATATCATCAGAACAACAGAGGATATCGAGGCATACATGGCAGAGCATAAGCAGAATGTATAGTGTTATAGCTGATTTTGGCATGACACATATTTAAAAAGTAATGGAAGGAGAACAATTATTATGGTAAAAAAGATAAATAGTAGTGAATTTGAGCAGGTAAGAAGCAGCAAAGCAGCTATCATTGATTTCTCAGCAGAGTGGTGTGGTCCTTGCAAAATGCTTGCACCTGTTATTGATGAGCTTTCAGAGGAGATCGACGGGGTCGAGTTCTACAACGTAGATGTTGACCAGAACCCTGAGCTTGCAAGAGAATTCCGTATCATGAACATTCCGGCAGTTATTGCGCTCAAGGAGGGCGAGGTTGCAGGACAGCAGATCGGATTTGTACCGAAAGAGGATATGAAGAACTTCATTGATGGAGCTTTCTAAAATAATTTAACATAAAAATCGGACACCAATTTATTCATATTTTCGCATTGGACTACGATATTAAGAGACTGTAAGAATTATATAGAAAATATTTTATTAATGACGCAGCCGGCTTTACGCACCTTCCATGGTGCGGAAATGCCTTGCCCATGCATCCGTGCATGGACACTGCTGTTTTCAATTATAATTCAACAGTCTCTAAATATCTCCGTATATGCTCAACTATGAATAAATCGGTGCCCGATTTTTTGATACATTATGGTCATAAATATGCTTGTTTGTATTGCATATCTTTTTGGGAAAATTTAACGCTCGCGGAAAATCTTTCCGAATATAAATCTTACGAGAGGTCCGGCTACAAAAAGCTGCCAGAAGAAAGCCATTGGGAAATTTCTTATTGTAAGTTCACAGAAAGTAGCAAACATCTGTGTGTTAAAGCCGCCATTAAAAAGAATTGTAGCAATAAAGCTCATCATAGGGCACATAAACCATATAGAAAAGATAGATATTGCAAGTGTGATAGCGATAGGTCTGTCTTTTCCGGGTGTGACGATCTTGAAAGCACATTTCATGGCAAGTGGTCCGGCGATGAAAGTATCGAGTATAAAAGCTGCAACAATCATGATAGGGAATTCACTCAAAGCTGCTCCGAATACGAAATTCTTCATTCCACCTGATTCGAGTGCGATATTGTAGCATATCATGGCATAAACCATAACAAGCACCATCATGATAGTAAAAATTGTTTCCTGGAATCTGTTCTTTGGCATTTTTCTTAAATCCTCCTGATTAAAAATAAAATTGATGATTATTACTGTGATAGCTGCGAAAATCGGATCATGTACGTAAAAAGCGCAAAAAAATAGACAGAGGGAAACTTTCGTCTCGCTCTGTCTAAGCTGCAACTACCATTAATTGTCGATAGTATATCACAGATAAAATACAAAAATCAATAGGAAGTTGGTACTATAAAACGAGAGACTATTATTTGATAAATTCTAAATTATTATAATCATATTGATAAATTTGTGCAGGAGTCAAATTAATGTGAGCATATAAGCGGGAATATGATAAAATAATAACAAATATTTTCTGGTTTATGGGTTTATATTTACACAGTATACGTTCAAAGTATAAGGAGATAAAAGAATAAAAATGCAGATTAAGAAGGTTGCGGTTCTCGGGGCAGGAGCGGTCGGCTCATATGTCATCTGGGGACTTTCACAAAGAAATGATATAAGTTTAGGCGTAGTGGCTGAAAATGAAAGGGCAGAACGTCTTAAAAAAGGCTGTCTTATAAATGATGAGACATATCATCCACAGGTCTGGACACCGCAGGAGGCGGCAGATGTGGATCTGCTTATTGTGGCTTTAAAATATGGTGCGCTGCCGGAGGCACTCAAGGACATAAAAGAGATAGTGGGTGAAAACACAACGGTCATGAACCTTATGAATGGAGTGGACAGCGAGGAGATCATCGCGTCAGAAGTTGGAGACGATAAAGTGATACGTTCACTGATAAAGGTTGCTTCCCATAAAGAGGGCGAAGGCTTTTATTTTAACCCTGAAACAACTATCGGAATAATTTTCGGAGAGCTTGCAGAGCCTTATGACAGTGCAAGGGTAAAGGCAATAGAGACTCTTTTTGCAGGAACAGGAATACATTATCGTGTGACAGACTGTATCCGTGAGGAAATGTGGAGCAAGTTCCGGCTGAATGTATGCAACAATCTGCCACAGGCAATACTGGGTGCGGGTGTTGGCTGCTATACGGACAGCGAGCACATGAAGGCTATAAGTGACGGCTTAAGGCGCGAGCTTGAGGCGGTTGCAGCGACAAAAGGTATTGACATAAGCAAAGCTGATGCTTCATCCGGTCATGGAAGCGCAGTTCCGGCATCCGCCAGATATTCTACGTTGCAGGATATCGATGCAGGACGCCACACTGAAATTGATATGTTTTCCGGTGCATTGATCCGCATGGGAAAGGAGCTTGGGATACCTGTGCCGTACAATGAATATACATATCACATGATAAAAGCTCTTGAGGAGAAAAATGATGGTAAGTTTGATTATAGCGGGGAAAAGGAGAAGATAACCTGGGCGAAGTAATTTTTTATGGAAGAAAATAATTAGCGGCAAAATATAATCCGTTTTTATGATATGAAAAGTGGATATATTTTGCCACTTGTTGTATAATAATACCGATGACATTTATCAGTGAGGATTTGAAATGGAATATATTAGTGTAAAAGAGGCGGCAAAGAAATGGAATTTATCTGATAGAAGTGTAAGGAATTATTGTGCAAATGGGAAAATACCGGGAGCCATACTTCATGGAAATGCATGGAAAATACCGGAGGCGGCAAAAAAACCTACAAGAAAGCAACGGCAGGGTAAAGTACCGAAGGATTTGTTAGCGAGGTTGCTGCTTGAAAAAGATGCCGGGATACCTGGAGGAATTTATCATAAAGTCCAGATAGAACTGACTTATAATTCCAATCATATAGAAGGAAGCAGGCTTACACATGATCAGACGAGGTATATTTTTGAAACCAATACAATTGGTATTTCAGATGAGACAATAAAAGTAGATGATATTGTGGAAACAGCTAACCACTTCATATGCATAGATCAGGTAATTGATATGGCAAATTTTAAGCTGAGTGAGTCATTTGTAAAACAGCTTCATCTACTGCTCAAATCAGGTACATCTGACAGTCGAAAAAGTTGGTTTGCAGTGGGATATTATAAGAGGTTTGAAAATGAGGTAGGTGGAAAGGAGACAACAAAGCCAGCTGATGTTTCAAAGGCTATGAAAAAACTCTTAAAAGAGTATAATGCAAATAAGCATAAATCGTTAAAGGAAATTATTGATTTTCATTATAAATTTGAAAATATACATCCATTTCAAGATGGAAATGGACGAGTCGGACGTCTTATAATGTTTAAGGAATGTCTGAGAAATGGAATTACACCATTTATTATAAGTGATGATATTAAGGAATATTACTACAGAGGGTTAAATGAATGGAAAAATGAACCGAGATATCTGATGGATACTTGTTTGACAGCACAGGATCGTTTTAAAGTATATATGGATTATTTCGGATTGGAATACACAGATTAAAGGAACAATATGACAATACAGGGTAAAAATAGATATTGACATATTAATCAAAAATAGTTACAATTCAAACTGTTTGAATTGTAACTATTTTGTGTATAGGAGATGAAAATATGGATGACACATTGCACTATCTTATCATGGCAAACCAGATGCTGGTGCAAAAAGCTCTGCTGGAGCGGTTGAGGGACACTGGGCTTACGATTGGTCAGCCGAAGATACTCGACTACCTGAAAGATCATGATGGCAGCAGCCAGAAAGACATAGCCAAAGCGTGTTTTCTTGAGGCTGGCTCGCTTACGACCATCTTAAACAAGATGGAGGAAAAAGGTCTTATCGAGCGTCGGATATTAAACGGAAACCGCAGAAGTTTTCACATTTTTTTGACGGATGAGGGCAGAGAAAAAATGCAGCTTATAGACAGCTCGTTTTCGGAAATAGAAAAGAAAGCGTTGTCGGATGTATCTGACGAGGAGCTGGAAAACTTTATGTCAGTGTATAAAAAAATATATAAAAACCTCACGCATAAAGAGGATAAATAGAGAAAAGGAAGTAACATTTGATGAACAAGTTAAAACGATATCTTATATTTTTAGTGGGACTATTTATAAATGCACTGGGAGTAAGTCTTGTGACAAAGGCAAGTCTTGGAACGTCACCGATATCATCGATCCCGTATGTGCTCAGTCTCAATTTTCCATTAACACTCGGAAACTTCACGATCATATTCAGTATTTTACTCATATTGCTGCAGATATTGATATTAAGAAAAAACTTTAAGATAGAAAATATCCTTCAGATACCGGTATCCATCGTTTTCGGATACTTTATCGATCTTACGATGTATATGTTTTTCTGGGTAAATCCACAGAATTATTTCATAAAACTTATCGCACTGCTGGCAGGTTGTATTGTGCTTGGATTTGGCGTGTACATGGAAGTGCTCGCAGATGTTGTAATGCTTCCGGGAGAGTCATTTGTCCGCGCAATCGTGCAGACATGGAACACAAATTTCGGAACGACAAAGATCATATTTGACTCATCAATGACGATCATCGCAGGAGTGCTTTCATTTGTATTTTTCTCCAAATTAAATGGTGTAAGGGAAGGTACAATAATAGCGGCACTGCTCGTAGGATTTATCGCGAGATTGTTTGGAAAACATCTTGAATTTATCAAGCCATATATTTTCCCGGAGGAGTACAGGGAAAAAGCAGATGGCGAGCGCATTTCTGGGATTGCAAATGGNATTGCAAATGGCAATGCGAAAGATATTACATATGGCAGTGCTGAGAGTGCGGCATCCAGAATAGAAAATGCAGCAGTAAATACTGTTATGGGAATGAAAAATAACAGGAAGAATGTTATAGTAATCGGCAGACAGTACGGCTCTGGCGGACACGATATCGGAAAGGTTCTGGCTGAGAAGCTGGGCTATGAATTTTACGATCAGGAGATCATAAAGCTTGCAGCAGGAACAACCGGCATGACATCAGAATATATCGGAAAAAATGAGGAGTCAATGACAAACAGCCTGCTCTACGATCTCGTATATCAGATGTACCAGTACGGAAATGAAAAAGAGGAAGCTCCGAAAGATAAGATATTTGAGGCTGAATCAAAGGTAATAAAGGAGCTTGCAGAAAAGGGAAACTGTATAATAATCGGAAGATGTTCGGACTATGTATTAAAGGATGACAGCCGCGTATTAAAGGTATTCTTTACCGCTCCGATGGAAAGCCGCATAGAGCGTGTTATGAAACGTCTCGGAACAGAGGCAAAGGAGGCACAGCACCAGATCCGCAGAGAGGACAGGGGACGTGCCGACAACTACCGCTACTACACCGGACGTATATGGGGTGCTGCCGCAAACTTTGATATCACAGTCAATACAGAGCTTGGAATTGATTATATCGAGAACTGTATCAGAAATGCGATGTAACACAAAAAGGTCAACAAGTCTGAATGGATAGAAAAAAGCCTGCTTGGTAATTATTTTCACACAAATATCACTATGTAGGAGTGGAAGAAATCCGTGGACTTTATGAGTATGAAAGCGATGATGCTGATTCGGGCGAGTTTACATATTTCTGCATTGCACCTGACACCTCAGCAACAACTTATCATAAACTGATAGGAATAAAGACCATGGCGGTATTGTATGAAATATGTACAATACCGCTGTTTTTGTGTATAATCATACTATCAGTGTAAAAGGAGGCTGCTGTAATGGGACGTTTTTTGAATAATAAAGAGCCATATGATAAGTATAAAACAGTTATGAATGGAACATATTTTATTGATAAATCAGAAATACTTGAAGAACTTATTCCGGCATTACAGCAGGAACAGAGATTTTTCTGCATTACACGTCCTAGACGTTTTGGAAAAACCGTTATGGCAAATATGATAGCAGCTTTCTTTGAAAATATCGGAGAAAAATCATTGTTTGATGGTCTTCGGATAGCAGGCTATGAGAAGTATAAAGATCATGTTGGTAAACATGACGTCATATATATTGATTTTAGTGAAATGCCGCGCGAGTGCAGCAATTATCACGAGTATATATCACGTATACAGGATGGGATAATATCGGATATGATAGAAAACTATCCTGAGATTGATATCAAAAAAGATATGGCGGTATGGGATATATTATCTTTGATTTTTAACAATACAGGACATAAATTTATTTTTATAATGGATGAGTGGGATGCCGTTTTTCATATGTCTTTTATTAACGAAAAGGACAGGGAAAACTATCTGCTGCTTTTCTTGAAACTTCTTTTAAAAGGGCAAAGTTATGTGGAACTTGCATATATGACAGGTGTTCTTCCTATTGCCAAATATTCGGACGGCTCTGAACTTAATATGTTTTTGGAATACAATATGGCAACAAGAGTCCGTTTCAGTGAATATTTTGGATTTTCTGATGAAGAAGTGGATAAGCTGTATGAGCGTTACCTTAAAAATACAAAAAATCCGCAGATAACGCGGGAAAACATCAGAGAATGGTATGACGGTTATCATACGGCAGCAGGGGAGCGGCTTTATAATCCACGTTCAGTGGTGTGTGCGCTGACAGATAATCAGCTATCAAATTACTGGGTAAGTTCCGGAAAATATGACTCTATATTCACATATATAAAATCAAATGTGGATGAGATACAAAATGACCTGACACTTATGTTTGCCGGTGAAAAAATACCATCTGGTATACAGGAATATGCAGCAACTGCGCAGGAATTAAAAACGAAAGAAGAGATATATTCAGCAATGGTAGTATATGGACTTCTAACGTATGATCAGGGAATGGTTTTTATACCAAATAAAGAACTGATGGAATATATTAAAAAATACTAAGGAACATTCCTGTCTGGTAGAGGAATTATAAATATGGAGATAAGAAAAGCAACAATAAATGATTTAGACAGTATCGCCACAGTCGAGGCAGAGTGCTTTCCATCTGCGGAAGCTGCGACAAAAGAAGAATTTGCCGGGCGTATCAGGTACTACGGAGATCACTTCTGGCTCATGCATGATGATGAAAAACTGATTGCATTTGTGGATGGATTTGTCACGGATGAGGCAGATCTGACAGATGAGATGTACGAAAAAGCCGATATGCACGATGAAAACGGAAAGTGGCAGATGATCTTCGGAGTAAACACGATACCTGCATACCGCAAAAAGGGATATGCAGGACAATTATTAGAAGCCGCCATTGCTGACGCAAAAGCACAGGGCAGAAAAGGACTTGTGCTCACCTGTAAAGATCGGCTGGTGCATTACTATGCAAAGTTCGGGTTTAAGGATGAGGGAGTTTCCGACAAATCAGTGCATGGTGGTGTTGTGTGGCATCAGATGAGGATTGTATTCTAAATTACTATCAAATTTAATAGTGACTTATAAATTTACTAATATCTTCCCAAACATGAGTAAATTTATTAATATGAGCATATCAAAAGCAATGGAGGTATGTTCAATGTTAAATGAATCAGTAATCAAAGTATTAAAAAACGGAATGTGGGACCTTGCAACCTGCTCTGATGGAGAGCCAAACGTTGTCCCGGTTGCATTCAAGGATGTAACAGATGATGGAAAGCTGGTTGTTGGAGATGTATTTCTTGAGACAACATTAAAAAACATCAAGGCAAATGCCGGAAAGATCGCCATTTCTGCATACGATGCGCAGAGCCTTGAGGGTTATCAGATCAAGGGATCAGCAGAATATGTCACAGAAGGCGAGCTTGTAAACACATTCAAAGCAATGGTTGAAAAGATGTTTAACGGAGCAGCAACCGCAAAGGGTGCGCTCGTTATCACACCAGAGAAAGTGATCGTCACCACACCGGGCGCAGACAACAAGAAAGAGATATAATTTAATCTAAAACCTACTAATAAATTTCATAGCTACTTCAAAAAAGTTTGCCTTCAAGTTATACTTAAACAAGATAATAACTTGAAGGTGATTTTTTATGGCAAAATACAAGAAAAAATTAGAGGATGATATACGCTGTCCGCTCGAATACGGGCTTGCGGTA
Source organism: Acutalibacteraceae bacterium (assembly GCA_963586665.1). Lineage (GTDB taxonomy): Bacteria > Bacillota > Clostridia > Lachnospirales > Lachnospiraceae > Roseburia. Next base: position 9,528 of record CAVABC010000022.1, read on the forward strand.
TTTGGAGGCAAGTGGAAATCGCGCATCATATGTGTGCTATCTGCCAATAAGAAACTGCGTTACAGTGAGATACGCAAGGAAATGTACAATATCACGGATGCGGTTCTTGCCGCAACACTTAAGGATCTTATAGCTGATGGCATAGTTGACAGGAAATCATATGATGAGATACCACCGAGAGTAGAGTATTCGCTCACGGAAAAAGGAACCTCGGTTGTTCCGATATTGCAAAGCATCTGTCAGTGGTCGGATATTTTCTACAAAGAAGATGTGGAAAATGAGATGACGCAGTGCCAGAAGTGTGATTATCATAGATAGGAGGTGGAACAAAGGAAATGCTCAAATACACAGAAGAAAAAATTTTTACTCAGGATCAGGTGCAGCAGCTGTTTTTGTCGATAGGCTGGGTTTCGGGTGAATACCCGCAGAGACTTTACAAAGCACTGATGCATTCCTCCACAGTACTTACAGTATGGGATGGAGACAGACTGGTAGGACTTGCAAGGGCGCTTGATGATTCAGAAATGCTCGCACAGATACATTATGTACTTGTACATCCTGACTATCAGGGGCAGGGAATTGCCGGACAGATGATCGAATATATTAAGGAAAAGTACAAAGACTTCCTATATATCGAGGGAATGCCGGAGGATAAAAATAATGTGCCGTTTTATGTGAAACACGGTTTTTCGGTTATGGAAAACGGTGCGGCAATCCAGATATGTAACTATGAAAACAAACATTAATCGAAAAGCCATGGCCGCTATGTATTTTAGCGGATACCACGGCTTTTATGCTATGTAAACGTTTACAGTTGTGCTATAATAGGCGAAGAAAAAACTGAAACAACAGCATTATAAATAAAAAACGAGGTGAAAATCGTGCTTAAAGCAGAAAATTTAACTCTTAATGTAGATGATGAGGGCGGTAAAAAATGCCTTCTGAACAATATATCATTTCAGGTGGATGACGGCGAGATGCTCGTTATCACCGGACCAAACGGAGGCGGAAAATCCACTCTGGCAAAGACACTCATGGGCATCCAGACACCGGACAGCGGAAAGATCATACTTGACGGACAGGATATCACGGAGCTTGACATCAATCACAGGGCAAACGCAGGAATAGGCTTTGCATTCCAGCAGCCACCGAGATTTAAAGGCATGACAGTTATGAAGCTGCTCAAGCTTGCAGCAAAGGATGAGCTTTCGGAAAAAGAATGCTGTGATCTTCTTACAGCGGTGGGACTTTGTGCAAAGGATTACATTTACCGTCAGATCGATGGAACGCTTTCAGGTGGAGAGATGAAGCGAATCGAGATTGCATCAGTGCTTGCAAAAGAACATTCTCTTTGTATATTTGATGAGCCGGAGGCGGGAATCGATCTATGGAGTTTTTCAATGCTCATACAGAAGTTCGAGGAAATTCACACCGAGAAAAAGCAGAGTCTTATCGTAATATCACATCAGGAAAAGATCATAAACATGGCAGACCGCATCATGATCATTGATGCAGGAGAGATCAGGAAGATCGGCACAAAAGATGAAGTACTGCCTTACCTCAATGGTGTGCAGAAATGTCACAAATGCGTAGAGAGACTGGAGGGAAGATCATAACATGGTAAAACTTGACAATGTAACAGAGGGCGTATTGGACGTCATAAATGACAACAAATTCAGTCAGACAGGTGCTTTTAATCTGCGTGAAAACGGCACATCGATCTGCCACGGAGACAGCGAGCACATCAAGATAAAGAAAAAGACAGACAAGCCGGGCATTGATATTTACATCGATGGAAAAACGGACGGAGAGGCTGTTTATATTCCTGTAGTACTCAGCAAATCAGGTATGACAGATCTTGTATACAATGATTTCTACGTGGAAGATGGTGCAGACGTAAGGATCGTGGCAGGCTGCGGAATACACAACAGCGGCTGTAATGAGAGCCGTCACGATGGAATTCACACTTTCCACGTTGGTAAAAATGCAAATGTCCGCTATGAGGAAAAGCACTATGGTGAAGGAAACGGAACAGGCGCGCGAGTGCTCAATCCTGTAACAAATATATTTGTGGGAGAAAATTCGGTTTTCACACTTGATACAGCACAGATAAAGGGTGTTGACTCTACAGTCCGTGAGACTAATGTCGAGCTTTCAAAAGACGCAAAGCTCTATGTCACAGAGCGACTCATGACAGACGGAGAGCAGAAAGCCGAGTCAAACATCGAGGTGCAGTTGAATGGAGAGGATAGCTCAGCACAGATCGTTTCCAGATCAGTAGGAAAAGGAAATTCAGTCCAGACTTTCCATCCGAATGCTATCGGAAACAGCAAATGTCAGGCACATATCCAGTGTGACTCTATCATCATGGATAATGCAGAGGTCGGCTCAATTCCTGAGATCAGGGCAAAAAATATCGATGCTGCGATCATCCATGAGGCAGCGATCGGCAGGATAAATGACGAACAGCTTCTTAAGCTCCGCACACTCGGACTCACAGAGGAAGAGGCTGAGGAAGTCATTATTCAGAATTTCCTGAATTAACTAAATAAATTCTTCACAGATAGACAGATATTTTTCTGTATAGATACTATGTTTTTCCCAGATAATATCAAAGTCATGCTGCATTTTAAAATCATTCAGAGGAATTTCCTTCAATACCCCTGATTGTAATTCATTTTTGACAGCGATTTTGTATAGAAAGGATATTCCGCAATCCTTCTTTAACAGACCGATTATGGTATGCATATTTTCAACTTCAGTGTAGTGGATGAAATCTGAAATGCGAAGTCCTCTGGCAATCAGGCTTTGTTCCAGGATATTTCTTGTACCGGAACCATCTTCGCGAAGGAGAAGGCGTTCGCAGACCAGATCATTTATGCTATGCGGTTGATCTGTCATGAAATTATGAGAAGCAGCACAGACGGCTATATAGTCCTCTGTGCTGTATTTTTTATGCGTATAATTTTCTTTTGGATAATTTCCTTCAACAATTGCCATACAGATTTGACCATTATCCAGCAGATTCAGCAGATGGGAAGTGTTGCCATAATGCAGATGAACATTTATTTCCGGGTGGAGTATGAGAAAACTGGCAAGTTTATCTACAATAGCATATTCACCAATCGTCATGGTAACGCCTATGGAAAGAGATTCTATTCCATAGTAATTGCTCTTTAATTCTTCCATTATAGCTTTTTCATCATTTTTCATTGTAAGCAGATGCTTGCGCAGTATCTCACCGGAACGCGTGAGAAAAAGCTGCTTATGCAGATGACGATGAGATCGCACAGTCTATAGCAGTGATATTCTTTTTCAATGTTCTTGCCGCAGTTTTCTTTCCGATGCTCGGAAAGGCGATTGGATTTGATACTGTGCATGGAGATGCTTTTGGAATTTTTGCAGGGACTGCGATAAATGATACATCATCTGTAACGGCGGCCGCATCAACATGGGACAGCATGTGGAATCTGGGAAGTGAGACACTCAATAAAGCTGTGACGGTAAAGCTTACAAGGACACTTGCAATCATACCGATCACTCTCGGATTATCCCTGACCAAAACAAAAAAGAGCTCGTTTAGTATAAAAAGAGCATTTCCCATGTTCATACTTTACTTTGTAATAGCTGCTATCATTACGACTGTCTGTGTACATATGGGAGTTGATGTGTCAGTATTTGATCCGGTCAAGGAACTGTCAAAATTTATGATAATCATGGCGATGGCCGCGATAGGACTTAACAGCAATGTGATCCAGCTGATCAAAACAGGTGGAAAACCTATTATTGTAGGAGCTTCATGCTGGTGTGGGATTACAGCTGTAAGCCTTATCATGCAGCACATAATGGAGATCTGGTAGATTTTATTATTAATCCGATCATTGGTGTATTCTTTGCAGAAACTATAGGCACTTTTTGAGAAATAGGTGATTGAAAATTATTGATAAAGAAGATAGAATGTTATGATATGAGGGGCAAAAGGTATTTTGACCCTCATTTATGATTAATCAGATTACTACATAAATTTTAGGGAGACCACAGGAATGTTTAGACCAATGAGACGAAAATCAAGAGAAACCGATACAGAGACAGCAAAGCAGCTTCTTTGCACAGAAAGACGTGGTGTGTTTGCTGTAAATGGAGATGATGGCTATCCATATGCTGTACCTGTGAATTTCTATTATGATGAGACTTCTGAAAAAATTTATTTTCACGGAGCAGGAGCCGGACACAAGTTTGATGCTATAAAAAACAATGATAAAGTATGTTTCACTGTATATGGCAATGAGACAATAAAGGAAGATGAAGCATGGGCGCCATATATGCAGAGTGTAGTTGTTTTTGGAAAATGCAGGGTGCTTGATGACATGGAACGCACGATAGAGCTTACGAAGAAAATCGCTCAGAAATATTATCCGGATGAAGCTACGATTAATGCGGAGATAGAAAAGGATGGAAGAGCTGTGCGTGTCTATGAGATAACTATACAGCATATGAGCGGCAAGCAGATTCGCGAAAAATAAAAACAGAAACAGTCTTTTTAACAGGAATATTTATATTTGTGGATTTTTTAGGAAAAATTTGCTATAATACATGCAATAGAGGTATAAAAATGAAGCAAAAAAAAGAATATCTGATAATAATCTATACAATAGCTGCATTGCTGATTGATCTGCTGGGGAGATATATTGCTGATAAATGTGTACTTCCTATATGGTTTGACTCCATGGGGACATTTCTCATTGCGTATTATGCAGGTCCGGTATGTGGCGGTGTGGTAGGCTTAACTAACAATGTCATATGTGGTATATTTATGCAGCAACAGACAGCATTTTCTATTATTGGTGCAATTATAGGAGTTATAGTGGGCTATTTTGCGCAAAAAGGCTGTTTTGAGACAAGATTCAAGACGATGACGCTTGGAATGGGTCTTGCATTATTTTCGACTGTTTCAGCCACGCTTCTTAAACTTACGATATACGATGGAGCAGTTCAGAATGTCTGGGGAGATCAGGTTGCTCTTTTGTGCACTAATACAGGCTTTCATAGGACTGTTTCATTGTTTTTAGGACAATTCTGTGTGGAATTTTTTGATAAATTGGTATGTGTTTGGCTAACCTATGGAATTATTCACCTCGTCAGGCTCTTTTCTAATAAAGAATTCAAAAGTTTAAAGAAAAAAAGTAAAATCATAGGTGGATTTATAATTTTTGCCACTGCAGGTCTATTTGTGAAAAATACAAGTGTATTGGCTTCAGATACGGATGTAGATTATAATACTTATCTTATGAAAACATATTCAAGTGAGGATGGTCTGCTTTCGGGAGAGGCAAATGATATAGAACAGACAAAAGATGGAAAATTATGGATTGCCACATATGCAGGACTTTATAAATATGATGGAAATAAGTTTAAGCTTTTTAATGATCTGCCGACAGTCAAAAGTGTTATAAGCCTTTATACTGATGATGAGGGACGTCTGCTTGTAGGGACAAATGATAACGGACTCTCGATCATGATAAATGAGCAGGTTGTAAATACAATAGACGAAGAAGACGGATTACTTTCAAATTCTGTCAAGGACATAATAAGCGATTCAAACGGAAATTACTATATAGCCACAACAGATGGAATTTCGATAATGACGTTAAACGGCGGCGCAAGAATTATAGCTAATTATGACAATATAAAGAATTCATATCACATGACATCTGATCGCAATGGCAATGTTGTTGCGGCAACAGAGTCAGGTGATGTTTTCTGGATGAGAGACGGAAAAATAGCTGATTCTTATACAGATGCTTTATGTCAGGGGAATATAAAAGGGGTCTGCTTTACAACTGACAATAAACTTCTATGTGGAACAACTGAAAATACAGTTTATGTATATGATCTGAGTAGCGGTAAGCCACAACTGGAAAGAAATATACAAATTGACGATGTCGAAACAATCAATTACTTTTACGAGACAAGCAACAAAGATATATTTATATGTTCAGATAACGGAATTGCGGTATTGCATGATGATTATAGCTGTCATAAATTAAATACAGACAACTTTACAAGTGCTATTTATAGTATGCTTATTGATTATCAGGGAAATCTGTGGTTTAGTTCGGCACGCCAGGGACTGTTAAAGATGAGTGCATCTCCGTTTCATGAGCTATTTCCACAGATTGGTATAGATTCAACGGTTGTTAATTCTACTGAAATATGGAATGATTTTCTTTTTTGTGGGACAGATAAAGGTTTGATCGCTATAGACAAAGAAAACGATACACAAGTCGAAAATGAGATAACTAAGGCAATTGGAAATACAAGGGTAAGGTGCGTAAAAGCTGACAGCAAAAATAATTTATGGATTGCTACGACTGGAATTGGACTGTGCAAGGTTACTATAAATAAACAGGATGGATATGACATCAAATTCTTGACAGAAGATGACGGCATGGCAGGTATGCGATTCAGGGATATACTCGAGCTTGAAGATGGAAGTATCGCAGTATCGGGTGATACAGGTGTTACTATAATCAAGAATGATGTTGTTATTCAGACATTTACTTTGAGCAAAGGCCTTTCTAATGAAAAATCACTGTGCATGCTTGAGTATAATGGGGCATTATATATAGGTTCTGATGGCGGTGGTATAAGTGTTATAAAAGATGATTCCGTTATTAAGAGTATAAATAAAGATGATGGTCTGACCTCCGGTGTTATTCTTCGAATGGTTTATGATGAGACAACAGACGGCATGTTTATTATTACAAGTAATGGATTGTGCTATATGTATTCAAATGGAAATGTAAAAAGCCTGGATCAGTTTCCATATAGTAATAATTATGATATGGTCTGCAAAGATGATACATGCTGGATACTTGGAAGTGCAGGTATATATGTCGCAAAAGTATCAGATCTTATTGCAAATACAAGACAGGATTATCCGTTGATGGATACAAAAAGAGGTTTGCGCTCAGCGCTTACTGCAAACGCATGGCTGTGTTGCGATGGAAGTGAATTGTATTTGTGCTGTGGAGAAGGTGTGATCACGATTGATATGTCGGACTACGATATAACGGCACGTTCTTATCGTATGCTGTTGGACTACGCAGATGTTGACGGTATTAAATATGATATCAGCAGATCTGATACACTCAAAATATCATCTGGATCATCAAGGATCACATTTGAACCTGAGGTGCTCAATTATTCAGTTTATGATCCATACGTAAGTTATTATCTTGAGGGGTATGATTCTGGCGAAAATGTATGTCTGCTTAGTGAATTTAGCAAGGTGTCATATGCAGACCTCAAATCGGGCACATATATATTCCATGTATCAATTCTGGATAGTTTCAGCGGTGATGTTATGGAATCTGCAAATTACACTATCGTAAAAGAAATGGAAATGTATCAGAACAGATGGTTCCAATTTTATATATGGCTGATCATTGGACTTGTCATTATATGGCTCACATGGTTTATTACGAGAGCACAGACGCAGAGAACCATCCTAAAGCAGCAATATGAGCTGACATATGCACAGAAACAGATCGAGATGGGAAATGAAACTATCTTATCTATTGCAAGAGCAGTGGATGCAAAAGACACCAATACAAGCCAACATTCATACAGAGTATCAGAGTATACAGTTTTGATTGCACAAAGACTTGGTTATCCGAAGGCAAAATGTGAAAGCCTGCGTCAGATGGCATTACTTCATGACATTGGTAAAATTGGTATTCCTGATGCTATATTAAACAAACCTGGCAAATTGACAGATGAAGAATTTACTATTATGAAATCCCATGTTATTAAAGGAGGAGAAATTCTAAAGGGATTCAAAATGATTGAAAATGTAGATGTAGGAGCGTTGTATCATCATGAAAAATATGATGGTACCGGATATTGTCACGGTTTAAAGGGTGAAGAAATTCCAATAGAAGCGCGTATTATAGGAATCGCTGATGCATTTGATGCAATGACAGCTAACCGTGTATATAGAAAGCAGTTGGAAATCGATTATGTAATAAACGAGTTTAAGCGTTGCTCCGGTACACAGTTTGATCCGAAATTGGTTGATATACTGCTTTCATTGATAGATGATGGAACTATTGATGTTGCGGCTTTGTATGAAAAGTCAAAGGAGAGATAAGATGAAAAAAAGGTATATCTTATGTATCGCCACATCAATTATGATGTGTATTGTGTCTTTTGTCTTTTTTAATATGACAAAGACAGAGGAAAAACACATTAAGGTTGGATTTATATTTTCTGGAGATGCGATAACTCCTTATACAGAAAATTTTATCAATGCAAGAGACAGTCTTGAAGCAGAATATGGTGACAACATAGAATGTGTTACAAAATATAACGTAGCAGATGAACAGATAGACGAATTTCTAGATGAACTCGTGGATGAAAAATGTGACTACATTATAGCAGCAAGCTATGGATATCAGGCAGCAGTAAAAGAAAAAGCTGAGCAAAATCCCGATATAGATTTTTGTGTTCCTCTGGGAGATAACGCTAATGACGATGAGGTGCTGTCAAATTATCATACATGTGCAGGAACTATATATCAGGGTAGATATGTGTGTGGAGTGGTAGCAGGTGAAAAACTAAAAGAAATGATAGATTCAGATATTATAACAAAAGAAGAAGCCAGAATAGGCTTTGTGGCATCATTTCCATATTCGCAGGCGATTTCAGGGTATACGGCTTTCTTCCTCGGAGTGCAGTCAGTCGTACCTGAAGCCACAATGTTGGTAAAATATACAAATACCTGGTCAGATTATTATGCAGAAAAGGAAGCCGCTACAGAATTGATAGATAAGGGTTGTGTTATCATATCACAGCACACTGACACGGTTGGGCCCGCTGTTGCATGTGAAAATGCGACTAAAAATATCCCGGTTTATCATGTCGGATACAATCAGAGTATGACAGATGTTGCACCGACACGTTCGCTTGTGAGCTGTTCAACTGATTATTCATATTATTTTAAACAGTCAGTAGGCGCTCTTATTGAGGGGAAAAAAATAGAAACCTGTATAGATGGAAAAGTGATAGGACAGGACGCTATGGCAGGATTAAAAGAAGGCTGGGTACGTGTGCTTGATATAAACAATGCTATTCTTCCAGCCGATATAGAAAATGTTGTTGATGAAACTGTAGAAAAACTCGAAAACAGCAAAATAGAGGTCTTTTCTGGAAAATTCACAGGTGTAAATCCAAACGATAATAGCGATACTATTGATCTGTCAACTCCATATATGGAGAATGCAGATTCGTCAGCACCGTCATTTAAGTATATATTAGATGATGTAATTAAAATAGTGGAGTAAGATCATTAATGCATATTGGAGGGAAAATGAAAACTGCTAATAACAGAAACCGGGTTTTAAGAAATTTTTTGATATTGTTGCCTATAGTTATAGTTGTAATGATAATTACGGAGATTTCTTATATAATCAATTTCAATCATAAACAGTATGTAGTAAACAGCACTGATACAGATACTGATGTAAGTATGACTATTGCAGGCAGGGCTGGAGATGCCAACAAATGGGTAAAACGTGATTTTGAGCTTAATGGCAAGCAGATGGATCTGAATGGACAGACCATGGAAGGCGCTCTTGTTAATGGATCTGCTTATGAAATTAATGAGTGGTCTATGCGCATTGATATATTAGACGATTGTATGATAAATCAGTTCTGGTGTGGAACTGTAGAGATCCATCAAAATGTAAAAACAGATGAAAAGGTGCAGACACTTGATCTGCGCAATTGTTCACCGGAAGATGTTGAACTGGATTATTTATTCGAGGGAGATTTGCTTATACCTCTTTCAGAAGGGGATTATCTGATATACTACCCGTCCGAAAAAGAAGGTGAATTACCTGTAGATAAAAATTCGCAGCTTACAATGGGATTTATTATCTATTATTTTGATGAGCCGGATATGTCAAGCTATAGTATTACTTATTCTTATAACAGACATATCAGTGATGGCTACAATATATATATCATAGTTTTGCTTACGGCTATATGGTTGGTCATGCTTTTACTTTACATAGTATCAGACCTGACATATAAACAAGCTGTTAAAGAAATGGAAATAAAAAAGTCAGGTATACTTTGTCTTTCGGACATGTATTCTATCATATACATGATCAATATAAAGACAAACGAGCTTACGCCTTTGGTAGCAGATGGGGATTCGGAAAAATTAAAACCATCGAATATATCGGCAAGCGAGCAGCTTAAGGGCATGTTTGAGTATGATAGTGTGGATAGCTTTAAAGATATGGCATTGGAATTTTGTGATTTTAGTACTTTGGAGCAACGTCTGGAAAGGCGTAACACGATAGCATTTGAGTATATAAGCAAAAATCATGGCTGGTGTAGAACAAGATTTTTTGCAATGGATAAAATAGAAGATGAGCCGCTTGAGAGAGTTCTTTTTACAATTCAAAATATCAGCGAAGAAAAATCAGAGGTTGAGGCGGTGGCCCACAGAGCGGAAGAAGCTGAACATGAAAATAAGGCAAAAAGCACTTTCCTTGCAAATATGTCCCATGAGATACGTACGCCAATAAATACAGTAATAGGTTTAAATACGATGATACTCCGGGAGTCACATGAGCCGGCAATCAAATCATATGCAAGAAATATAAACAGCGCTTCTAATATGCTTTTGTCCATTATTAATGGAATACTTGATATATCAAAACTCGAAGCAGACAAGATGGAACTTGTCTCTGAGACTTACTCAGTCAGACAATTATTTGTAGATGTGATAAGTATGGTTAAAAGCAGGGCAGAGTTTAATAAGCTTGAATTCGAATATGAGATAGCAGAAAATCTGCCGGATAAACTCTATGGTGATGCAGTACGCTTAAAGCAGGTGATCATAAATCTTATCACTAATGCTGCAAAATATACGGATGATGGAAGTGTGAAGCTTTCTGTTTATGGCAAAGTCCATGATGGAATGGTGCATATGCTGATTTCTGTAAAGGACACAGGAATAGGAATACATGAAGCAGATCTGGAGAAACTTTCCCAGCGTTTTACACGCTTTGATGAAAAAAGAAATCATAGTGTCGAGGGTACGGGAATAGGACTAAATCTGGTGACTGGAATCCTTGAACTGATGGACTCTGAGCTTCATGTTATAAGTCAGTATGGAAAAGGCAGTGAGTTCTATTTCGAGATAGAACAGGATGTTATAGATGAGACACCGGTCGGAAAGATTGATCTTGATGATACAAATGATGATGAGACAGAGTACCAGGCTATGTTTACTGCTCCAGAGGCTCATGTTCTGGTGGTAGATGACAACAAAATGAACTTAATGGTATTTGAGGAACTTTTAAAGGAAACACAGCTTCAGATCGATGCTGTAAGTTCCGGAATATCTGCTTTGGAAAAGACTAAAATCAAAAAGTATGATATCATCTTTATGGATCATATGATGCCGGAGATGGATGGAATAGAAACATTTAAGCGGATCCGAAGTCAGTCAGACGGACTAAACAAAGATACACCAGTAATTATTCTTACAGCAAATGCTATAAAGGGTGCTGCAGAGGAATATCAAAAGATAGGATTTGATGATTTCCTTGCAAAACCGATCGACCCTGATAATCTGGAGCGCATGATCATGGATTATCTAGATGATTCAAAAGTCAATAAATGCCAGACAAAGATCAGGGCAAAGAGCGCGGATGAGATGGTTCTTCCGGTGATACCGGGGGTAGATGTGGCATTTGCAGTAACACATATGGGCGGACTGAAAAATTATCTTATGGTATTAAAGCAATTTGTTACGGCTGCCGATTCGGATGCAGAAGAACTCAGCTCATATGTCGATAGTATAAAGGCTGACGATGAATGCCGCGAAGCAGTAAAAGGTTTCAGAATAAAGGTTCACGCCATGAAGGCTGTGACAAATATAATGGGCGCCTTTCAGGCATTTGGACTTGCGGCAATGTTGGAAGATGCAGCGATACATGATAATATAAAGATGATCCAGGATATGACACCATATTTTTTGGATAAATGGTTCGAACTAAAGGCCGCTGTTGAGACATGTCTGCCAGAGGAACAAAAAGATCAAGACAAGCCACAGGGGGAAGTGATCGGATCAATGATTCATCTGTTGGAAACAAGTATGAAGGCATATGATATCAAAAATGCTGATGCTATAATGAAAAAGCTTATGGCATACGACTGGGATGACGATGAGAAAGAGATGTTAAAGGAACTGGAAAAAGCTGTTACAAATCTGGATTCTCAAATGGTTGTGTCAATATCTGATAAATTTAAGAAAATGAGGAACAATAATGATAGCCGGATGTGATTTATTATTTTTAGGCAATGAGGATATGTCATTTGTAATGCATTCTCTAATGCATAATCTTATTAATAAAAAATTTAAAGTGCAGCGCATGGATGTTGATATAAGCAATTTATATGAACTTCAGCAGATGCCAAAGTTTTTTGTTGTAGATGCAGAAGTGTTGGTCATGCATTCAGATTTCAGAGTGTTTTTATACGATAAGTGTATCGAATTCAACAGAAAAATAGTCGTGATCGGAGATAAGGAATCTCTTAGAAAATTATATGATATAAGTGTTACAAATGTTATAGCATTAAGCTGTGAGCGGCCGATAAATGCTAACGATGTAGCCGAGCAAATAGATAATCTTATCAGCGATTATGATATAAAAGGCAATAAAAGAAGCATACTTGTAGTAGATGATTCACCTGTTTTTCTAAGACTTATGGCAGAATGGCTTGAGATGGATTATAATATTAATGTCTGTCCATCAGCGATGAATGCATTTCATCTTATAGATACGAATAAGCCGGATCTGATTTTATTGGATTATGAGATGCCTGTATGTAATGGAGCGCAGTTCCTGAAAATGCTTCATAGTGAGCCGGAAACCGCAAAAATACCGGTTATGTTTCTTACATCAAAGGATGATGTAAATACAGTAAAATCTCTTATTGCACTTAAACCACAGGGTTATTTGTTGAAAAGCCAGTCAAAAGACAGTATTCTAAAGAAAATAGAAGAGTTTTTCATAAAGGAGACTATTAGATAAATGGCAACAATAGGTTTGGAAATTTGTCTTATTATATCTGCCGCTGTTGTGATCATAATGGCGTCAAAAAATTATGAAAATATCAACAGTTATGATTGGACGATAGTTCTTTTAATACCAATCGTGATACTAGGCTACTGGCTAAAATCCAGGGTTACAACATCGGAGGCAGCAGAACTTGCGATTTGTTTTATCTGTATTGACAGCAGTGTACTTCTTATGGTGACAATATTTGCTATGCTGCATTCACTCCATGTGGCTATCAGACCATGGGTCAAGCTGGCGGGATATGGTATAGCGTTGCTTCATGCACTTAGTGTGTGGATTTCATTTGGTACCAGCTTATTTTATAAATCCCTGAAGGTAACTCAGACAATGAATGGGACTATGACACAGGCAACTTTTGGCCCTTTAAAGATAGTTCATATAGTATATTTACTGTTAAATGTTGGTATCATAATCGCAATATTGATTGGTGGCTATGTAAAAAAAGGCACTCACTCGAGGATTGTTCTCTATAACTATTCAGTGATAGCAATACTCTTTATAGTAATATATGCAGGCGAGTATTTTATAGAGGCTAATTTTATAAAAACTGATTTTACTGTGTTGCCATATCTTTATGTACTGTCTTCAATTATAATCATGACATCATATGATCATACTCATATGCATGATATTTCCTGCGTTATTTCGCAGCATCAGATTTATCACAGCAACAGGGGATATGTGGCGGTTGATATGCAGAATAGATTTGAAAGTTGCAATGAAAAAGCCTTTGAATTTATGCCGTTTTTAAGAAATCAAAGAGTAGATGAAGTGATATCAAAAGATAATCCCATACTCGATGAGATGATTGAAGCATTTAAAACCGAGGGTGTATCATCCAGAAAATTCAGCATAGGTGACATGACCTGTATTTGCGAGATTGATAAGTTTTCACTGAAAAAAGACGGAAAGATACAGGGATATATATTTGATATCCGAGATGCTACTGAAGAACAGAGAGCAATGGAGATCATGACATCTTATAATGAGACTCTGAGCAGGGAAATAGAAAGAAAAACGGAAAATATTGCCGGAATTCAGAGAAAAATAACTCTTGGCATGGCTAATATAATAGAAAACCGAGACGACAATACAGGTGGTCATGTAAAGAGAACCAGTGATGTTATCAGTATATTGATAGATGTGATCATGAAAATGCCAAATACTAAAATCAGTGATACATTGGCAGAAGATATAGTTAGAGCAGCGCCTCTTCATGATCTTGGAAAAATATCTATCGATTCCTATATCCTGTGTAAACCGGGAAGACTGACAAAAGAAGAGTATGATATTATGAAAACACATTCCACCAAAAGTGGTGAGATGGTACATATTCTGCTTGATGGTGTAGAAGAACAGCACTTTGTGGATACAGCCTACAATATTGCAAGATATCATCATGAAAGATGGGATGGCAAGGGATATCCGGAAGGCCGTGTGGGCTCAATGATTCCAATAGAAGCAAGGATAATGGCTATAGCAGACGTATATGACGCGCTTGTAAGTAAACGATGCTACAAGGAAGCTATGAGTTACGATAGGGCAAAAGAAATTATGATTGAAGGAATGGGCAAACAGTTTGATCCGAATTTGGAAAAGATATTTTTGGAATGTAGTGACAGGCTTGAAGCATATTACAGCAGTATACAATAGAGGAGAAGCATATGTTTAAGGCGTTAACGATAGCCGGAAGCGATTCTTGTGGAGGTGCCGGTATTCAGGCAGATATAAAGACAATGACAGTAAATCGCGTTTACGCAATGAGTGCGATAACTGCGTTGACAGCGCAGAATACAACCGGTGTAACAGACATCATGGAGGTAACTCCAAAGTTTTTGGCAGAGCAGCTCGACAGTATATTTACGGATATTTATCCGGATGCGGTAAAAATAGGAATGGTTTCATCAAGTGCGCTTATAGAGACTATTGCGGATAAACTTACACAATATCATGCAAAAAATATAGTAGTAGATCCAGTAATGATAGCCTCAAGTGGAGCCAGACTAATGAGCGAAGATGCCATAAGCACATTAAAAAACAGATTAATGCCGCTTGCGACAGTCATCACTCCAAATATCCCGGAGGCAAAAGTGCTTTCAGGAATAGACATAGAAATAGAGGCTGACATGGAAAAAGCCGCAGAGATTATCTGTGATAAACTAGGCTGTGCAGTGCTTATAAAAGGCGGACACCGGCTAAATGATGCGAATGATCTGCTTTTCCAGAAAGGGAAAAATCCGGTATGGTTTTACGGAAAACGCATCGACAATCCTAACACACATGGAACAGGCTGTACTTTATCATCTGCAATAGCGTCAAATCTGGCAAAAGGAAGAGATCTTGAAACATCTGTAAGGCACGCGAAAAATTACATTTCAGGCGCACTCGAAGCTATGCTTGACCTTGGAAAAGGCAGTGGTCCGATGAACCATGCATTTGCCATCGAGGGCGAATATGAATAGTTACCATTAATCAGTATAATGCTCGCAGCAAAGTTTGCTAGTACATCATAAATATGAAATATACGGAGATGACAACATGAAAAAGTGTATGGATTCGGCAAATCTTCACCGACGCCTTAAAAAAATAATCGGACAGGTACAGGCAATCGACAGAATGATTGATGAGGATGTGCCATGCGAGGATATTTTATCACAGCTCAATGCGGCAAAGTCGGCACTCAATAAATGCGGACAGGTCGTTCTTGAGGGACACATCAACCATTGCATCAAGGATGCGCTCGAGAGTGGCGATGAGGAAGAAATCAAGAACTTCACAAAAGCTATAGAGCGGTTTGCAAATATGCAGTAGGCAGAAAATATAATAAAATCAGTAAAAGAACTCCCCGTAGGTAGAGTGTAATAACACATCTATCTATGGGGAGTTTTTGTATCTGCATTGATAACATATCTATGCACATCTATCGGTAGTTTGAAAAAAATTAGAACACAGGGTTGACAACCAATACCCCTATGGGTATATTATAGCTATACCCCCATAGGTATAGAAAAGGAGAGTCAACATGAAAAAGATTATTGAACATCTGGAAGAATTTCTGGAATGGGGCGGAGTAAAAAAGGACATAACTCTGCTGGTTATCTCAGGAATAGCACTGTTACTCAGCATTTTTAAGGTGATACCGGGACTGCCGTTTGATATTGCGTGGGTTGCGATCATACTTTGCGGCATACCGATCATTCTTGAAGCCATCATAGGACTGGTAACAGCATTTGATATAAAAGCGGATGTGCTCGTGTCGCTGGCACTCATCGCATCAATCTGCATACATGAGGATTTTGCTGCTGGTGAAGTGGCATTTATCATGCAGCTAGGAGCATTGCTTGAGGATCTTACGGTGGCAAGGGCGAGGGCCGGGATAGAAAAACTCGTAAAGTTGACACCACAGACAGCACGTGTGATAAGCGGTGGTACTGAAAAAATAATCCCTGCAGAGCAGGTAAAGGTCGGGGAATTGATAAAAGTGCTGCCGGGCGAGACAATTCCTGTTGACGGAGTCATCACATCAGGACAGACATCTATCAATCAGGCAGTCATGACAGGTGAGTCACTTCCGGTTGATAAGTCAGTAGGAGATGAGGTTTCATCAGGAACAGTAAACCAGTTTGGCGCATTTGAGATGAAAGCCACAAAGGTTGGAGAGGATTCATCTATCCAGAAAATGATCCGTCTCGTGCAGTCTGCCGATGCCGGAAAAGCAAAGATAGTCGGACTGGCTGACAGATGGGCTACATGGATAGTTGTGACAGCGCTTACAGCGGCAGTCATTACATGGCTTGTAACAGGACAGCCGATCAGAGCAGTGACCATACTCGTAGTATTCTGTCCGTGTTCACTCGTGCTTGCCACACCTACAGCCATAATGGCAGCTATAGGAAATGCCACAAAGCATGGTTTCCTTGTAAAAGAAGGAGACGCGCTGGAGCGTCTGGCAAAGGTAAAACGTGTTACCTTTGATAAGACCGGAACACTTACGGTCGGAGTGCCAAAGGTAGTTGCCGCAAAATCAGTAAACGAGGCATATTCCGATGAAGAAATATACACATTTGTAGCCGGAGTGGAGAAAAACTCAGAGCATCCGCTAGGAAAAGCCATTGTGAGCTGCTTTAGATCAGATATTGGAAAAGAAATACCAAAAACAAGCGATTTTGCCATGATCCCGGGACATGGAGTAAAGGCTGTGATTAGTGGAAAAACAGTCTGCGCAGGAAATGAAAGACTGATAGCAAGTGAACATATCGGCATTTCGGACATTGTAAGAAGCGAAGCGGAAGCGTACATAAAAAAGGGTGCAAGCATTATATATGTTTCAATAGATGGAGTGCTTTCAGGCATAGTTGCCCTGTCCGACTCACTCAGAAGCGAAAGTGCGGCTATGATCTCTGATATCAGCAGTATCGGAGTAACCCCTGTGCTTATCACAGGAGACAACAGCGAGGCGGCTGGCGAGATCGCAAGAGAGGTCGGCATAAAAGACGTAAACGCAAATTGTCTGCCTGAGGACAAGCTAAAGATCATAGACAGCTATCAGAAAAACAATGAGCTTGTGTGTATGATAGGAGACGGAGTAAACGATGCCCCGGCACTAAAGATCGCAACAGTTGGCATAGCAATGGGCGGAGTCGGAAGTGATATAGCGGTTGACGCGGCTGATATCGCACTCGTGGATGATGATATAAAAGAGCTTCCACATCTGTTTGCACTTTCACGCAGGATGATGGTAAAGATCAAATTTAATCTGTCATTTTCAATGTTGCTCAATTTCGTAGCGATCGTACTTGCAATGACCGGAATATTAAATCCGGTTATAGGTGCACTTGTACATAACGCCGGATCGGTGTTTGTAATTATAAATTCAGCGTTTTTATTAACATGGAGGAAAACAAAATGATTATAGGAATTATAGGTGTTATTATAGGAATTTTACTTTTTGCAGCAGGTTTGTACTATTTCTTAAAGGAAAAAGATGATGCAGAGGCAAGAAAGATATATCTTGTTGTGATGGTTATAGGTGTGATCATCATTGCAGCATCATTGATTAAGCTTTTTATATAGTGGAGGTATATGATATAATGAGCAAATAAAAAGTAAGCAAGGAGTCAAAATGAAAGCATACTATCATCTCCCCGGTTTATTTGAATTTTATGAGTTATATCGTGAATTCCTCCCATTGTACCGTGAGCACAGGGAATATTTCTATGACTGGTGCGACATAGGCTCGATATACGGAGCACCGGCAGACTGCATATGGGGCGGAGGTCGTGCAGGTTTTGGTGAGCACGATCCGAAAGATGTTCTGGAGCTGATGCAGGAATATGGTATATCCGCGAGACTTACCTTTAGCAATTCATTGCTTATAGAGGAGCATCTTTCAGATAGAAAATGTAACGAGCTGTGCAGGATATTTGATGTAGGCAGAGACAATGAAACATGCAGAGTATTCAGAAATGATAAGAATATAGAATGTCATGTAGACAACGATAATGATATAAGAGAGATAAACAACAGCATAAATGAAAAAGAATATAAAAACGGCATAATCATTTATTCAGATCTTCTGCTCGATTACATAAAAGAAAACTACCATGACTTTTATTTTGTGTCCTCAACTACCAAGGTTCTGACGGATTTCTGTGAATTTGAAAATGAATTAAACAGAGATGACTTTCGCTATGTTGTTCCTGATTTCAGGCTTAACAAGTCATTTGACAAACTGAAAGTATTATCACGGCATCAAAAAGATAAAGTAGAATTTCTATGTAATGAGTGCTGCTGGTTTGGCTGCAAGGACAGGAAGAAATGCTACGAGACAGTAAGCCGTAAAAATCTTGGCGAGGATTGTCCGGAGCATTATTGCGGGGCACCTGATTCGGGGCAGGGATATCTCTTTTCAAAGGCAATGGAAAATCCGGGATTTATCGGAATAGACGATATAAAAAATATTTATTTACCAATGGGATTTAGTAATTTTAAAATAGAGGGCAGAGGGCTTGGAAGTGCGCTCATACTGGAATTTCTGCTTTATTATATGACAAAGCCGCAGTATCAGATACACATAAGAGAGAGGATATATCTTGATAATATGCTGGATTTATTCTAATGATATATGCTAAAACTTCTGCTTGACTAAAATTCCCTTCTTGACTCTATAAAGGTTGTAGAGTTTAAAATGTGAAAGTAAATCAGAGGCAGCTCTATACATTTAACTTTTATAGATGGATGAAATCATATGAAATTTGTAGTAGAAAAAACAATTTTTGCCAGACTACCTAATGTGTGTTTTGGTGTTGTTATGGCGAGGGGAATTAACAATAACAGACTATACCCTCAAATTGATAGTATGTTGGACGAAAGTATCCAGATGGTAGCAAAACGATTTGAAGGAAAAAAGGTTAAAGAAGAACCGGAAATTCTTCCGTATAGAGAAGCTTTTCGTAGCTTAGATATCAATCCTAATAAATATCCGTGTTCTATTGAGGCTCTATTTACACGTATTGCAAAAGGAAAAGGAATGCCGCATATTAACGCTGTTGTTGATCTTGGAAATGCAGTTTCTCTAAAATACACATTACCTATGGGCGCGCATGATCTTGGGGGATGTACAGACGATATCTGTATCCGTCTGGCAAACGAAGATGATATTTTTTTGCCTTTTGGAAGTAGTGAGGAGGAAAGACCGGATGTAGGCGAACCTGTATATGCTGTAGGGAATCAGGTGAGAACACGTCGCTGGACATGGAGACAAAGTGAGCATGGAAAGATCATTCCAAACTCTTCAGATATTTTCTTCCCAATTGATGGATTTACAGATTTTAACAGAGATCAGGTAATTGCAGCACGGGACGAATTGCAGATGCTGTTAAAACAGAATTTTGGCTGTGAGACAGTAGTAGGTATAGTGGATGCAGAACAACCAGAAATAGAATTATAATCAGGGTAGATAAAATGAGTGAATTTTTTATTATTGGACATCAGGTAATAAAATTTTTCTTGGTGATACTGGTGGGAATTTATTGTGTTAAACGAAAAATTCTGTCGGAAAAAGACACCAAAGTTTTGTCAAGATTGATTGTAAAGGTTATCTTACCTGTGTTCATTTTTTCCAATACCGTAAACTCGGCAACACGAAGTGACCTGAAAACATACTTTATGGTACTGCCTTTATCGGCTTTAATCTATGCATTATGGATCCTTACAGGCAGGCTGCTCGCAAAGATACAAAAAATAGAAATGAGCAAATATAAGGTATATCAGGCGATTTTTGTATTTGGCAATGTGGGATTTATCGGTATTCCGCTGATCAGTGCGATTTTCCCAGAAAAAGGCATGATTTATATCTCTCTTTTTACGATTATTGATCAACTTATGCTTTGGACATATGGGGTGGAACTTACTTCGGGAGAAGAACATGAGTGGAATATTAAAAAGCTGAGAAATGTGATTAATCCACCATTTATAGCGATATTAGCAGCGATTGTAGTTATAATATGTGGTATTCAGTTGCCGGACATTCTAAGAGATACTTTAAGTAGCATAGGCAGTGCAAGCTCTCCCTTATCACTTATATATATAGGAGCTTCATTGTGCTTTTGTAATTTTGGCAGAATATTAAAAAGACGAGAAATATATGTAGGCATATGTGTAAAAATGATATGTTTGCCGGTAATTGTCTACATTATATTACAGAATCTGTTAAACTTATCACAGGATTTATCAATGACAATGGCTTTACTTACAGCTTTGCCATGCATGACCACTATCCCGATGCTTGCAAACAGCAATGGTGTAGAAGGCGAATATTGTGTCAGTGCTACCATGTTTACACAAATGGTCAGTCTTATAACATTACCAGTCATTTCATGTCTGGTTACGCTTCTAAGATAATAGTATATAAAGGCCTGGAGGATTAAAAACTATGAGCTTTCAGCGTTTAACAAGAGAAGAATGTGTTTTTTTTAAAGATATAGGAACTCAGATCAGCATAAAAGGTGGACAAAATATTTATATGAAAGGAGATCTGGCAGATCGGATCTTTTATATAGAAAAAGGCAGAGTCCGTATATACGATAATATTCCGTCTGGCAGGGAAATTACAGTTGACGTGATTGAAGCAGGATATATATTTGGAGAGTCTTCCTTCTGTGAAGATGCAGTCAGGCCTGTAAATGTAGATGCAGTCAATGATGTTACTCTTATTGTTATACGACCGGAAACTCTTATCGAAAATCTTTCAAAATATCCACTTTTGGCGTTACATCTGTTGCAAATGTGCTCGGATAGTATGGATCGTCTGATGAATCATGTGGAGGAACAATGTCTTCTTGACAGATATGGAAAGACGGCAAGTTATCTTCTGGATGTAACAGCGGTGGAGTCAGAAGAAAGGGGCACACTTGGGGGAAATGTGCCTTATACACATGGGGAACTTGCAGATGCATTAGGGCTTAACCGCACTACAGTTACAGCGGTTCTTAAATATTTTGACATGAAGAAATGGATCAGCTGTGGCTATGGAAAAATCCGGGTTATAGACAGAGAAAAGCTTAAAGCATTTGTTGACGAACAAAAATCGTAAATGTCGTATAATCGACATTACGTCCATTTTGCTTGACGTACTTACTTTGACGTGATAAATTCTTAGCATCAATTGAATGGGTTGATAAAAATGACAAAGACGTCGTGCACAGACATAAATGTGCTGACGTCTTTGTCATTTTTTTATTTTACCCTTTCGCAGATTTATCGAAAGGAAGTTATGCATATGAAAAAGAGAGAGAGTTTCAGCAAAATTGGATTTATATTGGCAGCTGCGGGAAGTGCAGTTGGATTAGGAAATATTTGGAAGTTTCCTACTTTGGCAGGGCAGAATGGCGGTGGAGTGTTTCTTCTGTTTTACATAGTGTTTATTGTGATATTTGGAGTACCGCTGCTTCTTGGTGAAACAACCATGGGACGTCATGCACAAAAAGGTCCAACCGATGCATATAAGAAAATAGCTATTGAAAGTGGAAGGAAAGGTTTTAGCGTAAAGTTCTGGACATTTATTGGTTCACTTGGATCTTTTGCAAACCTAATGGTTATTATGTATTATTCGGTTATTGCAGGATGGGTATTGCAGTATTGTATAAAGGTTTTTACAATGCCAATCAAGGAAATGGATATGGGGGTGTTTGGGAAGACAATTTCGCAGCCACTTGCTCCTGTAATTTTTGCAGTCGTTGTAATATGGGCAACCGTATTTGTGGATATTCGTGGTATAGCTGCAGGAGTTGAAAAAATATCAAAAATACTTATGCCATTACTGTTAATTATGCTGATATTTTGTGCTGTATTTTCGCTTACACTTCCGGGAGCTATAGATGGAGTGAAATATATGTGTATTCCATCAATGAAAAATGCAGAAAAGGTTGGAGGAATTGGCCATGTAGCACTTGCAGCACTGGGACAGTGTTTTTTCTCACTCAGTTTAGGCTGTGGAATGATGATTACGTTTGGTTCTTACTTAAAGAAAGATACAAATCTTACAAAACAGATATATGGTATTCCTGTTATTGATGTATTGGTAGCTTTGCTTTCGGGATTTGTAACACTTCCGGCAGTATTTGCAGTATCTTCTAAGACTGGTATAGATCCAACAAGTCAGACAGGCCCCGGAATGCTTATGTATGCACTTCCACAATCTTTATATGCAGCATTTGGTTCAGGTCTTGGAACGGTACTTACTTTTGTAATGTTACTGTTAGTAGTATTTGCAGCATTTACATCAACTGTTGCTATATTACAGGCAACAGTAAGTTTTGTGACGGAGCATAAAAAAATTGAGAAGAAAAAAGCCTATATAGGAACAGGCATTGTCGTAACAATAGGTGCAGTTATCTGTTCGCTTTCGAATGGACCGGTACTTGGAGGCTTTCAGATAGGCGGAATGTGTATACAGGATGCCGCAGATTGGTTTGTATCTAATCTTCTTATGCCGGTAGGGGCTTTGGGAATGTGTATTTTTGTTGGATATGTATGGAAAGTAAAGAATGCAATTAATGAGATAACCAATGAGGGCACAATTAAATTCAAGTGGTCAAAGCTCTTTGCTATATGCATTATGGTGATTGATCCGCTGATAATCCTCCTTGTTTTCTTTTCAGGAATTGGCGTGATAAATATTTAAATATAAAATGATTAAAGGGTCAAAAGGTATCATCGATGCATGCTCGCATGCAATTCGATGTATACCTTAAATATAAAAGAAATTGTCGAAAATGCAACTGTAGAGCAGAGAAAAATCATATATACTTAGTATAGAAGACTGTGAATAAATGGAGGATATATAAATGAAGATACTTGTTATTGGAAAAGAGGGCAGACTTCAAAATAACTCTGATCCAGAGGTTTATGCAAAGCATGAATTTTGTTATGTGCCAAATGGAACTGATGATGAAACAATACTGGAGGCTGGAAAAGATGCTGAAATTATTGTTGTGGATGCAATGGGAACGGTTTCGGCAAATGTGATAAATAATATGCCAAACCTTAAAATGATCCATTCAGAAGGTGTTGGTTTTCAGGGAATTGACATTTCAGCTGCAAATGAAAGACATATATATGTCTGCAACTGTAAGGGAATGAACGCCAGTGCAGTTGCAGAGCAGACAGTACTCTTGATGCTGGGACTTTTAAGAGGAATTGTTACAGGAGATCAGGCATTAAGAAATGGGAAGCAGATAGAGGTAAAAGAAAATCATATGCTGACTGGAGATCTTAAAGAATTAGCTGACTGTACGATAGGTTTTGTGGGCTTTGGAGATATCGCAAAAGCAACGGCTAAAATAGTAAAAGTATTTGGTGCAAAGATTGCGTATTATAAAATTTCCAGGGCACCGGAAAGCATTGAAGAAGAATATGATGTTAAATACATGTCACTAGATGAACTTTTAGCCGTTAGTGATATAGTAAGCCTGCATCTGCCGGTAACTTCTCAGACTATGGGCATTGCAAATGCAGAATTCTTTGAAAAAATGAAAGATCGTTCATATCTGATCAATACTGCCCGTGGCGAACTGGTAGAATCCAAGGCACTAATTGAAGCAATCAGAAAAGGAAAGATTGCAGGTGCAGGACTGGATTGTGTAGCAGGAGAACCGGTAAAAGCAGATAATGAAATTCTGAAAGCAGAAAAAACGGTTGCAGATAAAATAATCTATAGCTGTCATGTAGGCGGAATTACAGCCTCATCATTTGAGCGGGGATATCAGATGGTGTGGTCAGATATCATAAAGATAGAAAACGGAGAAGAACCAGAACATATAGTAAACAATTGGTAATATATACAATAAAAGGTTAGGATAGAGGTAATGTAAAATGATCAATGAAAGTTACAAGAAAATGCTACAGGGAAAATCCATAATACGTGAGCTGAGCGAATATGCTACGGAGCGAGGTAAGGAGATTGGATACGAGAATGTATTTGATTACAGCCTTGGAAATCCAAGTGTACCATGTACACAGAATTACACAGACACAGTTATTGATATGTATAAAAATGAAAATCCAATGAAAATACATGGCTACAGTCCTTCGCTGGGAATAGAATCTGTCAGAACAACGATCGCAGACAGTCTAAATAGGCGTTTTGGAATGAATTACGAGACAAAACATATTTTTATGGCAATAGGTGCGGCAGGAGCACTTGCCCATGCATTCCGATTGGTAACACAACCGGGGGATGAAATTATTGTTTTTGCACCATTTTTTCCAGAGTACCATGAATATATCGGACGCACAGGCGCAGTAATGCGTATTGTACCGGCTGATACAGAAACTTTTCAGATAAATTTTGATGCTTTCGAGAAAACAATAAATGAAAAAACAATGGCTGTTTTGATCAATACTCCAAATAATCCTTCCGGAATTGCCTACAATACGGATACAATAACAAAATTAGCCTCTATATTAGAGACAAAACAGAAGGAATATGGGCATGATATTTTCCTTATTTCAGATGAACCATATCGTGAGATTGTATTTGATGGAGCAGATTCGCCTTATCCAAGTAAGTTTTATGATAATACACTTTCATGCTATTCATTTTCAAAGAGTTTGTCACTTCCGGGTGAGCGTATCGGGTATGTAGCAGTCAATCCGAAAGCTACAGATGCAGATATACTTGCTGTTATAATGGGACAGATCAGTCGTGGAATAGGTCATAATTGTCCGTCTTCTACGTCACAGCTGGCTGTTGCAA
The DNA here is from genome assembly GCA_963586665.1 of Acutalibacteraceae bacterium. Classification (GTDB taxonomy): domain Bacteria; phylum Bacillota; class Clostridia; order Lachnospirales; family Lachnospiraceae; genus Roseburia. Next base: position 34,947 of record CAVABC010000022.1, read on the forward strand.
AAGTTATCGATCAGACAAGTGATCTATCTATATACGAAACAAATATGAATATACTTTATAATGCATTAAAAGAAATGCATTTTACTGTCGTAAAGCCTGGTGGAACTTTCTACATTTTCCCAAAGGCATTAGAAGAGGATGCAAATATCTTTTGTATGAAAGCAAAGGAATATGATCTTATTCTTGTTCCAGCTGATAATTTTGGCTGTCCAGGGTATTTTCGCATGGCATATTGTATTGATACAGAAAAAGTTAAACGCTCAATACCGGTATTTAAAAAATTTGTTCGCGAACAATATGGTATAAAAGATACTATTTAAATTTAAAAATAAAGTGTATTATGATATGAGGGATAAAGATTTTTGTCCCTCATTGTTTTTTATTTAGATTGACTATAAGTGTGATAGGGAGGAAAATTTGGATAAAAAATTATTTGGAATCGGTGAAGTGGCAAGGATGTTTCATATTAGTGTAAGCAGCTTGCGGCATTATGAAAATATCGGTCTGCTTAAACCGGAATATATTGCACCAAAATCAGGATATAGATATTATGGAACAGAGCAGTTTGAAGTACTTAACACAATTCGTTATCTGAGAATGTTGGATATGCCTTTAAAAGAAATAGGGAGCTTTGTTAATAATCGTGACATTGATTATATGAAAGAAAGGCTGCAGCAGCAAAAGGCGATCGTGATTCAAAAGCAGCAGGAATTAAAGCGCATAGAACGAAAAATTGAACATCGGTTGAATTGGCTGGATGATGCGCAGAGAGGTCCACAGAATGAAATTTCGGTGTTAAAACTTCCGGAGAGAAGAATAGTATGGATAGATAAATCATTGAAAATAGATACGCTGCTTGATATGGAAGAGCCAATAAGACTGCTGGATCAATCGGATGCAGAGGCAGTCGTTTTTCTTGGAAAAGTAGGAGTTGGAATTTCGAGGGAACATTTGCTTACAGAAGCGATTGAAAGATATGATGGAGCTTTTTTAGTGCTGGATCAGGAGGACATATATAGAGGAAATACATCAATTATTCCGGAAGCAATGTATGTGAGAGTTCGCTTTTGTGGAAGTCACACGGAAGCTGCAAAACAATATAGAAAGCTTTTGGATTATATAAAAAGAAATGGTATGCAGATCACAGGTTTTTCACAGGAAATTACATTGATCGATAGCGGAATCACTAATGATCAGGAAAAATTTGTGACAGAGATATGTATTCCGGTTCAATAGATTTCATATCCCTCATGAAGGTCGGTATTTTATTGATTTTAAATATACTAGTACATCGAATAATAAATAACTGACACATGCGACGATTTATAGTATAAT
>CAVABC010000023.1:0-35959 GCA_963586665.1 Acutalibacteraceae bacterium
TGTAGTTTATCATTGGACATACAAAATGGATGAAATCAGTGTTGCAGAGGCTGAATCAGCTGGAGTTAAATCTAATGAATCGTTAAGTGTCAGTTAATTATTATTCGATGTACTAGATCCGGCTTTATTGCACCGTCAGCATTAAATCCTCTGCCCGACTGTAAAAATACTGCATCATTTAAGCTGTTGTATCCTCCGCAGGTGATAACGCGTCTCGCATCAGACGGCATTGTCATAGTGGTATCGGGGTTTGGCACTATAAATGTCACATCAGATTCTAAAAGTCCCGCCATCGGAAGCCACAGATGAAACACTCCGTCTATTGTGCCTATCGGAAACAACCTTATCGTCCACACTCCTCTTACCACTTTTTCAAATCTGATAAATATTAGCTGATCTCTCGTCTTTCGCCCTGTCTGCCTGTAATCTATCGTAACACGCGTTCCCTCAAGCAGAAAAGAATACTGCCCGCTATCCGTGCGAAGCGGCATTCCTGCCGGATTGGACTGTCCACTCGGTGATATGACAGAAAGTGTAAAAAGAACAGGGGATAATGCCCAACACTCCACATAAAAGCCGTCCATATCCTTTTCCACATTTATCTCTACACTGTCGGAAGTATCTACCGACACGCCTCTGTAATGATGCCTGTTATTTGCCTCATTTCCACTTCCCACTATGACTGCTCTGCCTGTTGCCGTTGTTATCGAGTCAAGATAATCGCACAGATCCTCCGCCCCGGTATGGCTTCCGTTATTGCATCCAAGTGCCACGCAAAGCACCGCAGTGCTTTGCTCCTGCCTTGCAAATCGATCTGCAAATGCAGCTGCTCTCATGATATCTGCCTCCGAAAAAACAGTTACGTTATCAGGCACAAAGAAAAAATCTTTAAGTGCCTGCTCTGCCGGTCTTAGCTTTATCACGATAAGCCTTGCCTCCGGTGCCACCCCTGAAAAATCATTGGCTGCACTTACATTTCCACATATCACGCCTGCCACAAATGTGCCGTGTCCGTTATCATCCCCCGGTACCCTCGCATACGGATTATCCGTGGCAAGCGCGGCATTTATCTCATCCTCATAATATATGCAGTCATCACTCTGATCCCACATGACAGCAATTTTTGTGCGCCCGCTTTCCGTAATAAACGCCTCCTGCGCATAGTTTACCCCGGTATCTATAACAGCCACATACACGCCCGCACCGTACAAACCCGGCACAAACTCTCTTTGTAGCCTGAACACACCGCTTTTTTCAAGTGCCTGTGTGGAAAGCGGTGCCAGACATTTCGGTATTGTCGCATATGAATAAACTCCCACCGAAAGTGGTGGGAGTATACTGTCATCATATGTCCATATTTCATAATCATCGCCCAGCTTTTCAACCCTTTCAGGGGCTATAACCGGGGGATTTAACTCTTTTACTGACACTATAAACTGCATTTATATCCTCTGCACACATCGGTATCATTGATATTATATGCAATCGTAACTGTTTAGTGCCTATTAATCAGCACTATTTTGTCTCACTGTACTCACGGCTTCCGTGGCAGGTAAAATAAATCACCTGATACTCACGCTCTAACGCGATAAGCATCTGTTTTCCGCGGGCAAGCTTCTCATCATCGAGATTTACAAAAGGATCATCGAGTATAAGGAATGGCCTTTCACTTGGGTACATGGCATCCACGAGCGCAAAACGCATACATATGCCTATCAGATCCTGATATCCGGCTGACATGGTACGCACATCACGGAGCTGTCCCTGTTCTTTGACTTTAAGTGAGATATTGGCATCAACCTGCCAGTTTCTGTCTGTATTCTCTGTCAATATGCCAAAATACTTCTGGAAGCCGTTTGCTATAGGTGCCATATATCTGGCTGTAAACTGCTCCTTTGCCTTTAACAGATATTCTGAGGTGAGCTTTAATATCTCGTACTTATGCTTTTCCTCTGCCTGTATCTGCTGGCAGTTTCTGTATTCCTGCTCTTTTTCGTCTCTCATGTCGAGCTGTTCCTGCAGGTCATCCATCTGCCTTGCGTACTGTGTGAGTGAGCTTCTGATCTCCTCAAGGCTCGTCTCAACCTTGCTTATCATATCGTTTAACTCATCAAGGGAGTAAGGACACTCATCTGACGAGAGGATATTTTCCATATCATTTTCAACCTCAAACTGCTCCTTTTTAGTCCTTGCACTGTCGAGGTTTTCCCTTGCAAAACCACACTCTGCCAGAGAGCTTTTAAGTCTTGAAAGCGACTGTGTATAATCTTCTGTCGGATCACAGCCATATTCTTTTAAGTAGTCTGTTATCTCTGACTCAAGCTTTTGTCTGTCTGCCCTGGTCTGTGCCTTTTTGCTTATCTGCTCCGTGAAACGATTGTAATCATGCGCTTTACTGCGCAGTTCAAACAACTTTTCCTGATACCGGTCAGGCTGTGCTTTCATGCCAAACCTGTCATAAAACTGCGATACCTCGCTCTCCATTGTGGCTATACCGCTTTGTATCTCTTCAAGCTGCTCTGTCAGTTCCTTTATAGGAGCCTCTTTTTGCTTTTTATTCTCCTCGCGCTCCGCAGCCTTACGTATATAGGCGCGCTGCAGCTTATTATTTTTCCTGATACCGGCTACGAGCATTACAACACCGCCAAGTGCCATGAGCGCACCGACTCCACCGAGCACTAAAAGCATGATCTCCATGACATTGTATTTCTCATTGAGGCTGAATATCGTAGCCGCTGCCGCTGCCACAAGACCTACTATCATGACAACTATTCCGCCCGGCACAAGTCTGGTTTTCTCAGGCTTTTCCATTTCCTCGTCATCATCTGATAGCACCGCAAGCGACTGCATCTGTGAGAGTTTAAGCTCCATGCGACCGTATTCATTTTTTACTGCCGCGATATTGGCTATCTTTTTCTGCATCTCATCGAGACCGTCATCTGACGGTACCCCCTCCTTGAATACAGTCGAAAGCTCATCTATGTACTGCTCATCCTCCTGCGAAAAGTCCAGATTGTGCTCTACCGCACGAAGGCTGTCAAGATCGTTCGCCTGACGCATCTTATCGCGCAGATCAGCCTCAGACGGTACATTGCCGCGGAACTGCTCCATGCTTTCCCTGTAGAGCTTTTCCTTTTCCTCCACAGTGTGGCATATCTGCTCGTAATTGGCTCTGAGTGCCTGCTTGCGGCTCTCCACCGATGCTACCTGCAAAGCCTTGCCGTACTCGGCTCTTATATTCATAAGCTCTTTTTTCTGTGCATTTTTCTCGTTTATCTTTTCCGAAAGCTGTGCTGCCGCCTCATCTGCCGCCTGATATTTCTTCAGATCCTGCTCTATTGCGGTGATCGTGTTCACGCGCTTCTTTATGGAGCCTGTGATCCTGTTTGGAGACAGCTTGTTCATCATGTCCTTGATGTCAGCCGATGCCGTCTCGAAGTTATTTATATCGTTCGTATTCTCAGCGAGATTGCCGAGCTTTGCGTTGATGCCGTCAGATGGCGCAAACATGCAGTCTGCCTGGGCTATGTATATCGTTCTCTTAAATGAATTGCGGTCGAGGTCGAAAAGCTCTTCACCGAGCATGGTGGAAAAATCATCACATTCGACCATCGTTTTTAATCTGTAGAGATGAAAATCATCCTGTTTCTCCGTCATTCCAAACGTGCGCACTACCCTGTAGGCTACACCGTCTGTCTCAAAATCCAGCTCGCCTCCGTAGGTACCGCCCTGCCATGGTTTGTAAAGCTTTCTTTCCTTTTCAAAGGCACCCGGCTCTTTTTTCGTATCAAAGCCATACAGCATCGCCTTTAAAAACGCTGCAAGTGTACTCTTTCCCCAGCCGTTTGGCTCATTGATGATATTTACACCATCATTGAAATTGATATTAAGATTGGACAGTTTTCCAAAGTTATTAATATGACATGCTATTAATTTCAATTTCTAAATCTCCTCCCCGCTAAGTGCCGATATACCGCATCTTATGACTTCCGATTTCTGCTCCTCCGTAAGATCCGAGCTAAGCACCATACGTATAAACTCGCCCTTTAAGGATGCGTCCTTTTCGTACTCGCTGTAATTGATAAGAAGTCTCGTCTCATCATATACCTTTTCGTAGTAGAAATATTCCTCAAACATATCCTTGAGAAAATCTGTATTTATCTCACAATCCACATCCACTTCTCCGACTAAGACAAATTTTACCAGACTGCGCGATGAATACTGGCTCTTTGCCAGAGCCTCCTCCATCTTTACCGCTACCTCCTGTGTGGTCATGGCTCCCGTCACATCCACATAGAGTGTATACAGATTTCTGTAGGCAAACGGCACGAAACTGAAGCCTGCCGTGAGCTTTTCATCATCTATATCGAGTACTACAAAGCCTTTCGGTCCGCACTCATCAAAGCCTCTTCCCTCAAGGCAGCCGCTGTAGCAATACATGCCTCTATTGTCGAGCTGACCGTTCTGGTATTCATGTACATGTCCGAGTGCCAGATAATCTATGCCCTTGTTCTTTAAGCTGTTTAATATGATGTCACCGATCTGTCCGTGCAGAGTCACCACATTGTACTTGTCATTATCCAGCACGAGTGAGTTATACATCACAGACTCATTATTCTTGTTTATCTCAAGACCTGTGATCGTGATATTTCCATAGCTGTAGGTAGTCCACTGATCAGAAAAAAGCTTGAGATTTTGAGGTATCTCATCGAGCTTTGATATGAAATTGTCTAAATCGTGATTGCCCTTTAAATAGTAGAAATCTATATCAGAATTCGAGGTGATCGAGTCTTTTACAAGATTTCTGGCTGTGGCAGACACATTTCTCGTGTCAAACAGATCACCCGCTATGATGATAGCCTTTATATCGTTATTTTTTGCGTACTCGACCATACGTGAATATGTACGCAAAATCTCCATTTTTCTTTCCTTTGCCTGCTCTTTGGATAGATTTGATGTCATCTTTGAATCCAGATGCAGATCCGCACAGTGGATAATTTTCATATTATGCTGATTCCTCTTAATATCCGATCATTTTAAAATTTGTTGCTGTTTATGCGTTGTTTTTATTGCATCAATCACAGCCGGCTTGCCGTTTATCAACCATCTGATTACTTATATGTTCTGGCTGTCCTCAAGCTCCGGTGTGCCTCTCATCTGAATGAGCGGACCGCCCTTTTTCTCTATATAATCCTTTGTGATGGTGACTACACCGATATTGTCATCCTTCGGGATCTCATACATGATATCGAGCATGAATTCCTCAATGATGGCTCGCAGTGCTCTCGCTCCAACTTTCTTTTCCTTTGCTTTCTTTGCAATGGCATAAAGGGCATCATCCTCGAACTCGAGCTTGACCTCATCCATCTCAAGAAGCTTCTGGTACTGCTTGATGATCGCGTTCTTTGGCTCCTTTAATATCTTTACAAGCATATCCTCTGTAAGAGCCTCCAGTGAAAACATGATAGGCAGACGCCCGATAAACTCAGGAATCATTCCGAATTTACGGATATCCTCGACAGTTGCCTGTAAGAGAAGATTTTCGTCTCCATCGTATTTGTCCTTAAGATCAGCCTTAAAACCGATAGACGCCTCCTTATTGAGACGCTCTTTTATGATATCCTCAAGTCCCGGAAAAGCTCCTCCGCAGATAAACAGAATATTTCTCGTGTCCACGGTAGTCATCGGAACCATTGCATTCTTGCTGCTGGCACCTACAGGTACTTCTACTTCTGAACCCTCTAAAAGCTTTAACATTCCCTGCTGTACAGACTCTCCGCTTACATCTCTCTGATTTGCATTTCTCTTCTTTGCAAGCTTGTCGATCTCATCTATAAAAATGATACCGTGCTCTGCTCTTTCCACGTCATTGTCCGCTGCGGCAAGAAGCTTGCTTACCACACTCTCTATATCGTCACCGATGTAACCTGCCTCTGTAAGTGATGTGGCATCTGTTATCGCAAGAGGCACATCAAGAAGCTTTGCAAGAGTCTTTACGAGATATGTCTTTCCTGAACCTGTAGGTCCGATCATTAGCATATTTGATTTCTCAATCTCCACTCCGTCAAATACACTGCTTCCTTTTTTCTCTGCCTCGGCTTTATTTTTGTTGTCTGCCATTACACGCTTATAGTGATTGTAAACTGCAACAGACATAACCTTCTTTGCCTGCTCCTGGCCTACCACATAATCATCAAGACTTGCCTTGATCCTGTGTGGTTCAGGAATTGAGTGAATATCAAGTATAGGTTCTGTCTTTTTCTCTTTTGTCTTTTTCTTTTTGATCTTCTGGCTGCTTGGAATACCGCCCTGCAGATCAGACAGATTTATCATGCTTATATTAGGCATATTGCTAAAGTCCATATTGCCTATGTTGCCAAGATTTCCGAAATTGCCAAAGCCTCCGTTACTCATGGAATCGAAGGTCTTCTGCATACAATCATTGCAGATGCAGAGGTTTTGCTGGATATGTATCATCTTGCCTGCAACGCTCTCAGGTCTGCGGCAGATATAGCAGATGTCCTCGTAATCGCTTGATTTGTTATCATTTTTATTATCTATGTTATTTGTAATGTCTTCCTTAATGTCCTGAACATTGTCAGATACTTCTTTGAAATCATCATTATTCATAGGTGAATTACCGCCTTTGTTTCATTTGGCTGTAATATTTTCAGCCATCTAATTATTATATACTACTGTATGCGCTCACGCAAGACAGCCATTTTTTATTTTTAACCATTTTCGTAACTATATGGTATCTTTATTATACAAAAAACTTCCTGTACCTAATTCTGACACAGGAAGCATATTTATATATTTTTCCAACATTCCTTCAAATAAGGTTCAATCATATCAAGTACCTTAGTTGCTTTTTCAATCTGCTCAATAGCCTGATTTTTTGATATGATAATAAAGTCCTGATAATCCGCCTTTTCTCTAAGACGATATGCCGTATCTATCATCTTTGAAATGCTTTTATCAAAAATCCCCTCTTTTACATATGTTCTATTAAAAAAAGCTATTACTCCTGAGTGCTTGCTCGAATCAAATTCCGCTAACGCGGTAACAGAACGAAGCCCATGAAAAATAGCATAATAAGAGCGATTAACAGATGCTTTAAATTTTCCGCCCTCCATAAGCAACTGTGCCGTTTCCAAATCCTCCTTAGCCGACTGAAAACGGTACTTTGATAAATCAATCATGCTGCCTTCCATAATACAATCCCCTCCTTATTTACATTTTTATAAAAAGGAGTGATATTTTCCCATTTTTTGAAGGTTGCATAATCTATATCAATAACAGAAAACACTTTATCATATTTTAAATTTAAATCCACAACCAATTCTGACAACTTATCCTCAGTCTCTTCGTTCAATTCGCCATTTAACAATAAAGCAATATCTACATCCGATTCAGATGTATTTGTTTTCCTTGCGTATGAACCATATAACACTATACGAATAACCTGATTAGTAAATATAGAAAGAACGCCTGCTACTAATTCATTTAAAGCCTCTCTATCCATAAATTGCTCCTCCTTTGATTTTATTATATATTCCTGCCATTTCAACGTCAACCTTAAGCAGAATATAATGCAAAATATAGGCACACATTCAATATATTAATATCAAATATGTGCCTATCCATTTCTACTAAAACAATTATAACAGCTCCATAAGAAGCTTATTTACGATAGCAGGATTTGCTTTGCCCTTTGTAGCCTTCATAGTCTGTCCTACAAGTGCTCCAATGGCTTTTTTCTTGCCGTTGTGGTAATCCTCTACCGCCTGTGGATTTGCATCGATGACAGCCTGGATCGTTGCCTTCAGCTCACCCTCGTCGTTCATGCTCTTAAGGCCGTTCTCCTCAACATATTTTTCAGGGTCCACATCATCTGAGAAGATTTTTTCAAATACTTCCTTGGCAACAGATGAGTTTATCGTTCCTGCGTCCACCAGATCAACAAGCTTTGCAAGGTTTACAGGTGAAAAGCTGATCTCATCTGCATCCATCTCGTTGTCTTTAAGAAGCCTCATTGTCTCAACCATCAGCCAGTTTGAAACTTTCTTTGGCTTGCCGCATATCTTTGTTGCAGCCTCGAATATGTCTGCCATATGCTTTGACTCTGTAAGTATCTGTGCATCATACTCAGGGATATCGTACTCCTTTTTGTAACGTGCAAGCTTCTGTGGGCGAAGCTCAGGCTGTTTTTCCTTTATCTGTGAGATCCACTCATCTGATACGATGATAGGAACAAGATCAGGCTCAGGGAAATATCTGTAGTCCTGCGCATCCTCTTTTGAACGCATGGCATGTGATGACTCCTTGTTGTCATCCCATCTACGTGTCTCCTGAACTACCTTTCTTCCCATCTCAAGAAGCTCGATCTGACGTTCACGCTCGCCCTCTATCGCATGAGCGATAGCCTTAAAGGAGTTAAGGTTTTTCATCTCTGTACGCGTACCGAATTTCTTTGCTCCTACCTCTCTTACAGAGATATTGACATCGGCACGCATTGAGCCTTCGTTTAACTTACAGTCAGATGCTCCGAGATACTGGATAGTCTGTCTGAGTGTCTCAAGGTATGCGATAACCTCCTCTGCGGAGCGCATATCAGGCTCTGATACGATCTCGATAAGAGGCACTCCGGAACGGTTGTAATCTACTATAGACACATCCTCCCACTCGTCATGTACGAGCTTTCCGGCATCCTCCTCCATATGGATCTCGTGTATTCTTACGTTTTTCTTTCCGTTTGCTGTCTCGATCTCCACTGAACCGTTACGGCAGATCGGCAGATAAAGCTGTGAGATCTGATAGTTTTGTGGATTGTCAGGATAGAAATAGTTCTTTCTGTCAAATTTGCTGTACTGTGTGATCGTACAGTTTGTGGCAAGTCCTACTGCCACTGCGTACTCTACCACCTGCTTGTTTAAAACAGGAAGTGATCCCGGTTGACCTGTGCAGACAGGACATGTGTGTGTATTTGGTGCGCCTCCGAATGCTGTGGAACAGGCGCAAAAGATCTTTGTTTTTGTGGCTAACTCTACGTGAACCTCAAGTCCGATGACTGTCTCATAGTTTTTCATATCTTTTATGCCTCCTTCCTACTGTGCACCTGCAACTTGCGTTTCTTCTGCAAGTCTGCTTCGTTTATATGCGCGTGTCTGCTCAAAGCTATATGCTGCGCGGATGATATTTTTCTCCTTGAAGCAGTCTCCGATGAGCTGTAATCCGATCGGAAGTCCTTTGCTGTCCATACCACATGGAAGTGAGATTCCCGGAAGTCCTGCAAGGTTTACTGATATGGTATAAATATCACCGAGATACATCTGGATAGGATCACTTAAACTCTCGCCAAGTTTTGGAGCTGTTGTCGGAGCTGCCGGTCCGAGTATCACATCATATTTGGCAAAGGCATCATCAAATGCTTTTTTGATTAGTGCTTTTACTCTGAGTGCCTTTAAGTAATATGCATCATAATATCCTGATGAGAGAACGAACGAACCGAGCATGATTCTTCTCTTTACCTCCGGTCCGAAGCCCTCTGAACGGGATTTTTTATACATGTTGTGAAGATCTGTGTATTCTTTTGTGCGGTATCCGTATTTAACACCGTCAAATCTGGCAAGGTTTGAGCTTGCCTCTGCACAGGCGATTACATAGTAGGCCGGGATGGCATACTCTACGAGTCCGAGATCAAACTCTTCCACGATCGCGCCTTTTTCCTTTAAGACATCTGCTGCTGCAAGAATGGCTGCTTTTACCTCAGGATCAAGACCTTCTCCAAGGTAATCCTTTGGAATACCGATCTTCATTCCTGCTACGTCATCGACAAGTGCCTCAGTGAATTTCAGGTCATCGCGCTTAACGGATGTAGAATCCTTTGTATCATATGAAGCTATTGTCTCAAGGATAGTGGCACAGTCTGTGACATCCTTTGCGATAGGTCCGATCTGATCAAGTGATGAACCGTATGCTATAAGACCGTAACGTGAAACAGTACCGTAAGTAGGTTTTATTCCTGTTACACCACAGAAAGAGCTTGGCTGTCTTATAGATCCGCCTGTATCAGAACCGAGTGCATATGGCACTTCCTCCGCTGCAACTGCCGCACAGCTTCCGCCTGAAGAACCGCCCGGTACATGGTCTGTGTCCCATGGATTTTTGGTAGCACCGAAAGCAGAAGTCTCTGTTGTACTTCCCATGGCAAACTCATCCATGTTTGTCTTTCCAACTATAACTGCACCGGCATCCTCAAGTCTTTTTACAGCCTCTGAGGTGTAGGTCGGTATAAAATTGTAAAGTATCTTTGATGAACATGTGGTAAGAAGTCCTTCCGTACACATGTTGTCCTTTATGGCTACAGGCACACCTGCAAGCGGTCCGGTAAGCTCTCCTGCATCGATCTTTGCCTGAACCTCTGCTGCTTTTTTAAGCGCACCCTCTTCGTCTATTGTAACAAAGCTGTTTATCTTCTCTTCTTTTGCTTTTATGGAAGCAATGGCGGCTTTTACAGCCTCTTCCACTGTTACTTCTTTTGCTTTTATTTTCTTGCCGAGTTGTACGGCAGTTAAAGACATTAAATCCATTTTTCTCCTCCTTGCCGTTATTCTCCGATTGTCTTAGGTACCTTGAATCCGCCGTCCTTCTTGACCGGTGCATTGGCAAGTGTTGCTGTGCTTCCGTCACCGTTTGTGACAACATCATCTCTGAATACATTGTTTACAGGGAAAACATGGCTCATAGGCTCAATTCCCGTGGTATCAAGTTTCTCGAGCTTGTCGATATAATCAAGCATATCTGCCATATCTTTCTTGGCAGCCTCTGCCTCTTCCGGTGAAAGCTCAAGCTTTGCAAGGATTCCGACATACTCCATTGTCTCGTCTGAGATCACATTTCTCATGATTCCGTCCTCGCCCATTACCTTTGTGGTAGCAGCCTGCTGCTGTGGAATTTCCTCCTCCGGTTCTTCATCAAGAGCTGCGCTTCTTACTTTTGCGTATATTGCTTCATCGCATATGCCCTGATTGTTGAAGCCTGCGTGGCGGAGAGTTCCTTCGTACTCCATTCCTGCTGCTGCCATTACTTTGCCTGAGTTTGGATTTTCAGTATCATGTCTGGAACATACTCTTCCTGCTCCTACCTCGTTTATGAAAAATCTGATAATTGCTGTAAGTGCCTCTGTTGTATAGCCGTTATTCCAAAAATGTTTTCCGATACAGTAACCAATCTCAACCGACTCAATTCTCTCGTCTGTCTTAACTACACTTATGCTCCCGATAGGCTGCTCAAGATCATTAAGCTCGATAGCCCACTGGTAAAAATCTTTCTCATCATACTTAGATATCCAGTCTTTTATGACCGTCTCTGTAATATCAATGCTCTCATGCGCCGACCATGTGAGATATTTTGTCACTTCCGGGTCATTTGCCCAGTTATAAAACATGTTCTCGGCATCTTCTATTTCAAATCTTCGAAGAGTAAGCCGCTCTGTGGCGATTTCTCTTGTTCCTATATGATTCATATTCGATCCTTTCTCTCTTAAATCTATTTTTATGGCTCAAGTCTGCTAAGATCACGAGGAAACAGCGTTGCTTCACGCACGTTGTCCTCACCGATAAGCTGCATTGTGAGTCTCTCAAGTCCGATTCCAAGTCCTCCGTGTGGCGGCATACCGTGTTTGAAAGCTGAAAGATAATGCTCCATTCCCTCTGTCTCCATGCCCCGCTTTGCAATCTTTTCCATGAGCTTGTTGTAGTCATGGATTCGCTGTCCTCCTGTTGTGATCTCAAGTCCTCTGAAAAGCAGGTCAAAACTCAATGTGTATATCTCGTCTGCCGGATCATCCATAGCGTAGAAAGGTCTTTTCTTTGAAGGATAATGTGTGACGAATACGAAATCACTGTCATACTCTTCCTTGAAGTACTGTCCGATGAGAACCTCCTCTTCAGGCTCAAGGTCAAACGGGTTTCTGAACTGTCTGTTGTATTTTTCTGCGACACGCTGCTTTGCCTCGTCAAATCTGACTCTCGGTATGGTAGTCACATCAGGAAGCTCTATCTTTAAAAGCTCAAGCTCCTTGGCATATGAAGTCTTTAAAAGCTCCATGGTGTACTGTAGGAAACCTGTTTCCATCTCCATGATGTCCTCGAAATCATCGATGTATCCCATCTCGAAATCGAGTGATGTGTATTCGTTCAAATGTCTTTTTGTATTGTGCTTCTCTGCTCTGAAAACAGGTGCAGTCTCGAATACCCTGTCAAACACACCTACCATCATCTGCTTGTAAAACTGTGGACTCTGCTGCAAAATAGCCGGTCTGTGGAAATACTCAAGCTTGAAAAGGTTCGCGCCTCCCTCGGCTGATTTTGCTCCGAGCTTTGGTGTGTGGATCTCTGTAAAACCGTTATTATACAGGAAATCCCTGAAACCTCTTGTGATGCCCTCCTGTATACGGAATGTGGCACGCTCTCTCGGGTTTCTGAGTGCTACGGCTCTGTTATTTAGCTTTGCCTCAAGCGAAGTATTCAGTCTCCATTTGTTTATCTGAAGCGGCATTGGCTCAGCCGGCTCAGAAAGTATTGTGATAGTATCAAGACGAAGCTCAAATCCGTTTGGAGAACGATCGTCACTCTTGTATGTGCCGCAAACCTCCACGGTATCTGCTTCTTTCAGATCATCGACGCTAAACTGTGACTTGCCCGGCTCGTATACACACTGTACCAGTCCGTCCCTGCGTCTTAAGACGATGAATGCAACCTCTCCCATATCTCTTATGGTGTGGATCGCACCTCTTACTTTGATGTTTTTGCCCTCGAAATCTCCTGCAAGAATTTCTGCGATGTCGAGGTCTTCTTTCTTTACTGCTCCTGTTAAGAATTCCATATTTTTGTGCTCCTTTTCATAGCTTCGTATGAAGCTAATTTATTGTAAGCGGGACGGAATACATGTACATAGCCCACGAATTATTTTGTGCTTCGCACTCTCATAATTCTACGTGCATACGCTAAAAACCCCGGAACATTTCAAAATCTGAAATATTCCGGGGCGAAAATTCTAAAACTATTCCGCGGTACCACCCGCTTTGAGAAAAAGGACTATTCCTGTTTCTCCACTCTTATCCGTAACGTGGATGAAACGTATCTGCCTACTTTTGTATAACAATTGTTCAACAGATCTGCTCAGGCAGTGTTCCTGTGATCAACTCTTCCAAACAACGCTCTCAGTCGGTGACGCTGTATTCCTGTCGGTGTCTGATGATCCAAGTCTCCTTCAATGCATTTGTGTTTGTTGCTTTTGTTGTTTAAAGTTATAGCACAACAAGTTTACTATTTCAACCTGCTTTTTTAAAAACTTAATAAAATAAAGTATAGCAGATAATTATATTTTATCTAAAATCTGGTTATATCTATGATATAGTATGCACTATACTTTCAAACAATTCTTCTATATCCTGTGACTGGTTTGCGAGTACTCTTACACAGACTCCCTTTTTTGCATGTGTTATACCGACATACATATTACTGTATTTTTCATCATCAAAATCCATTTCAAGCAATCGCTTTTCTATTTCTTCATCTCCACAATAAAAGCATGTTCCCTGATGCGTATAATTGCCATAGTAAAATAGATTTTCCATATCAAATTCATCCGGATCAAGCAAAGAACCATCTATCCATACCAGATGTCCATCATATCTGACCCGAGTTCTGTTTTCATAATGTCTGAAGACAAATTTTTCTCCCATTCCTACTCTTCCAGCCGTGAAAATATCTGTCCAGAAAAGTTCTCCACCACTATGTACATTAATATCAGCATAGCTTTTAAAACAACTGTTTTTAAATGGTACGACAGCACACGGTCTATACCATAACGAAGCTCCTTCCTGTACCTCTGCCTTCATATGTTTTGCCGCCATGCCCTCCTCTCCCATGTCAAAGAGCTTACTGTAAGACTGCTCTGTTATTAGCAGTTTGGACTCCTTTTCACACGTAATATCATATACAAATTCATCGCCTTTTAATATTCCGGCAGACGCCATCATAAAAATCAAATGAAGTCTCTCATCATCTGATCTGGGTTCTCCTACTTTAAGTGGTGCTGTGAAATACTGCTCTTTAATATAAGAGTCTTTTGTTTTTTTGTTTTTTGCTACAATAAGTTTTAGTTCTGCTGCCATACACTAAATTCCTTCGAATAGTACATTCTTTTTTATCCATTCGATAACAGCATCCACACTGTTGCCTTCCATAAGATTTGTAAACAGGAAATCTCTTCCCTGTCTCATCCTCTGTGAATCATTTTTCATCACTTCAAGACTGGCTCCAACCATAGGTGCCAGATCTGTTTTATTTATGACAAGTAAATCTGACCGTGTCACGCCCGGACCGCCCTTTCTTGGTATTTTTTCTCCTTGTGCCACGTCAATGACATATATTGTGGCATCTGCAAGATCAGGGCTGAATGTAGCCGAGAGATTATCTCCTCCACTTTCAATAAATATTATCTCAACATCCGGGAATTTCTCTGCCATCTCCTCTACAGCCTCAAGATTCATGCTGCAATCCTCTCTTATCGCCGTATGTGGACAGCCACCTGTCTCCACTCCAACAATTCGTTCCTTGGGGAGAGCCGAATTTTTTATTAAAAACTCTGCATCTTCTTTTGTATAAATATCATTTGTAACTACACAGATTGAATATTCTTTTGACATTTTTCTGGTGAGACGCTCGATAAGTGCTGTTTTTCCAGAACCTACCGGACCACCCACACCAATTTTTACATACGACATATTTTTCTCCTCATCTTTAGTTTTTCATTCTTTTATTGACATCATGACATGTATTGTCTTGTATACAGCCTCTCATGTCTCATGCAATGAATTTCATTTGCAGCTGCTGACACACCAAGTTCATCTAAGGTTATATCAAGCGCCCTTTTTACCGCTTTTTGCAGATTTTCAAAACTGTCATGCAGTACTCTTTGACCATCCATCTGACTTAAAGGTACAAGCTTTACTGCATTATTTACTATGGCAGACAAAGTTCCATACCCATACATGATAAGGAGCTGTTCTTCATCTATTCCACATTTTTTCCCGTAAATTCCAAGTACTATTGGATGAAAACCATTGTTATACCAACTTATATCAATTTCATTTCCACCCATTTTTTCCAATGCTTTTACGAATCTTTTTCCCATACGCATGCTTCCGTTTCGTACTTCCTGTGGTATTTTTATTGCACCTGCCGTCTCATCAAGACTCCTTATGTACTCTTTATCCTCACTGTTTGCATAAGCCAGATGCATTATGCCAAGATCCTGATAAGCAAACGAATGTAAAAAACCGGTTATATACGCTTCAAGATCATCTGACGATTTTATCCAGTCCTCAAGCACATAATCTTCCAAACCGTTTGAAAGTGTAAATGCTCCTATTGGAAAAAACGCATCCACACTCTGCATTATACGCATAAATCCTATTTCATTATCCATAAATACATCTCCTGTAACCAGCCGGATTTGCAGACAAGCGAATATGCTAGTTATTTTGTAAACGATGTACTAGCACGCCTGACAATCGAGATCCTTATTTTTATGTTCATGCTCATGACCTGCTTCATGGCTATGATGCTCATGACTATGATGCATATGACCGTGCGCATGACATACCGTATAGTTCTCAAACAATCCTCTGCGTTTTTCCACATCAAAGCCAAGCTTTTTCAGGTATAAATAAGTCGGCTCATCATATACTACACTTACTGCATTATCTGTTATCGCAAGTGAAAGATGTCTGTTTCCAAGTTCGAAACAAAGGCGTCCCATTTTTTGCATAGTATCAACATATATTGTCGTAAGATCGCATGGAAGCTGCTCTATAGCAATTATCCTTTTGACATCAGCATATACAACGTCATGATTTTGTAGTCTGCGGTCAGAAGGAACTAAAATTCCTATCTCTTCACCTTTATCTGTTACTTTTTTTATACGTTTTTTTTCAAGCTCAAACCACTCCAGATATACCTTTTCCACTTCACGAGAATTTATCGTAAAACTTTCCAGATTTCCTAATATACTCTCAGTTACCATAATATGTAATCTCCCTTCCTCACTATTTTATGATATGAGGGTCAAAGCGTATTTTGCCCCTCATTTATGATTAATCAGATTACTACATGCTTCGCAGTTACGTTATGTCTAAAACAGGAAATATTTCTGTGTAAGAGACAGTTCCTGTGCCGCCTCACAAGTTATAAGCTCACCACCAACTTTTACCTCATAATTTTCCGGATTTACCTCTATATCTGCTATCACATCATTATTTTTCATATCATACTTTCCAATATCCCTGCAATGGCTTACCGGAAGCACCTGCCTTTTTAATCCTAACCGTTCCTTTATTCCATTATCAAATGCCACTTTTGATACAAACGATATGCATGTATTTGCCCGTGCAAGTCCATATGCTCCAAACATATTTGTATAGACTACCGGCTGTGGTGTTGGTATAGAAGCATTGGCATCACCCATTTTTGATGCAATTATAAATCCACCTTTTATGATCATCTCAGGTTTTACTCCAAACATCTTTGGATTCCAAAGAACAAGATCTGCAATTTTTCCCACCTCCACAGAGCCCACATACTCTGATACTCCATGAGTGATTGCAGGATTTATCGTGTATTTTGCAATATATCTTCTGATTCTGAAATTATCATTTCGCTCACTATCTTCTGGAAGATGTCCTCTTTGTTTTTTCATTTTGTCTGCCGTCTGCCACGTTCTTGTAATAACTTCACCAACTCTTCCCATAGCCTGTGAATCAGAGCTCATCATCGAAAAAATGCCCATATCGTGCAAAACATCTTCCGCTGCAATTGTTTCAGGGCGTATTCTTGAATCCGCAAATGCTATATCCTCAGGTACATTTTTGTCAAGATGATGGCAAACCATGAGCATATCAAGATGCTCATCAAGTGTATTCTTTGTAAATGGCATCGTAGGGTTTGTTGAAGATGGAAGTACATTTTCAAATGCGGCCGCCTTTATGATATCAGGTGCATGTCCACCACCGGCACCTTCTGTATGATAAGTATGTATAGTCCTGCCTTTAAATGCATTTATCGTATCTTCCACAAATCCCGCCTCATTCAGTGTATCTGTATGTATGGCAGCCTGTACATCATATTTATCACATACACTAAGGCAGTGATCTATCGCATCAGGTGTAGATCCCCAGTCCTCATGAAGCTTAAGTCCACATGCTCCTGCCTTGATCTGCTCTTCAAGAGTATCCATATCAGAAGAATTTCCCTTTCCAAGAAATCCAAAATTCATCGGAAGTTCTTCGGCAGCTTCAAGCATCTTTTCAATATTAAATCTGCCCGGTGAACACGTTGTGGCATTGGTTCCGTCAGCAGGTCCAGTACCACCACCTATCATTGTTGTAATTCCGCTATAGAGAGCCGTCTCTACCTGAGTCGGACTTATAAAATGAATATGTGTATCAAGACCTCCGGCAGTTACAATAAGTCCCTCTCCAGCGATTACTTCTGTTCCTGCACCTATAACAAGATTCTCGTCAACTCCATCCATAATTGCAGGGTTTCCAGCTTTCCCAATGCCACATATTTTTCCATTTTTTATTCCAATATCAGCCTTTACAATGCCCCAGTAATCTACTATAACTGCGCTTGTTATGACCGTATCCGGGCACTTATCATCTCTTATCTTGCATGATTGTCCCATTCCGTCACGTGCGGTCTTTCCGCCTCCAAACTTGGCTTCGTCTCCATACACTGCATAGTCTTTCTCCACTTCGAGAATAAGTGACGTGTCTGCAAGACGTATTCTGTCTCCGGTTGTCGGACCATACATATCCGCATATTTTTTTCTGCTTATTTTATTCATCTTCAGATACCCCCTTAAAACCTTTTTCTTTTGCCCGTTCAAATGCTTTGCTTCTTATATCCGGATCATCAATTTTTCCGTTCACAAGACCATTAAGACCATATCCTTCACGGCTTCCGCCAATTTCAACGAGATTAACACGCTTTGTCTCTCCCGGTTCAAATCTCACAGCATTTCCTGCCGGTATATCAAGTCTCATACCATACGCTCTCGTTCTTGCAAATTTAAGAGCCTTATTTGCCTCAAAGAAATGGAAATGTGAGCCTACCTGTATTGGTCTGTCTGCGGTATTTGTTACTTCTATGCATGCTGTATCTTTTCCCACATTAAGTTCTATATCGCCCTCATCTATAAGCAATTCTCCCGGTATGATATTTTTATTTGGACATATCGGATTATGAACTGTCACGAGCTTTGTTCCATCAGGAAATGTTGCCTCAACCTGTATCTCTGATATCATCTCCGGAATTCCATCCATACAGTCATCCGCAGAAAGTATTTTTGTTCCAAGGCTCATCAGTTCTGTAACTGTCTTTCCTTCTCTGGCATATTCCAGCAGCTCTGAGCTTATATAAGCAACAGCTTCCGGATAGTTGAGCTTCAGTCCCCTTTCCTTACGCTCTTTTGCAAGTGTTCCTGCAAGATGGAGCATTAATTTATCCGTTTCTCTTGGTGTCAAACGCATATAACTCTCTCCTTTATCAATGTATTTTGTGATAAACCTCATTTCAGTAAAAAAAGAGAGAACCCGACACGGATTCCCTCTTTGGAATTTCAAATAATTATCTTTTTTTAGAATACTACAACATCATAATAAAGAATGTCAACAAAATTTTATTGCCTTATTTTTTGTGATGTTGTAGAGTATATAAAGATTAAACGAAAGAGGCGGGTATATATAATGAATAAAATATTATTTTTTGATGTAGACGGAACTCTGGTAGATTTTGGCGCAAGCACCATGTCCAAAAGCACATCGGATGCTCTTATTGAAGCCAAAAACAATGGTCATAAAGTATTTTTATGTACCGGTCGAAGCTATAACCAGATTTACCCATCACTAAAAGCTTTCGACTTTGATGGTACCGTAGCTGCTGCAGGCGGCTATGTTGTTATAGGCGATAAGGTGATCACTCATCATGTTTATGGTGCCGACAAGATGCAGAAAATCATTGATGCCGTAGGTAACAATAATACAGGACTTATCTTTCAGACCAAAGACGGCAGCATCACAAACAATAAATGGGCTGCCAAATTCATAGACGCATTCTCAAGCCAGTTTGATATGACTGTCATTCAGGATAATCCAACTTTTAAAGATATTATTATTGATGACGATCTGACTGGTTTTGCCAAAAGATATCCTGATGTTGAAAGCACTATCTACTGTAATTGCGACTACCATATAGATGATCTTAGAAAAATGCTCGGCAATGAATTTGTCGTTACACTAAGCAGCTTTAAAGAGCCTGAGCCTTACAGCGGTGAGATCACTCTTGCAGGGGTAAACAAGGCAACCGGTATAGCAGATGTTGTAAATGCCCTCGGTATGAGTCAGGAAGATACCATAGGATTCGGTGATGGTCAGAACGACTTTGACATGCTCCGTTACTGCAATATAGGTGTCGCCATGGGAAATGCAAGTAACGAGGTCAAGGAATGTGCTGATATGGTTACAGACGATATAAAAGCCGACGGGCTTGCCAATGCCATGAAAAGACTGGGACTTATATAGTCCCTAGTCTGTCATCAGCTTCTGTACCTCTTTGGCATCCATATCTTTTGTTTTTCCTGATGCAACGATCTGACCTTTTTCCATCACATATAGAAAATCAGATATTCCAAGTACAAAATCAAGATACTGTTCCACAATAAACACTGTTATATCCAATTCTTTATTTACTCTCTTTATTGCCTCACCTATATCATGTATTATAGACGGCTGAATTCCCTCTGTAGGCTCATCCAGTATCAGGATATTTGGATTTGCTACAAGTGCCCTTGCGATCGCAAGCTGCTGCTGTTGCCCTCCTGATAGATCTCCGCCTTTTCGCTTTGCAAATTTGGGAAGTATAGGAAACAGATCATATATATAATCAGGAACCTTACCTTTTCCTCCAATAGCCTGAAGTCCCAGCTCAAGATTTTCCTGAACTGTCATCTGTGGAAAAATATCTCTTCCCTGTGGTACATATCCTATTCCAAGCTTAACTCTGTCATAGGTCTTCATCTTTATGATATCCTTATCATTTAATAGGATATTTCCTTTTGGAGTTTTCACCAGTCCCATAATACTTTTTAATGTTGTGCTTTTTCCAACACCATTACGACCTATAAGACAGGTAATATCTCCTTTTTTTGCCTGAATAGATAAATTATCTATTACTTTGCTTTCTCCGTAATATGAATCCAGATTTTCTATTTTAAGCATCTTTTTCACCACCTCTTCCAAGATAAACAGCCTGAACTGTTTTGTCAGCAAGAACCTCGTGAACATCTCCCTCCATAAGCACTTTTCCCTCATGAAGAACCGTAACACAATCTGCTATCTGTTTTACAAAATCCATATCGTGCTCTACAACAATAATCGTACATTCTTTTTTTATGTCTTTTAACAATTCCCCTGTCTTAAAGGTTTCAGGTTTTCCCATTCCGGCTGCCGGCTCATCAAGCATTATGATCTCCGGCTTTCTGACAAACTGCATCGCGATCTCAAGCCATTGCTTTTCGCCATGTGCAAGTGATCCTGCTGGTATATCTTTTCTATCCTTCAGTCCAACTTTTTCAAGAGTTTCTTCTATGAGTTCTTTTTCCTCTTTTGATGTCTTGTGAAAAATCGACTGCCATACTTTTTTGTTGTCCTTTAATGATAATTCCATATTTTCGAAAACTGTCAGATTAACAAATACTGATGGTACCTGAAATTTTCTCACAACACCTTCATTGACAATTTTGTATTCTTTCATGCCTGTAAGTCGGATCTTATTTCCTGTCATAGGATAAAAGCTTACATTTCCCTTGGTAGGCTTCGTTTTAGCACATATTATATCAAGAAGCGTTGTTTTTCCGGCTCCGTTTGGACCGATAAAAAAATGTATACTGTTTCTTTTTACATTAACATTTACATCTGTAAGAGCCTGAAAGCCATCAAAAACTACAGATACATTTTTAACTTTTAACACTGTATTTTTATCTGTTCCCATTTTCAGTCCTCCTTTACAGATGCTGCTTTTGCTCTCTTTTTATTGATAAATTCAGGTATCTGATCTTTGACTATTCCCACAATTCCTCCTTTAAAGAAAAGAATCGTGATAACAAATAACAGACCTATTATGTACTGCCAGCTTTCAGCCATGCTTCCTGAACTTAAGTTGTATTCACACAGATTGATAAGGAATGCTCCTATAACAGCTCCTATCAGTGTTCCTCTTCCACCGATTGCCACCCATATTACCATCGTGATAGAGTATGTTATTGACATCTGTGTCGGTGTTATAGATCCGTTAAAATTAACGAACAAAGCCCCCGCAACTGCTGCAAATACAGCAGATACTACATAAATAAAGTTCTTATAATTACTTACACAATATCCTGAAAAATATGTTCTGTTTTCACCATCTCTTATTGCTATGAGTAACTTTCCAAACTTTGTCTTTACAAGTCTGTATGAAACTGCATATATCACTATCATAAATACAAGTGCAACATAGAAAAGTGTTATCAGATTTCCCTCATTTTTCGGACCTCTGAGACTTCCCAGTATAGACTGAATCTGACTTATTCCAACATTACCGTTTGTGTACGGTGACAGGGCAATAAATATAGAATACGCTGCCCATGTCAATGCCTGTGAAATTATTGAAAAATATACTCCCTTTACCCTGTTTTTAAAGATGAAATATCCTATAAGACCAGATACAGTCACAGGAACTACAATGATCATCAATATTGTTCCCGGCAGTGTAAGGAATGGTTTCCAGATAAGAGGAAGCTCTGTAAGACCTCCAACCTGCATAAAATCAGTAATATTTCCGTTTGTCTGGATAAGCTTCAGATACATTCCCATTCCATAGGCACCAAGACAGAAATAAAGTCCATGTCCGAGACTTAGTATTCCCGTATATCCCCATATGAGATCCAGTCCTATCGCAACTATTGCAAATGCCATACATTTTCCAAGGAAAAGAACTGTTGTACTTTTCACAAACCCATTCATTAAAAGGATTGGCATTACTGCAAGTGCGATGACTATAAGCGTAAAGCAAATATTATATCCGTTTTTCTTTATTACTTTCATCTGCCATGCCTCCTTTTATTCATCCAAGGCTCTGCTTCTAACTGTAAACAGTCCCTGTGGTTTCTTCTGCAAAAAGATAATAATTATTAAAAGAACAATCGCCTTAGCTATTGAAGATGATGTAATGGTCTCAAATCCAATACTTGAAAATCCTATTATTGCAGATCCAAGTACTGTTCCAAGAAGTTTTCCCACACCACCTAATACAACAGCCATAAATGTATTTACGATATAATTCTGACCAACTGTTGAGTCAATAGAACCAAGAAGTGCTATTGAGCATCCGGCAATTCCAGCAAGGCCGGAACCTATGCTGAAAGTAATGTTATCAACCTTTCTTGAATTGATTCCCATGCACTGTGCCATTGCACGATTTTGCATTACAGCTCTCATCTGACTACCAAAATTGGTATGATACATAAGCACCCATACCAAGAACAGACATAATGCTACCAGTAATATGATAAAAAGTCTGGTGAGTGAAAGTGACGCTCCACCTATTTTTATACTTCCCGAGAGTATTTTGGGTGTTGTAACAAGTACTCCCTGTGTACCAAATATAGATCTTGCCGCCTGCTGTAATATAAGGCTTATTCCCCATGTAGCCAGCAGACTGTCTATCTCACGGCCATACAGCCTTGAGACCACAAAAGTCTCAAGTAATGAACCGATAACAAATGTCACTGCAAATGCAGCTATTATTGATACAAAATATCCTATATCTGCCGCATCTTTTGATACAAATTTCTGGACGAGCCCCTGAACCACATATGTTGTATATGCTCCTATCATCATAAACTCTCCATGCGCCATATTTATAACACGCATAAGACCAAATGTGATTGCAAGTCCAAGAGATGCTAATAAAATTATTGAAGATAAGCTCAATCCGTTAAATATGAGATTCATAGAGCTCCTCCTTTCTTTTTTGTGTGTTGCTTTTTACTCAAGCGGCTGTACACCTGCTGCAACAGCCCAGTCATATGTCGTTAAGTATGGATCAGGATCTACAGGAGCATCTGTTGATGAAATCTCATAGATAAGTCCGTCATCAGATACCTGTCCAATTCTTACAGTTTTTGATAAATGCTGATTTTCTGCATTTACTGTGATAGTTCCCTCTGGTGCATCGATACTCAAACCTCCTAATGCTTCTCTTACATCATCTGTATCAAAACTTCCTGCTTTTTCACATGCAGCCTTCCACATATAAACTGCGTCATATGCTGCCTCAGCTGGATCTGATGTAACTCTGTCCTCACCGTATTTTGCTTTATAGGCTTCAACAAACTCTTTATTTTTCTCTGTATCTGTTGTCTGATAATAGTTCCATGAAACAAGATTTCCTTTTAATATATCAGCGCCGATAGTTGCAACCTCTTCCTCCGCAATTGAGAATGACATGGACATAATATCATCAGATGTGATATTTCTGTCAGCCATCTGCTTAAAGAATGATACGTTACCTGTTCCATTTAAAGTGTTGATGATAACATCAGGCTGTGCCTGCTCGATCTTTGAAATGATTGATGAGAACTCTGTCTGATCCATTGCCGCATACTCTTCACCAACTACCTGCGCACCATCTGACGCTTCAATCTGGGCATTAATGATCATATTTGCAGTTCTTGGAAATACATAATCCGAACCGATAAGGAAAAACTTCTTGTATCCCTGATCTAAAAGATATTCAATTGCCGGCACTATCTGCTGATTTGGTGCTGCTCCCATGTATACAATGTTGTCAGATGACTCCATTCCTTCGTACTGTACCGGATACCACAGAAGATTGTCATAATCCTCAAATATCTGTTTCACAGCCTTTCTGGATGATGATGTCCAACAGCCAAATACTGTTGCCACCTCATCTTCTCCCAAAAGCTTTTCTGCTTTTGTTGCAAATGTAGATGGTTCTGATGCGCCATCTTCCTCAATATATTTGATCTGTTTTCCAAGCACACCGCCATCAGCATTTATCTCTTCGATTGCAAGTACTTCTGCGTCTCTTACAGAGCCCTCACTTATTGCCATAGATCCTGTCAGTGAATGAAGAAGTCCTACTGTAACCGTATCTTCTCCTGCCGATTCGCTTCCCGATCCTCCACTTTTACCGCAGCCAGCCATTCCAAGTGCCATTGCTGCTACTGTTGTAATTGCCACCAATTTTGTCCATCTCTTTTTCATACGCGTTTCCTTCCTTTCTTATCCTCTTCATATGTTTGAATTAATTAGTCACCTGATTTTCTTGCAAGTTTTATATCTTTGTAATGGATTATCAAATCTGCACAGTCATCATAGCCAATTCTTTCACTGTTAAGTGTCATGTCGTATGCTACAGGATCTGTCCATATTCCACCACCTGTATAATAACTGTAATAATCTGATCTGTATTTATCTGTCTGATAGATCATCTGATCTGCTTCCTGCGCTGTGACATCCAGTCTGTCCATGATCGTTGCCCTACATGCTCTTCTTGGTGCTTCCACATACACACTCACTACATTATCGAAATCCTTTAAAATGTAATTAGCGCATTTTCCAACGATTATGCACGATTCTGTTTTCGCGAGTTCCCTTATCATCTCTGCCTGAATATTAAATAGATTTACATCTGAAACAAAATCTTTCTGGTTTGGTTCTGCAAGTCTGTTTATCTTTGGAAATTTTTTAAGCGCCATGGATATCTTTTTACCATTTAGCTTTTCATCTGACTTTACAAAAAGTGATTTATTTATACCACTGTAATCAGAAGCCATCTGAAGTATCTGTTTTTCATAACACGGAATCCCAAGGTGTTTTGACAATAGAAGACCTATCTGTTTTCCACCACTTCCAAAGCCTCTTGCTATGGTAATAACATAATTTTCCATTCCATATCCTCCCTTCTGTGCCAACATGACTGATTAAAAAAGGAGCCAACTCTCTTTCGAGACGTCAGCTCCTTTGCTACCATGCCTTTGTTTTGTTGCAATTATGATAGCATACGGCTATTTTATCAACAACCAGACTATTCAGCCTTTTATACCCAACAAAAACGACATTTTGCTTAATATTTTAAAGTTCTCTTCTATACTGCGCAGGTGTACAGCCTGTATATTCTTTAAATAGTTTTGTAAAATAATCCACCGTCTTATATCCTAACTTTTCCCTTACCTCATATATACGATCATCCGTATTTCCAAGCAGATATTTACTATATTCCATCTTGTATTTTAAGACAAACTGGTTAAAATTTTCATTCATCTGCTTTTTAAAAAGCTTTCCAAAATAATCCTTACTCAATGCAAATTCTTCTGATATATCTTTAAGGTTCAATTCTATATGATTCTCAAAATATGCGATTACCTTTTTAGTAAATCCAGCTGAAATATCAGCTCCACATTGTATAAAAATCTGTTCTGTTATGCTTCTTTCTTCATTATCCTGTATTTCCTCTCTCACGTTTACAAGACATTCCCTAAGTTCGTCCTCTGAAATTGGTTTTAACAGATAATCGCTTGCGCCAAGCTTCATTCCCTGCCTTACATATTCGAATTCGTTATAATTACTTGCTATAATCTTTGGTGCCGTAATATTTCTTGCTTTTAATTCTTTTAAGAAATCAAGTCCGTTCATTACCGGCATCATCACATCCACCAAATACATGTCAAAATACATATTATCAACAAATTCCAATGCTTCTTTTCCATTTCCCGCAGTTCTTTCTATAACAAAGCCCTCTTCTTCCCACACTTTTAATTTTCCGTAAAACATCCTGTTTGTACGATCATCCTCAACAATAAGTACTTTATACATTTTATCACCTGCTACTTTCATTTTATCTGTTATACTTTTCCATAAATCCAATAACATCACTAAGTTCATCATACATTATGTTCATATCATTCTCTGAAATCACTTTTTCTTTAATACTATCCAGACATTTTTGTGCAGCTTTTTCCAGATCTTTGCATAGCAGATTACCACTTACACCTTTTATCCTGTGTATCTCCATTTCAAGAGTATCATAGTCCAGTGTTTTTGCTGCCTCACAGATTTTTTCTTTAAAATCCGCATTATCCTCCATAAAAATATCAAACAGCTCTTTTACCGCCTCTTTATCTCCGTAAAACTGCTCTTCCAGCTTATTTATTTGTACTTTTCCACTATCATCGCTATTTTCCTGCTGTAATTTTAAATCTGCCCTGCAAGTAATAAGATCATCTGTATATTTTTCCAGCTTTTCCTGCAACTCTTCCATCGGTATAGGCTTTGGCAGATAATCATTCATTCCCGACTCTTTTGCCTTTACCGCAATGTCCTCACCAATATTGGCAGTAAGTGCAATTATCACAACATTTTTCCACTTAGAATTTTCTCTTATTGATTTTGCAAGTTCATATCCACTTATATAAGGCATTGAGATATCAAGAAATACTATATCATAATACTGCTTACTCATTCTTGCTATAACCTTCCGAGGATCGGACTCGACATCTGCAATATAACCGAATTTATGTAAGACCTCCGACTCTAATACAAGATTGATCTTGTTATCATCAACTATCAGAATTGATACTTTCCGCTTTCTTTTCTTGCCGTGCGGATTACTGTATCGTTTCTTTGACTCTCTTCTTCCATATGCAAAATCCATATCAAAATAAAATCGGCTTCCCTTTCCATCCTCACTTTCAACAAGAAGACTATATCTTCCTTTACTCATTTCCTCAACGATCTTTCTGCATATTGGAAGTCCAAGTCCGGTTCCACCATATTTTCTGGTTATACTTTCATCAGCCTGTGTAAATGCTTTAAAAATACTTTGCATCTGTTCTTTTTTTATTCCAATTCCGGTATCTGTCACAGAAAATTCAAGAATACATCTTGACTTAGAATAATTTAATCCCTTTATTCCAAGAGTCACGCTTCCTTCTTTTGTGAATTTAAATCCATTAAATATCAGATTCGTAAGCACCTGTTTCAACCGAAGAGGATCTCCGTAAACGTATTCAGGCACATCATCAGCGATTATAATGTCAAATCGGATATTTCTCTGCTCTGCCTCATTGTCAAGCATCCCCTTTAGACTTTCTGTCAGATCACGTAAACTAAAATTTTTGTCTTCAAACTTCATTTTTCCGGATTCCAGCTTCGAATAATCTAATATTTCATTGATTTCTTCCAAAAGGATATCTGTTGCCAGATGCATATTCTGTGCATACCTTTGCTGTTCCCCGGATAACTTTGTTTCCTCCATCAAAAAAAGATATCCCGATATCGTATTAAGAGGTGTTCTAAGTTCGTGTGACATCTGTGCCAGAAATTGACTCTTTACCCGATTAGCTTTCTCAGCCTGACCTTTAGCCTCTATCAATTCCTTTTCTATTCTTTCTGATTTTGCAAGTTCAGACAGCATATCAGATGATAGCGCATTGAATTCTTTTGCAAACTGCTGCAATTCCCATACTCCTTCGGGTTCCACAAACATTTTTCTCCGTCCGTGCTGTCTCTCAATCAGTTTTTTATACCTGACTATCGGTTTTATATACCATTTTTGAAATAATACTAAAATAAAAACAAGTATTCCCAATTCACCTATCCCACAAAAAGTCTGCATGATATATGCTCTGTCCGACTCACGCCTTGCGCCATCCACAGTCTTTTCTAATCTCGTATTCATTGCATTTTGGAAATTAATAATATTTGTGTCAATGAGATTTTTATATGCCATATATGAACTTCCATACAGGATTTTTATAGAATACTCTCCTTTTTGATCATCGTTGCATTGAAAATCTTTTTCAATATCATAAGATTTCACATAATTTACACACTGTTCTAAAAAATCATTCTCATTTACTCCCAAATTAAATTTGTTTTCATATTCATCGCTTTCTATTTTAAGTCTCATTGAACTTATTTCTATATGCATAAGAGTATCAGAAAAATATTTAGCTCTCTCAAGATAACGTTCTTCATCAGGCGGAATGTCCTTTTCCTCAAGTTCATTTATTACCTCCTCTCTGTGCTGGTCATTTTTTACTTCATTCCAGTAATTTTTGAAATGCTCTATATCACCTGTCACAGCATACAGCCTGACTTCATTGGACAAATAATCTGAGGTTTCCTTTAACTGTGATGCCATCGTTCTGTATTCAAGCTGGTTATTATAAGCCGATTGCAGATTTTTACTGCTATTCATCTGCAATTGGTTTCCTGCAAATACAAATAACATTTCCATAATGGCTAATACAAGAACAATTGCTGTTATCGTCTTTGAATTTTTTAATCCCTGTTTCTTATTTTCTGTCATATCATTACCTGCCTCTTATAAATATACAAAAAGAGAGTATGATAACATCCGCTTTGATGTATCTTACTCTCTATAATAATCATTTATTTTCTTTTTTCAGGTCACTGGCACGGCTTACTTGTTTTCTATGCCTCGATATTCATGAAACGATCCCACTCGCAAATATCCTTGGATGCGGCAACTATAAGTGTGTATGTGCGCTCGTCCGTGCCATCAAACACGAATGTGTAGTTCTCATTTTCCTTCTCTATGAGAAACGCATATCCATCAAGGAAATTGTTAAAAGTCTCGATATAATCAGACTCCTCTATCTCCTCATCCGGTGTGGTACTCTTAAGGTTGCCGTCGGCATCATATGTCTTAAAGCCCTCGCGGACAAAAGAAATGATATTTGCATCCTCAAGCTTTAAAATAAGTCCGTTTGTACGCATATCGCGGATATCCCTGTTGCAGGAATTGTCCGATTTTATTATAACATTGTCAAGGCATATCTTGAATGTGCCAAAACTCATCATAATATCACTTACGTGCACATCCGAAAACTTAAAGTGTGTAAATTCATTTTCTGTTCTATAATTCATCCGTTATCCTCCGCTTATATTCTTATTATATGATTAAAGGGTCAAAAGGTATTTTGCCCCTCATTTATGATTTTCTACAACAATCGAGTTGTCCACGCTGAGCAGTCCCACACATCTGTTGCAAGTCCATCGTAAAAATCAGGCTCATGGCACACCATGAGAATGCTGCCCTTATACTCCTTTAATGCTCTCTTAAGCTCGTCCTTTGCCTCCACATCGAGGTGGTTGGTCGGCTCATCGAGTAACAGTATGTTTGTCGGTCTGTTTATCAGCTTGCAAAGACGCACCTTAGCCTGCTCGCCTCCGCTTAATACTCTTACCAGACTCTCGATATGCTTTGTCATAAGTCCGCATTTTGCAAGGGCACTCCGTACCTCATACTGTGAAAATGACGGAAACTCTGACCATATTTCCTCTATGCAGGTGTTTGAGACAGACTGATCCATCTCCTGCTCAAAATATCCAATCTCAAGATAATCGCCAAGCTCCACCGAGCCGTCAAGCGGCTTTATAAGACCTAAAATACTCTTTAACAGAGTGGTCTTTCCTATTCCGTTTGCTCCGGTAAGGACAATTTTCTGTCCTCTTTCCATCTCAAGATCAAGTGGACGGGAAAGTGGATCGTTCTTATCGTATCCGATCACAAGTCCCTTTGTCTGGAATATGTATCTGCCCGGAGTGCGTGCCTCCTTGAAATTAAATTCCGGCTTCGGCTTATCACGGTCAAGCTCGATTACATCCATCTTATCAAGCTTTTTCTGGCGTGACATTGCCATATTTCGTGTGGCAACCCTTGCCTTGTTTCTCGCAACAAAATCCTTTAAATCCTTTATCTCCTGCTGCTGTTTGTTGTAAGCTGCCTCAAGCTGGGCTCGCTTCATCTCGTAGACTTCCATGAATTTGTCATAGTCACCCACGTACCTGTTCAACTGGCGGTTGTCCATGTGATATATGAGATTTACCACGCTGTTTAAAAACGGTACATCATGTGAGATCAGTATGAATGCATTCTCATAGTCATTGAGATACCTCTTAAGCCACTCGATATGCTCCACATCGAGATAGTTGGTCGGCTCGTCAAGCAGTAAAATATCAGGTTTTTCAAGCAAAAGCTTTGCCATAAGCACCTTTGTCCTCTGTCCACCGCTTAAGTCGGTTACGTCCTTGTCAAGTCCAAGGTCTAAAAGTCCAAGTGCCCTTGCGACTTCCTCCACTTTGGAATCGATCATGTAAAAATCATGCATGGTAAGAAGATCCTGCAATGTACCGGCCTCAGCCATCATAGCGTCCATTTCTTCCAAAGAAGCCTCCCCTAACTTCTCATAAATCTCGTTCATCTGCGTTTCCATATCAAAAAGGAAATCAAACGCACTTCGAAGGACAGAACCTATCGTCATGCCCTTCTCCAAAACGGTATGCTGGTCGAGATAGCCTACCCGCACATTTTTTGCCCATTCTATTTTGCCCTCGTCAGGCATGAGCTTGCCGGTGATTATATTCATGAAGGTGGATTTTCCTTCGCCATTTGCACCGACAAGTCCGATATGTTCGCCCTTTAAAAGTCTAAAGGATACGTCCTCAAAAATTGCTCTGTCACCAAATCCGTGACTTAAATGTTCTACGTTTAAAATACTCATGCCGCTATTTTATCAGATAATCCGGTCATAGACAACAGTTCATTTATGCAAATTTATAAACAGAACAAGCCCGGACAACCACTGGTTTAAATCGTGATTGCCGGACTTGTATTTTTCAAAACATATATCAACAAAATTTCACCCTACGGCTTACGAAATCTTCTCTACCGCATGGTCGGAAAAGCTGCCGCCCTCTGTAGCCCCTGACATATCAGCTTTATCGCTGTAGCTTGAAACCGTAACCGTGTAGCTGCTTGTACCTTTTATATATACAGTTCCGTCTGTTCCAACTATTGAAACAGTATTGCCATCTGCGTCAACTATAGTGCCCTCGCTGTAGAGATTTGTCACTGTCGAATCGCCTGTAACAACCCATTTTGAATTGCCGTCAATATAGAGATTGCAATATCCGTCTCCACCGTTTCCGGCATATGTCTCATCATCAACTACCGCACCGGTCAGAGTGCTGCCGTTTTCCATGTAAAAATCAAGTGTGCTTATGCTGTCGTAGATCACATCGCCTGTCATATCCTGCTTATCAGCGGTAAATGTACACTGTGAACCATTGCTGCCGCTTGTTCCCCAGCCACGCTGATTGTTGTTTCCGGTACATCTGAGGAAATAATCATTTTCATCTGCGTAAGTTATGTCCACATCTGACAGGTAAAATGTACACTCTGTGTTAGTCGTGTAGAACATGCCTCCGTTTTTCGCGGTGATGCTGCCACCGGTCATGTTAAAAGTGCCGTTTCCGACCTCAGAATCACCTGACATACTCTGATATACGATAACATTCCAGGTGCAGTCATTCTGTGAATTGTCTGACATATTTCCTGTCAGATCACAGTCATACAGATTTAATGTGTTAAGTCCCTCGATGCAGACAGCCTCAGAACCGTTTGCAGTGAGTGTCGCATTGTTAATCGCGATATCCGCTGTGCAGTAAACTGCCGGAGAACCTACACCATTTGAGGTATATGTGCCGCCATCTACAACCATTGTTCCACCGCCCCTGTCACTTCTTATCGCGGCTGAGGACTCACCGTTTGTCTCCACATCCAGATCCCATGCATAAAGTGTTCCGCCTCCTGCTACATGGATACCGCCTGATGTATCCTGCTGTGTTTTTATCGTGGCATCAGAAACATATGTCACACCGTCTCCGTATGAGAAAACACCTGCTGCACCTGCCGCATCAGTGGTAAAAGTGCCACCGTTTATGACAGTTGTTCCGTCAGTATTCAAAAGAGCTGCACCAACTCCGTAAAAGCTGGAATTATCACCGCCTGTACTGTCATCGGAATCGCGGCTTACCGTAGCATTATTTAATGTAACATCCGCTCCGTGAATGTAGATTGCATTTTCATCTGTTCCGGTGGATGCAAAAGTCTCATCTGAGCTTTCTGTATCCTCTGTTATCTCTTTAAGCGCAGTGTACGAAATTGATGTATTACTGCTGCTTCCCGGACCTCCCGCATTCTGCGCACTGTCCTCATCGGAAACTACAATGCTCTCGATAGTTCCGTCATCGTCAAGTGTGACAGTAAGATAATCTCCCTCCTCAAGATCACCGACCTCTACGGAATTGTTGTCCTCGTCCGTGAGGACTGAATCATCATTTAAAGTGATGGTGACTGTGATAGTGTCGTCTGAATCTGCGGAGTCGGATTTGCTGCTGTCTGAAGATTGTGTGCTGTCGTTGTCTGAACTGCTGCTGTCCGAGTTGTTGGTGTCTGTACTGTTTCCGGCTGTGCTTCCGCTGTCCGGGCTACTGTTATCTCCGTCCGGTTTCTCCGGTGGGGTACTCTGATCATTGCTTGTTGTGTTGTTGGCGTCTGTACTTCCTGAGTCTGTGCCATTTGCATCTGCACTGCTTCCGTTGTCCGAGCTGTTGTTATCTTCATCCGGTTTCTCCGGTGGGGTACTCTGGTTGTTGCTTGTTGTGTTGTTATCGTCTGTGCTGTTTCCGGCTGTGCTATTTGTATCTGCGTTTCCATTGTCCGAGCTGCTGTTATCTCCGTCTGGTTTCTCCGGTGGGGTACTCTGATCGTTGCTTCCTGTGTCACTTCCACCGGGTGCTGCACCTGACGGTGCACCGCCCATACCTCCGCCCGGCTGCATTCCCTGAGACATTCCCGATGAAGTATTCACGCTAAGTGTGACCGTATTGTCATCGATCGACTCAATCGTTCCTGTAAAAGATGCCTCCGCAAAGCTTATAGTATTTGTAGATGATGTAGTTTTACCACAAGCTGTAAATGTAGTTGCTGTGATAATCGCAGTCATAACTGCTATTGTTGTTATTTTCTTATTATACATAAAAGTTGACCTCCAGTTCTTACTTATATCTTCTTTACACTTATAAGTATATATACGAACCTTAAGCCAACTTTAAATTTTAAAATTATATTAAATTTTTTATTTCATCTATCCTGTCAACACAGGCAAAAAGCATTTTTTTAAGCGCATCATCGGGCTGCGTCAGATCAGGCACCATGACAACCTTGCAGCCTGCACCGTATGCACTCTTAACACCATTTGGCGAATCCTCGACCGCCATGCATTCCTCTGATTTTAGTCCAAGCTCGCTACACGCAAACTCATACACATCCGATGCCGGTTTTCCATGCTCCACCATCGGTGCACAGATGATCTTGTCAAAATATCCGTAAAGCCCTATTTTTTTAAGATAACGCTCTGCTCTTTCTATATCATTTGCCGTGGAAATTGCCCGGTAAATATCCTTTTCCTTTAGATATGTAAGAATTTCAATCGCTCCCGGCTTAAGCTCTATTCCAACTTTTTCCAAATGCTCCTCCATGATTTTTCGACGATATGCCCTGATCGTAGGATAATCCAGACTCTGATCATCAAACATATCCTTAAGATGCTGCGGTGCATATGGTTGTCCTAGACTTCTCATGGAAAGTGCCTGCTCATCCGTCATATCGTATCCGAAATGCTTCAGTGCTTTCGGCCAGAAAATGCGGTAATATTTCTCCGTATCAATGAGTGTTCCGTCCATATCAAAAATTACTGCTTTTATCATTTTTCTAAGCCTCACCTGTCAATTTTACTATCGTCATATCGTGGTGCATCGCCTTTATGACCGGGCCAAACACATCCTCCGTCTTTATCCTGAGG
This sequence comes from Acutalibacteraceae bacterium, assembly GCA_963586665.1. Classification (GTDB taxonomy): domain Bacteria; phylum Bacillota; class Clostridia; order Lachnospirales; family Lachnospiraceae; genus Roseburia. The sequence goes on from CAVABC010000023.1 coordinate 33,868, forward strand.
CTCGATGTATTTACACAAGGATGGCATCCTACCCACTCGCCTTTTAGCACATCCTCATCCACCAAAAGCCTTACCGCATTGTCATGGTCATTCATAAGTCCCATCACGCTGACTGAGCCGGGTGTAATATCCAGATATTTTTCCATATCCTCTGCGCTGGCAAAGGAAAGCCTTGCACTGCCGATCTGATGTGAAAGCTCCTTTGTCTTAAAAGTCTTATCACCCGGGATCATGAGCAGATAAAAATCTGTTTTCTGACGGTTACATAGAAAAAGATTCTTGCAGATCGTTGCTCCGAGTGTCTTGTCGATCTCCTCACAGACCTCCATTGTAAATGCCGCCTCGTGATCTATTCTCTGATATTTTATTCCCAGATTGTCCAAAAAGTCATAGGTACGGATTTCTTTATCCAGTCTATCTGTAGTGTCTGTCGGTCTACCATCATGTAATTGCATTTGTGCCTCCTGAAATAGTGTATTGGTAATATATTCTAGCAAGCCCTGACATCCGCGCATGACATCATCAAATGTCGCGTCAAAATCGCCTGTATACCATGGATCTGCTACATCGCGTGCCGCTGTAAGCTTATGGTTTGTGCCATAATCGGCAAATGACAGCATCTTAATAATCTTCTGCTGGCTGTCGCTGCCGCCTGCAATCCTTGTCATATTCCTGATATTTGCGGTGTCCATTCCGATCAGGAAGTCATAATACAAATAATCATCGCGCGTCATCTGTCTCGCGTGATGAGGTATGAGAGGAATGTGCTCCTCGTATAGCTTGTTTTTTGTACCGTAGTGAGGCGGGTTGCCGATTTCTTCACGGCTGGTCGCGGCTGAATCTATCTCGAAATGAGTATCGAGATTTGATTGGTGAACCAGGTGGGTGAAGATGCTTTGGGCCATGGTTGATCTGCAAATATTCCCATGACATACCATAAGTACTTTTATTTTATCCTGCATATCGTTATTTTTCCTTTTCTTCATCAGTACTATTTCTCTTATCATATAGCACATGATCCAAGTTACATGACATATAGTACACTCTATATGGAATCCCCCAAATATTTCCACACGACCTCAGACGAAACAAATTATCTGTTTTTTGTTTATTTCTGGATATTACCTTGTCCTTATCATTTGTGTGAATACCATCATCATGATAAGACAGTTTTTCTTCTTCCGGATTTATAATTATCTTATTATCAGAAAGATAAACTGCATCTGTATCAACAATGTGTATTATCTCCTTAAAATCCGATGCTTTATAATGATTAGCTTTCGCATATGCTTTTATTTCATTTCCTATTTTTGAAATTATATTTTTCGATGTTACACCTCTTCGTGTAGTGATATCACCATGCATAATATGCACATATACTGAATCCTTATCAAAAACTTTATTTAATGTAATACCTAATGCTGTATCATCAGAAGACCCCTCTACTATTACAAATACAATCTTTTTACGAGCCAAACGCTTCACCCGCCTCTCTGAATGCCAAAGCTATCTCAAAATTATTAGTTGGATTATATACCGGCTCGCTCTGCTCTCCTAATACAATATCCCTATAGTAGAAATCGCGAAGATTATTTGTTCCTTTAACATTTGTAAATCTAATATAACATTTTTTAGGGTTTGTTGTTGTAAAAGCTATAAAGCCTTTATCTATCGTTTCTAAAGGTCTAAGATTATGTGATGTAAAAATAAGCTGCCCTTTTCCCTTTTCAGAAATAATGTTCAGCAATTCTCCAAGTAAATATTCAAACACGCCTCCATCCAATTCATCAACAGCGACCGTTACAGATGGATGATTATATACCACGATCAAAAGCTGTAAAATGGATACTATTTTCTTGATTCCTTCTGATTCATAACAGAACGGTATTTCCCTACTATTCTTCAAAGACATAAGCTGAATCTGTTTGGCAACCTTTCCATCTTTAGTCATTGCAGCTCCCAAATCAACGATTCCTATTTTAAGCCCCGGAACTATTTGTTCAAGTACAATATTCATGTTATCCACAACTTTTTTCACTATGCCATACGACTCTTCCGGAATCAATGTCGGTATATCCAAAGAGATCATTAC
>CAVABC010000024.1:0-34075 GCA_963586665.1 Acutalibacteraceae bacterium
GTCCTGTACCACCGCCTGATGCTACTGAGAAGTACTTCTTGCCCTGCTCGATACACTCTTTCTTGTATGTACCTGCTACCGGGTGCTGGAAACGTGTTGGGTTTGTAGAGTTTCCTGTGATAGAAACACCAACGTTCTCAAGGTGCATGATTGCAACACCTTCCTGAACATCGTCTGCACCGTAACATTTAACTGTTGCACGAAGTCCATCTGAGTATGCATGCTCAGAAATTACGTTAACTTTAGCTGCTTTGTAGTCATACTGTGTCTCTACGAATGTAAATCCGTTGATACGTGAGATAATCTGTGCAGCGTCTTTTCCAAGTCCGTTAAGGATAACACGGAGTGGTTTCTGACGAACTTTGTTAGCTTTCTCAGCGATTCCGATAGCACCCTCAGCGGCTGCGAATGACTCATGTCCTGCTAAGAAACAGAAGCACTCTGTCTCCTCCTCGAGAAGCATCTTTCCAAGGTTACCATGTCCTAAACCTACTTTTCTGTGATCAGCAACTGATCCAGGGATACAGAATGCCTGAAGTCCCTCTCCGATTGCTGCTGCAGCATCTGCTGCTCTTCTACATCCTTTTTTGATTGCGATTGCTGCACCAACTGTGTATGCCCAGCAAGCGTTCTCGAAACAGATTGGCTGGATTTTCTTTACCTGATCGTAAACATCAAGTCCAGCGTCCTTTGTGATCTTTTCAGCTTCTTCGATTGAGCTGATACCATAGCTGTTAAGTACAGCGTTGATCTGGTCTATTCTTCTTTCATATGATTCAAATAATGCCATTGTCGTTCTCCTTTCCTCTTATTCCTGTCTTGGATCGATGATCTTAACAGCACCCTGCTCTGGAGTTACACGACCATAAGATCCTGAAGCTTTCTCCCAAGCTGTGTTTGCATCATCACCCTTTTTGATAAAGTCTGTCATTTTTCCAAGAGAAACGAACTGGTATCCGATTACTTCGTCATTCTCGTCAAGAGCGATTCCTGTTACATACCCCTCTGCCATCTCAAGGTAACGAACTCCTTTTGCCTTTGTTGCGTACATAGTACCAACCTGTGAGCGAAGTCCTTTTCCTAAATCCTCAAGTCCTGCTCCAACAGCAAGTCCATCATCAGAGAATGCAGACTGTGTACGACCGTAAACGATCTGTAAGAATAACTCTCTCATAGCTGTATTGATGGCATCACAAACTAAGTCTGTGTTTAATGCCTCAAGAATTGTCTTACCCTGTAAGATCTCAGCTGCCATAGCTGCTGAATGTGTCATTCCTGAGCATCCGATTGTCTCGATCAATGCCTCTTCAATAATTCCGTTCTTTACATTGAGTGAGAGCTTGCAGGCACCCTGCTGTGGTGCACACCAGCCTACACCGTGTGTAAATCCTGAAATATCCTCAATTTTCTTAGAATGAACCCATTTTCCTTCTTCTGGGATAGGAGCTGGCTCATGTTTTGCGCCCTTAGCTACAGGACACATGTTTTCAACTTCCTTAGTGTAAATCATCTTAAGACTCCTTTCGTTATGGTTTTAACATACCCGACTTATTCTCTCACATTTTTTCCCATAAGTCTAGAGTCTCAGCGACAAAAAACATCAAAAATACAATTTATTTTCTATTTTTTGAGAACTACGTTATCTTTATCCTTGAAAATATGGTTTGCAGGAATGACTCCGCGCACTCTTGAAAGAGGATAGATATTTGAGTTTCTGCCGACAACAGTTCCCGGATTAAGCACTGAATTGCAACCTACCTCAACGTGATCACCGAGCATTGCACCGAATTTCTTGCGTCCTGTAGCGATCTCCTCTTTTGTATCGTATATGTCTTTTACAACAACAAGTGTCTTGTCAGATTTTACGTTTGATGTGATAGAACCTGCTCCCATGTGCGATTTGTAGCCAAGGATGGAATCTCCGACATAATTGTAATGTGGCACCTGCACAGAGTTAAAAATTATAACGTTCTTTAATTCTGTGGAATTTCCTACTACCGAGCCTTTTCCCACGATGGCATTTCCACGGATAAAAGCACACTGTCTTATCTCTGCGTCCTCACAGATGATGAGTGGTCCATGAAGATATGCACTCTCAAATACAGTAGCACTCTTTGCTACCCAGATATCCTCTCCACGTTTCTCATAAATCTCAGGATCAAGTGTCGGTCCGATCTCTTTTATGAAATCGCCTATCCCTGCGAGAGCCTCCCATGGATAAGTAAACTGTGATAAATAGTCTTTTGCGATTGTTTCATCAAGATTATACAAATTTGTGATCTTTGCGTTTTCCATTTTTATATTCCTCATTTCTTTTTAATTATATCTGCTTTATAATCATATTTTTAAAACACTACGACTCAAACAGCTCATACGCTGCCGCAAGATCCGCGTCAGATACATCTGCCGCCTGTGCAGCCTCCGCATCCATATCAAATCCTGCAAAGAAGTCATCAGGTATTCCCATGTCACTCTTTGTACTGTCTGAGTTTTCTCCGCCCTGTGCTTCACTTCCAGTCACATTTTCCTGCATATTGCCCGGTGTTGCGCTTCCAACATCGCTCTCCAGCTTACTTTCTATTGACTCATTTCCAGCCACATTCTCCGGTTTCTTTACATCCTCGCCCGGATTATCAAAGTCGAAGGATATCTGGTCATTCTCGAATTTGAGACATGAGTCAAACACATTTCCTGCCTTTGAGGTAAATCCCGTTACCTTGTTTTTCGTCTTTCCGGTGGCAAGAAGCTCCGACATGATCTCTTCCGAAAGCTCGACCTTTGCCACGGTATGCCATACCTCAAAGCCGCACTCACACTCATATTTCCACTGTGACTTCATGAGCTTTTTGCCACATTTCGGACAAAGTACATTTGTCTCAACAGGCTTTGGCTTTTCCGGGAAATCGAATGCGATATCGCCATCCTCCGTAAGTTTAAGAGGTGCATCAAACTTCATTCCCGTTCTTGAAACAAATCCTGATATAACTTCCGTCTTTTTCTTTGTAAGAAGCTCCTTAAGTACGGATTCCTTTATTTTTACGCTGGCAACCTTTCCCACCATAAAACGGCAGCTTTCAGGATCATCACGCCTGTTGTTCTCACAGACGAAACCGAACGGAGCTACCTGTATCTTTCCTCCGCACTTAGGACACACGACATCCTTTACGGTCTTTGGCTCGACATGATCGAAGTCGAACTGGATTGATGGTCTGCCGTTTTCATCCTCTTTCATCACGAGACAGGCGTCAAATTTCTTGCCTGATTTTGACTTAAACCCTCTTATGGTATCTGTCTTTTTCTCATTCAAAAGCTGCTTTACATTTGCCGCTGTAAGAGTTTTTCCTGCTATCTGTCCTATTGAAAAACGACAGCTATCAGGATCATCGCCTCTGTAATTGACACAGCCGTAGCCAAACGATGTTTTCTTTATCTCTCCACCGCATACAGGACAGACCACATCCTTTACGATCTCATCCTGCACATTGTCGAAATCAAATGCCACGACAGTGCGCATCTTTTCGCTGCCTTCTGCGACGGGTTCTTTTTTAAGCACCAGACAGGCATTAAAACGTTTGCCTGATTTTGCCTTAAATCCTTTTATGGTCTCTGTCCTGCCGTTTGCGATAAGCTCGATAAACTGCACCTGAGAAAGTGCTTTATCTGCTATCTTTCCTACCGAAAAATGGCATCCGTCCTCAGCCTCGCGGTTTAGATTGGCACATCTGTAACCGTATGGAGTTACATATATATCGCCTCCACAATCAGGACAGATGATGCCGTCTATCTTCTGTGGCTCTACATTTTCAAAGTCAAATGATGCCGAGACCTTGCCGGTCTGTTCATCCTTATTAAGCTTAAGGCACGCATCGAATTTCTTTCCGGTCTTTGATTTAAAGCCACGGATAGTATCTGTTCTGCCGTTTTCTATCAGCTTTTTGATCTGATCCTCAGGTATCTCCTTACCAGCAACTTCTCCGATATTAAAATTACATCCTGATTTATCTTTCTTGTAATTGGCACAGCCGTAGCCGAATGGCGTGGTAACTATATCTCCACCACACACAGGGCATGCCACACCGATCTTTCGTCTGGCTCCTGCGCCTCTTGCATTCTTTCCTGCAAAATTGCTTATACGGTCTGCTACCTCTGCACGCAGGTTCTGACCGATCATCTTCTCGGTTTCTTTACGGATAAAACTCTCGAGCTTTTCCCTGTATTCCCAGAAATCAACCGTTCCCTGTGTGATACCGTCAAGTCCTTTTTCCCAGTTTGCAGTCATTTTCGGGTTAAGGAGTGCCGGAACTGTCATGTATACGACCTCAAACACCATCTCGCCTAAGCTTTCAGGTGTTAGTATCTGTGTCTTTTTGTTGAGATTAAGATACCCGATTCTCACAAGCTTCTGAATGATCTCAGCTCTTGTTGCAGATGTTCCTATACCTGAACCTTTTATCTGTTCACGAAGCTCTTCCTCCTCTATGAGCTGTCCTGCATTTTCCATGGCAAGCACCATAGAACCTGAGGTGTAGCGTTTGGGCGGTGATGTCTTGCCAAACTTGATATTGTATCCTCCACAGGCGATCGTATCTCCTGCCTTTAACTTATCAGCCAGCTCAAGCATTACCTTTGGATTGACTACTATCTCATCATTCTGACCGTTTTCCTGTGCATCACCGGTAGCATTTTTAGGATCAATGCCGAGTATTCTTGCGTTTTCTTCCTCAAAGGATTTTTTCTTTGGAGGGTTTGCCACCTGAAGGAAACCCTCGCTCTTTAACACCTTTGAAGATGCAAAAAAGCTCTCGCCCTCCACATTTACTACCAGCTTTACATTTTCATACTCTGCCGGTGGATAAAATATGCTAAGGAAACGCCTTACAATAAGCTCAAACACCGCTCTCTGCAAAGATGTAAGCCCCGAAAGCTCAGTGAGCTGTCCTGTCGGGATGATCGCATAGTGGTCTGTGACCTTGCTGTCATCGGTATACTGCGTCTTTGCAATATTTGTATACAGACGCCTGCTCATTATATGTTCCACAAAATCTGCCGTAGGCTCAAATCCTTTAAGCCTGCTTATATTTTTGGAAATTTCCTTTGCCACGGCACTTGAAAGCACTCTGGCATCCGTTCTCGGATAAGTGGTCAGCTTCTTCTCATAGAGATCCTGTGCCACCTGAAGTGTCTCATCCGGGCTGATCTTAAACTTCTTTGAGCACTCAGCCTGAAGCTCCGCTAAGTTAAATAACAGCGGCGCTCTCTTTCTTGAGACAGACTTATCTATAGATTTAACTTTTGCTGTTTTGTCCTTTAAACGGTCGATGAGCGCAAGCGCATCCTTTTCCTCTTTGAAGCCGTTCTCCTTGTATAAAAGCGGTGATTCAAAATAAGCCGAACCGTCCACCGCTTTCCACTCTGCCTCCACTCCGGCATCCGTAAACTTTCCTATTACTCTGTAAAATGGAGTCTCCTTGAAATTGCGGATCTCCCTTTCCCTGATAACCACCATTCCAAGCACACAGGTCATGACACGGCCTACCGCGATCGCTGTGTAGGATTTCGTTCCTGCTGCATCATTTAAGAGATTTCCGTACTTTACCGACATGACACGGGAAAAATTTATTCCCATGGCATAATCCTCGATGGTACGCATGATACCGGAGTTTCCGAGGTTGGCATACTCTGACATCGGTTTTGCCTCACGTATGCCTCTAAGTATCTCCTCCTCAGTCTGTGAGTCGATCCATACACGAAGCTCCTCCATGCCCTCTCTTACACCACCGAAGTTTCTGATATTTTCCTCGATTGTCTGTCCTTCTTTTCCTGCATCACCTGCCCAGTAGACGCGGTCGATATCCTCTCTGTGAAGCAGTCCGTGTACGATATTGTACTGCTTTCGCACACTGTCTATCACATCATATTTATATTCTTTCGGCAAAAATGGCAGGTCTTCCAACCGCCATTTTTTATATTTCATGTCATAGGACTCAGGATAGACAAGACCTACCAGATGTCCCACACACCATGAAATCACATATTCACCGTTTTCTATGTAACCGTCATTACGTCCACTCACCTTAAGCACTTTCGCAAATTCCTGTGCTACAGATGGTTTCTCCGTTATTATTAATGATTTTCCCATATAATCCTCATCAAACTACTATAATTCATTCATATTGATGAGCTTGAAACGTGGATCACGGATAACATATGCCTGCAATGCCTGCTCAAATGAGGTGGCCGAGAACAGATAATAATCATCCGATGCCAGTCTTGCCTGTTCCATCGCTGTTGCCATCTGCTCACACATATCCATAGTCATCTCAGGCTCATTCCAGTTGCAGAAACCTATGATATTTCTGCGATCCTCACTCTGTGCTATGATATCAATGCTTCCTGTCTTGCCAAGCCATGTGCCGACTCTTTTAACGTTAAACGGCAGCTTGCCCATCTGATTGAGTATGAGCAGATACTCCATGCATACATTTCTGAAATATCTCTCGAGATACACATCAAGCTCTTTTGCTATGTATTTGTCATAAAATTCTTCTGCCGAAAGCAGATACAGATCAGACATATTCGGATATACAAACTTAAACCAGAAATTAACAAATGTATCCTTTATCTGATATACGCCCTTCTTGGCATTTTCCCAGCCTCCTGTCTCAAAGGACACAAGCTTTTCTACTATATTAAAAGCTGCAAGATTTTTCATGTATACGCTGATCTTTGCGCGTGAAAAGCCGGTGGCATGGAATATATCATTAAGCTTGTTCTCTCCTCTGGCGATTGCAGAAAGGATCGTGCTGTACACCGAAAGCTCCCTAAGCTCTTCCGAGATAATCGCGTCAGCCTCATGGTGCAATGCCCCCGACTCCGAAAGTACAAGCTCACATATATTCTGCTTGAAGGTCTTTCTGGCATCCCATTTGTCTAGGTATTCCGGCACACCACCTATCGCTCCGTACACCTTTACAGCCTCACTTACAGGAAGATTCGGGAGTGTCCGTACCACCTCAAGGAAATGAAGCGACTCTACCATATATGCATTTTTAAACTGCTCTGCCGCATCCTGTGTAGCCCATACCGTAGATGATGTCGCAAGTATGATAAGTACCGGTCCCGGATAGAGCTTGTGTTTTCTAAGCTTGATTACCGCATCTGCGAAGTTTGGATCTTTCTTTGCCACATACTGTGCCTCATCGATCACTACAACAAGCTTGGACGGATCACCCGATTTGATCCTCTTAAAATACTCCTCGTAAGTGTGCTTGGTAAGATTGGCTCCATACTGGCGCGCGATCTCCTCTCCCATCATATCGAGCTGCTGCTGTGCAGATGCCTGTCTGCATCTGTAGTAGAAAAATTTCTTGTCAGTGCAGAACTCTCTTATGAGTTCTTCCTTCTGGCAGCCTCGTCTGCCGTACAGCACAACAAGCTGATTGCCTGAAGTACCGTAAAGTTTCTCCAGATATTCTAAATCCGTATGTTTTGCTTTCATAAGTTTCCTCCAAAAATTAACAACTGGAAATATTATATCACAATTTAACACACATAGAAATAGCTATTACGAACTATTTATGCCATCTTCCGTTTTACCTTATTCCTTACTACCACAAAGCATGCCACCTGCATGATGATAGTAGCAATCCACGATGTCGGATATGATATGAATAGGAAATACAGTGATCTGTGCATTGGGAAAAAGATAAATATCCATATAATTCTTACACCGACAGTTCCTATGATGGAAAGTATCATCGGTACTGTCGAATATCCCATGCCCCTTAAGGCTCCCGGGAAAAGATCCATGATACCGCACAGAAAATACGGAACTGTGGTGATGGATATTATCTCAAGTCCACATTTAATAACTTTTTCACTGCTCGTATATATGCCGAGTATCTGTGTACCAAAAAAATATCCTCCGCAACCCATCACAAGTGCCACCGCTGTCGTAAGTATCAGACAGTCTATCAGTACGCGGTCCATCCTCTTTTGCTTGCCAACCGCATAATTCTGACTCGTAAAGCTCATGCATGCCTGTGTTATCGAATTTACTGATGCATACATAAATCCAAGCATATTGTTGGCAGCCGTATATCCCGCCATTGCCACCGAACCGAATGAGTTGACCGATGACTGCAGCAACGCATTGGAAAAGTTGATGACCGTACTCTGTATGCCGGCAGGTATTCCTACCTGAAATATCTGTATCATATAATCTTTTTCGATATGAAGCCTGCTGAACTTAAGCTTATAGCTGCTATCCGCACGGCACAGGCAGCTTATGACAAGTATGCACGAAATGCACTGTGACACGATCGTTCCGATCGCAACACCTGCCACTCCCATATCAAAAACTATAACCAGGATTAAATTTAATCCTGCATTAATACATCCTGATATGATAAGGAAAATAAGCGGCCTTTTCGTATCTCCAACTGCTCTAAGTATAGCCGCGCCATAGTTATACAGCATAAAAAACGGCATGCCGCAGAAATAAATCCTCATATATAAAGTAGAAAGATCAATGACATCATCAGGTGTTCCCATAAGAGACAGCGCACCGTGAGCAAAAACCACACCGACTACAGCCATAATCACTCCGCTTATGATTGCGATCATGATAGATGTATGTACCGTCTTTGACATTTCCTCGTCCTTGCCTGCCGCATAGCACCTTGCCGCAAGCACATTTGCTCCGAGAGATATTCCTATAAACAGGTTGACAAACACATTTATCAGTGCCGTTGTGGAGCCTACTGCCGCAAGTGCCTCCTTGCCGCTGAACTGTCCCACCACTATTATATCTACCGCGTTAAATGCAAGCTGTAATATGCCTGACAGCATAAGCGGCAGCGCAAACGATATAAGTTTGTCCATTATGGTACCGTTTACCATATCAATTTCATATTTGTTTTTCTTCATTTACATCTACCCCATATTTTATAATAAGTTTACACCAATTGTTATATTTTACCACTCTGCCATATATTTTCAAGGTCATATCTGAATACTACAAAAAGGAGACCCAGAAGGTCTCCCATAATCTCACATATTTGCAGTGAGATCATATTATTTCTTTGTGATGTATCCCTGTGCTTTAAGAAGCTCTGCGCAAAGTACTGCTCCACCTGCTGCACCACGGACTGTGTTGTGTGAAAGTCCAACGAACTTCCAATCGTAAACTGTATCCTCTCTGAGACGTCCGACATTGATTCCCATGCCGTGCTCATAATCTACATCGAGAGTTACCTGAGGACGGTTATCCTCCTCGCAGTATCTGATGAACTGCTTTGGAGCACTTGGAAGCTCAAGCTCCTGTGGAACTCCGCTGAATTTCTCTAATGCCTCGATAAGCTGCTCTTTTGTAGGTTTCTTTTTGAACTTAACAAATACTGCTGCTGTATGTCCGTTTAATACAGGAACACGGATACACTGACATGTGATAACAGGTGATGTTGCAGGAACGATCTGTTTCTTCTCATCATCAACGTATCCCCAGAGACGAAGTGGCTCTTTCTCTGATTTTTCTTCCTCACCACCGATAAATGGGATGATGTTTCCAACCATCTCAGGCCAGTCCTTGAAGGTCTTTCCGGCACCTGAGATTGCCTGATATGTTGTAGCTACAACCTCATATGGCTCGAACTCTTTCCATGCTGTAAGTACAGGAGCGTATGACTGGATCGAGCAGTTAGGTTTTACTGCTACGAAGCCTCTCTTTGTACCGAGACGCTCTTTCTGATATTTGATAACCTCCATATGCTGTGGGTTGATCTCCGGAACAACCATTGGCACGTCAGGAGTCCATCTGTGTGCGCTGTTGTTTGAAACTACAGGAGTCTCTGTCTTTGCGTAATCTTCCTCGATCTTCTTGATCTCATCTTTTGACATATCTACTGCTGAGAATACGAAATCCACCTCAGAAGCAACATTCTCTACCTCATTAACATTTTTTACTACGATCTTCTTAACAGCCTCAGGCATTGGTGTGTCCATTTTCCATCTGTCACCAACAGCCTCCTCGTAGGTCTTTCCTGCACTTCTTGGGCTGGCTGCGATTGTTGTAACCTCAAACCAAGGATGATTCTCTAAAAGAGAAATAAATCTCTGTCCTACCATTCCTGTTCCACCAAGGATACCAACTTTAAGTTTCTCGCTCATTACTCTAATCTCCCTATCTCTATAATTATTGTTCAGACACTATCTCGTAATTTACTTCATCAATCCGTCACTTGCCTTTAAATTCATCCGCGGCGTCTGTGTCCGTCCATCACGTACAACTGTCTTTATAGGAAATATATTACTTGAATCTTTAATGAAAAACAAGGAAAAAAGTATATTAAATAAATAATATTTATCCCTATTTTTTATCTATTTTGCACAAATACTATACTTCATCCTGCCAATTTTGGCTCATATACTCGTCATAAACTGCGATCGCTTTGTCCATGGATGTCTTTGATGGTGCACCCACAGTACATCTGGTGCTGACACAGGTTTCCATGGAAATTGCATCATACACATCATTCTCAAATACCGGTGAGATTGCCTTAAGCTCCTCAAGGCTCATATCATCAATGGCTATGCCCTTGTCAATGCAGTAAAGCACGATCTGTCCTACAATACCGTGTGCATCTCTGAAAGGAACGCCCTTCTTAACGAGATAATCTGCCGCGTCAGTGGCATTTGTAAAGCCGTTGTTGGCACTCTTTCTCATCACATCTTTGTTGAATTTTATTGTATCAAGCATACCTGTAAACAGTGCGATACATCCCTTTGCAGTGTCAAACGCATCAAATGCAAGCTCCTTATCCTCCTGCATGTCTTTGTTGTATGCAAGCGGAATACCCTTCATAGTGGTAAGAAGTGACATGAGTGCTCCGTACACACGGCCTGTCTTTCCTCTTACAAGCTCGGCAATATCAGGGTTTTTCTTCTGCGGCATGATACTGCTTCCGGTGCTGTATGCGTCATCGATCTCAACAAACTGGTATTCGTTTGAGTTCCAGATGATGATCTCCTCAGAAAAACGTGAAAGGTGCATCATTATAGTGGAAAGAGCTGATAAAAACTCGATCAGGTAATCCCTGTCCGATACTCCGTCCATGCTGTTTAAAGTAGGTCCGTAGAAATCTAGAAGCTGTGCTGTGTAATCGCGGTCGAGCGGATATGTAGTTCCGGCAAGTGCTCCTGATCCGAGCGGACAGTAATTCATTCTCTTATATATATCGCAAAGTCTTGATCTGTCCCTTTTAAACATCTCAAAATATGCACCCATGTGGTGCGCAAGTGTGATAGGCTGTGCTTTCTGTAAATGAGTAAATCCCGGCATGATAGTCTCGGTATTTGCTTTCATGATCTTTAATATAACAGCAAGAAGTTCTTTAAGCTCATCATCTGTCTCTTTAACTGTTTTTCTGGTGAAAAGTCTCATATCAAGAGCTACCTGATCATTTCTGCTTCGTCCTGTGTGAAGCTTTTTACCTGTGTCACCTAGTCTGTCGATAAGAGTAGCCTCAACAAAGCTGTGGATATCCTCGTATTTAGAGCTGATCTCAAGCTCTCCCGACTCCACTTCACTTAAGATCTGCTTTAAGCAGGCTACGATATCATTGCTCTCAGCCTGTGAGATGATGCCCTGCTTTCCAAGCATTTTCACATGGGCGATACTGCCCTCTATATCCTCTTTATAAAATTTCTGATCAAATGAAATGGACGCATTGAAATTGTAAACGAGCTGATCTGTCTCCTTTGTGAAACGTCCTCCCCATAACTGTGCCATGAGAATTCCTCCTAGTATTTTTAATATTTATGACGCTATCAGTACCCGTGGTACAAACAGCCTTCTTTTATGTTATGTGCATAGTTTCTTACCACACACTTTATTGTGCTAAATTATATAATAATTCGACTATCCACGCAACCGCAAATTCTGGATTTACTATGCATTTTCTTCATAACAGCCGTTGCATATACTTATAGTATGTGGATATGCTTTTGTTGGAATAGAATATACTCTTGATTTACACTGTCGTTATTTCTTCTTTCTGCGCTATCTCCCTGTCGCGCTGTGCCTTCGAGAAAACACATCCGCAGTAATACTGTCTGTACATATTGTACTGCTTAGAGATCTCCGTGGATTTCTTGTAGCCTTCTTTTTTCTTAAAATCTGAAAAAAGATATCTCACTTTGTATTCATTTTCCAGCTCTCTTCCTGTCTCATTCAGTTTCTGTGCATTTTTAAGCGGACTTATTGAAAGTGTCGTTGTAAAAAAATCAAAGCTGTTCTGCTTTGCATATGCGGCACTCTCCTCGAGTCTTAAGCGGTAGCACTTAAAGCAACGCTCTCCTCCCTCCGGTACATCCTCCATGCCGCGCGCCATATCGTAAAACCGCTCTGTATCGTATCTGCCCTCGACAAAATGCACCGGTTTTTTTGTCGGAAATTCATTGATAAATCTCTGCTGTTCATTGACTCTCATATGATATTCCTCCGGTGGATAAATATTCGGGTTATAATAAAAAACCGTCACTTCAAAATACTCAGCCAGAGTCTGTATGCAGTATGTACTGCATGGTCCACAACAGCTATGCAGCAAAAGGCTCGGAGTTTGTGCTTTATCTATACAGTTTTGTTTTATTAAATCTTCCATTAATTTTTGGTAATTTATTTTATTCATATAATATTCTAAGTATACTTTCTGTCTGTTTATATATAATGATCCAAAGCTATTTTTAATATTTCAAGTACGAACAAGGACCGGAAAATCAATTCCGGTCCCTCTCATGCTAATCCTCTTCATATCCGAACATTAGTCTAAAAATCTTTTTACCTGTTTCGGTCTTAAATATCTTCTTGTATGCCTTGTCAATAGCTCTGCTGCTCGCATCATCCTCGTAAAGATTTACAAGGAAGTCTGCCTCGACAAGTATCTGATAATCAAGACCATCTATATTGTCATATGTATGATGATGTCCGATCAGAAAACATATCCTGTCAACGATATAGTTCTCAAATCCAAGCTGCAAAAGCATATTCTGTGCAAGGATCGGTCCCTCCTGTTCCTGAAGCTTTCCATCACATTTGCCGTATTTTTCCTCTGCGACGCGAATCCCGATATCATGAGTATACGCTGCTGCTTCAAGTGTAAAAAGTGAAGCATCATCCATACCCTCGCCAACACCTATCAATCTGGCATAGCTGTGAACCTTGGTAAAATGCTGGATTCTCTTTGGATCGCCATCATAGTAGGCAATCATATCCATAAACAAATCATCTAACTGTTGTTTACTATAACTGTCACTATCCATTTATTCTTTTTTCTCTCCTAAATACTTTGTATTGCTTTGTTAAAATGTAGCTACAAGCTATAAAATACTACAAAGTGCAGATTTTTTCAATAATTTTACGCAATTATTTGATTAATTTTACATTTCAAAGTTGTATTTTTATTAAATTTATATTTAATATTACCTTTTAAAACAAAACAGCTTCTTATTTAGCATCCCTGAATATTCCTCTGAAAGCAAATTCCGAGAGAGGCTTCTTATATAGCAGCCTGCCTACCCCCACTACCAGTAATGTTCCAAGTATTATGATCGCATACCCCATGGCAACTATAACTCCAAACGGCAATTTTTCCATTGCATCCATAAATCCTGATTTCAGAAGTCCCATAAACATTGACATCTCAAGCACCATAAACACTACAAATCCAAGTACAAAAAACTTATAGCATATACTTGTATAAATATAAACCGAAGCCATTATCATTTCTATCCATAATAACGTATTAACAAGTTCAAAAGTTTCTGCCGCATAATTTTGCATCAATATAACTTTCTCTATCACAAGAAACGTAAATATTGCCATATAGATTATAAAGCTTACCATTGCCGGAATATAAATCTGCAGTTTTTTCTTCATTGCAGTAGACTGTATCATCAGTGACACATCCATCGACATGACCATCTGATATGCAAACATACCGCCAATCATTAAATACACTCCTCCGACCAGCGATGTTCCTTTCGTCATTACCTCAGAAAACACTCCGATTGCCAAAAACAGTATGAGCATGCCTATATTCATCTTTAATTTGTAGCTATATTTTATCAACTTAAATCCAAGTTTAATTTCTTTCAACATAACAATTCTCCTTTTTTTCAATCTTAGCAATCAATATATGATTTTCTTATCCTTGCAGACAAGTGATAATAGGTTGCCGCGATCACTGCTATAAGTAAAACAGCAAGAAGCGGAGCTATAAACTTAAACCGCTCGCCATACATTATCACTGCGTACACTCCTGCAAATGCAGGTATCATAAACAGATAAGCTACAAGCATAACATACTGTCCCATTCCTATATATCTTGTGACATTAAGTGCCACCACCGATATGATAGCCGTAATAACAATGATATCAAATACTGACCATATGCTGACTCCCAGCATAATAAACGGCATCGCTGCAATGAGTATTGTAATCCCTGCCCTGACCGGTCTTATAAGTATATCAACAAGCACTGCGTGTTCAAAATAATTTACACCGTTATACCCGGTCTTTAAAAATTCCATTCCAAAGCCATTTTTCCTGCACATACATCCAAAACAGAAATAATCTCCCATCAGCTCACAGAACATAAATACCATATAAATCATTACTGTAACAACAATTTGAAGTGCAAATGTTCTATTAATTATACTTGATATAACAGATGGCAAAACAGCCAGTAATGGTATGATCATATTTGTTATGAGCCTGTATAAAGAGTTTGTCATCACATGGTATTCACGGATATATCTTTTTACTATATTTTCATTCTTTTTACTTTCCATGCCATCACCTATCTCATAACAATACTTGTGTTATTTCTCATAACCGCAACACTTATCTGGTAAAGTGTCGGAATTTCCTTTGTCACATTAATTCCTGCCAGCTTATCAAGATTTTCTGCCAGACATATTCCCTCAAAACCGTATGGATTTGTAGTAATGGTATAGAGTACCTTTTTTGCAGCCTCTGTGTCAGCAGCCTCTCCTTTGATAAGGATGTATTTTTCCTTAAGATCTTCGACAAACCCCTGCTCTACGATCTGTCCGTTTTCCATGATGATCGCATAATCAGTGATACTTTCCATATCGGAAATGTTGTGTGTAGAGAAAAATACACTTCTTTTTCCTTTGCCTTCATTTATGTACTCGCCTATCATCTGGCACAGCTTATCTCTCATAAGTGGATCAAGCGGTGATGCAGGCTCATCTAAAAGCAGCAGATCTGTTTTTCTTGCCATGACTCCTGCAAGCATAAGCTTCATCTTCATGCCATCTGAAAAGGAGCTGTTCGCCTTTTTCATATCCATGCCGCCATGTGCAAAAATCGCAAGTTCATTACAATATCTGTGAAATTCTTCTGCTGAAAAATCCTCAAATAAAAGCTTGCTGATTGCCTCTATATCCTTCACCGTCCACTGTGGCAGATAATATTTGCCCGGACCTGTGTAGCCGATACGATTTTTCACATCACCGGAATTTTCTTTTTCCTTGTCGGAATATTTCCCAAAATATGTGATCTCACCCTTATAATCCAGTCTTATTCCTGCAAGGATATTTAATAAAGTAGTCTTTCCAGCACCGTTTTCTCCTATAAGTGCGGTGGCAAAGCCCTCCGGTATTTTAAGATTTTCCACATCAAGTGTAAATTTTTTAAGTTTCTTTGTGATCTTTTCACTTTCTATCGCATAAGATGTTGTCATTTTCATAAGCCTCCTTATAATCTTGCATTCTGCTATGTTATTTTCTGTTTGTTTCTATTTTAATTTGTTCTCTTATAGCCTATTTTCTTTCGTTATACGTTTTTCTTTTTTCTGTCATGACCTCTTCTGACTTTTTGCGTAAAATAATTATATCTTTATTTGATTATTTATTTCTTTTTTGATTATTTATATGTTATTCAATTATTTGCATACCATATTACATACCCTAGCTGTCTATACCAAGAAGGGCTTCAAGCATTCCTTTTAGCTCGTCATCCGATATTCCTGCGATCTTTGCTGCCGCTATGGCATCTGACAAAGACTCCTCCACCTTTCTTAAGTGCTGTTCTTTTATCATCTCGCTATCCTGCGCATTGACATAAAAGCCTTTGCCCTGTGCTGCTGTCACCAGTCCTTCCTCCGCTAACTGCTCGTAAGCTTTCATAGTGGTAATGACACTGATCTTCAGATCCTTTGCCAGTCCCCTTATGGATGGAAGAAATTCGCCCTGCTCATATTTTCCAGCCAGAATATCCGTCCTGAAGCTGTCTGCTATCTGCTGATAGATCGGCACACCGGAATTCTGTTTTAACTGCATATATTCACCTCCGTAACTTTTAAAATCGTTTTCATCTCCCATAACAATTTTCTTGTCATAGCTCATATACCTTGCGATATTATTAGTATAAAAGCAAAACTTTACTGTCTCTTTCCAATTTGATTTATCCTTGCTTGTTCAACTATCGTCTTTGGATATCCGAGTATCTCAAGCAGCGTAATAGCATTTGATTTACCCCCAATGCCTCTATGTATCTTGTAATCAAACACAATATCATTATCCTGCACTGTACTGTCAAAGTAGAACTTCGTGTAACGCTCATTTTCTGTAAGCTCAATATCATGTGTGGCGATCAACACGAAACAGTTATCCTTTGCTATATAATCGAGGATGGCTTTCGATGCAGCAATTCTCTCATGCGTATTTGTTCCCTTTAAGATCTCATCCACCACGCAGAGCACACGATTTCCGCTGTCAATCTCATCGATCATACGCTTTAAATATCTTGCCTCTCTGAAATAATAGCTTTCTCCTGAGAGGATATCATCACGCAGCGACATGCAGGTCATAACGTGCATATGTGTTGTAAGAAAATGCTGCGCTGTACATGTATTTATTGTATGTGCCATTATCACATTTATGGCAAATGCTTTCATAAATGTTGATTTTCCAGAGGCGTTTGCTCCTGTGATAATAGCCCAGTCATCGAGTTCAAAATCATTGGCAACCGGTGAAGATAAAAGCGGATGAACGAGACTTTCCGTCTTGATCTTCGTTTTTTTGCCTTCTTCATAAGTTTTTTCAAACTCAGGGATACACCACATATCAAGGCTTTCTCTATATGACGCAATAGCGATCGTCATGTCGATCTCTCCTGTAAATTTGATCAGGCTAATAACTTCATCCAGCTTGTTTTCTATCTTTTTCATGACCTTATTAAACATTGTGACATCAAAAAGAGTTATACCAAAAATATAATCCAAAAGCACCGCAGACAGATCTCCTGACAGAGTTCCCTGCTGCCTGGTGTTGAAATTGACAATGGTATTTGACATGCCCTTTAATTTGTCTACTGCTGCCCTTACCTCATCATTACCATACACTTGATCAAGTTTTTCATCTTTAGTCACCCATGCCGCCAAATCATATACTCGCTTGAAATCACCTATCGAGTCAAAAAATGCTGCATACTTTTTCTTTGTAGCTGTATATATAAGCAGATTTACAAGTGCGACCACGACCAGACCTGCGTAAAATGCTATATTCTGGAATATAATAGATGTAACAATAAACACCGCCAGAAGTGCCTGCATGACGTACAATGCCCACGTATGCTCTATCTTCCAGATATCTGCATTTTTAAGGAAACTTACCATATGGTAATCATTTTTTGTCTTTCCTACAGCAAAAAGATTTGTTTCTATTTTCTCACGGATCTGCGGATTTTCTGTGACGAATTTGACCTTTTCTTCTATTCTTTCATTTGTATCTTTATTTACACCCTCACTATTTGACTGCAATCTAAAATCATTTCTCCCAACCTCATGCAGTTTGTGATAAAGTATCTGCTCTCCCGCAAAGCTGTCGGTATGGTTGATGCGCAAAAACACATCATCCATCTCGAGATCATCCCAGGTAATATCATCAATGTAGCCTGATTCTGTTGTTTTCTCTTTCATCATCTCATCATGATATACCCTGATCTTGTCCATCCGGGATGTTGCTTCATAAAAGCTGATACCTGTTTCAACCGGATTTCGCCCGAAATTGCTTTTGATAATGGCTCGCGCCTGCTTTTTACTAATCATTTTCATACTCCTTATATAAAATGATATGAGTGTCAAAAGGTATTTTTTATTGCTGTTTATATGTTATATATACACTATGCACAGTTTTATGTCAATACATTTTGCGGATGTTTTTGCAAATATCTATACAGCTACGGGGAGGATGCATAGGAGAGGCAGTAGAACATTGGAATGCGAACTACTCAGCCAAAGTGCTGTAGGGATTATGGATTACATAATTTCTGTAAATTCGATTTGACATAAGCCTATATATTTGATAATATAATATAGCATGCCGATATGGCTCAGTAGGTAGAGCGACGCACTCGTAATGCGTAGGCCACCGGTTCGATCCCGGTTATCGGCTTTCATTCATTATAGCAAGCATATTTCTATAATATGTGCACTCCTTAAACACTTCATGATTTTTCATGAGGTGTTTTTTTGTTGCCAAGAAACAGGTGGATCAGGCATACTCCTGCCAGCCGCCCGATTCACCGTCCTTCTCCCACAAATCTCTGAACAGCCAATGCATGCAAAAATAAATCTTGACATTTGCATACAATATATTAAAATAATTTCATTGGTTTATTTTTAGTAAACAAAAAATCTATTATTAAACTCACACGTAAATATGTTGTAACCAGAATGTATAATATATGTAAACTCACTTTTACATATATTCATCTTCTGCCATACAGCGCAAAAAGGAAGTAAATATGGATATAGGACGCAGAATGAAGGAGCTTCGTATCCAATATGGACTTACCCAACAGGAACTTGCTGACCGCGCAGAGCTGACAAAAGGCTTTATCTCACAGCTCGAACGAAACCAGAACTCTCCGTCAGTAGGCACACTGCTGGACATAATCCAGTGTCTGGGTATGACTCCGGCAGAGTTTTTTACAGACTCTGAGCCAGAGCAGATCGTCTTTAAGACGGCTGATTATTTTGAAAAGGTCAATGATGAAAACAACAGCAAGGTAGAATGGGTTATCCCCAATGCACAGACTAAATCAATGGAACCTGTGCGGCTGACTCTCCATCCGGGAGGATGCTCCGAGGTATATCTGCCAAAGGAATGTGAAGAATTCGGCTATGTGATAAAGGGCACAATAAAGCTTAATTTCGGTGGCAAATCACACACTGTAAAAGCCGGTGAGTCATTTTATTTCAAGGCTGAAAAAAAGCATTTTATACAGAATAAGTCATCAAAGGATGCGGTTCTTATATGGATAAGCAATCCACCAAGTTTTTGATACTATGATTAAAGGGTCAAAAGGTATCATCGATGCATGCTCGCATGCAATTCGATGTATACCTTAGTGCCCCGCACATCATTTTATAATACATAAATGAGAAAGGTTTACACAATGGGAAAAAAATTAATTGATTTCATTGACATCACAAAGTCATACAACGGAAATATTGTACTAGACGAATTAAATCTATATATAAGAGAAAACGAGTTTCTTACTCTCCTCGGACCATCAGGCTGCGGAAAGACTACTACCCTTCGTATGCTCGGCGGCTTTGAGATGCCAGACAAGGGAAAGATCATGTTCGACTCAAAGGACATCACAAATATCCCTGCAAACGAGAGAAACCTCAATACTGTTTTCCAGAAATATTCACTTTTTCCACACATGACTATCTCGGAAAATATCGCTTTCGGCCTTAAGATCAAGAAAAAAAGTAAAGCCTATATCGATGACAAGATCAAATACGCATTAAAACTTGTAAATCTTGACGGCTTCGAGGATCGCTCGGTTGACTCTCTCAGTGGTGGTCAGCAGCAGCGTATCGCGATCGCCCGCGCTATCGTAAACGAGCCTAAGGTACTGCTTTTGGACGAGCCTCTCGGAGCACTCGACCTTAAAATGCGCCAGAGCATGCAGTACGAGCTTATCCGATTAAAAAATGAGCTTGGTATCACTTTCGTATATGTAACCCACGATCAGGAGGAGGCACTTACGATGTCAGATACCATCGTGGTCATGAATCAAGGTTATATACAGCAGATCGGTACTCCTGAGGATATCTACAATGAGCCTGAAAATGCCTTTGTTGCCGACTTTATCGGACATAGCAACATACTCGACGGTGTCATGATAAAGGATAAGCTCGTTGAGATACTCGGTGTAAAGATGCCTTGTGTAGATGAAGGTTTCGGAAACAACACTCCTGTCGATGTCGTTATCAGACCTGAGGATGTAGAGCTTGTAGCTCCTGAGGACGGCTATCTCAAAGGTGATGTAGTTTCCAATATCTTTAAGGGTGTACACTATGAGCTTGAAGTCAGGGCAAACGGCTATGACTGGATGGTTCACACTACCAAATATGTAGAGGTCGGCAGCCATGTCGGCATCAATGTGATTCCATTCAACATTCAGGTAATGCACAAGCCTGAGTCATCTGATGAAAAGGCGGTGGAGATAGATGACTAAACTAAAGAAACAGTTTCTTGCAGGGCCATATCTGATCTGGATAATAGGATTTATCATCCTGCCGCTTCTGATGATAGTCTACTATGCATTTGCAGACTCAAGCGGAGGCTTTACCTTCAAATATGTCGCTGCGATCACAGAACCAACCAATATCAAGGCAATACTGCTCTCCTTAAAGCTGGGACTGCTTTGTACTATAGTATGCCTGATACTTTCATATCCGCTTGCCATGATATTAAACGGACTCAAGATCAAAAACCAGAGCCTTGTAGTCTTTGTTTTCATGCTCCCGATGTGGATGAACTTTATGCTTCGTATACTCGCCTGGAAACAGCTTCTTTCCAAAAACGGTGTGATAAACTCAATACTTAGCACACTCGGACTTCCGGGCTTTAACATTATGAATACAACCTCAGCGGTAGTACTTGGAATGGTATATGATTTTCTGCCGTTCATGCTGCTGCCTATATACAACTCCATGACCAGGATAAAGGATGACTGGATCGAAGCAGCCTTAGACCTCGGTGCCGGAAAAGTCACCATCTTTTTTAAGATAATCCTGCCTCTTACAGTATCAGGTGTCATCAGCGGTATCGTAATGGTGTTCGTGCCTTCGCTTACCTCATTTGCCATCTCACAGATACTCGGTGGCGGAAAAGTCCTTCTCATCGGAAATATCATCGAACAGGATTTCGTACATGGCTCACAGTGGAGTGCCGGAAGCGGTCTCTCACTCGTGCTTATGGTATTCGTGCTTATCAGCATGGCTCTTGTAAATCTGTTCGATAAGGAAGGAGATCAGACTGCATTATGGTAAAGAAAATTGCATCAAAAGTATATATGGGACTAATATTTTTATTCCTTTATCTACCTATATTTGTACTTATAATACTCTCCTTCAATAATTCAAAATCAAAGGTAAAATGGGGAGGCTTCACCTTTGACTGGTATGTAAAATGCTTCCAGAGTGATAGCATCATGTCTGCATTTTCCACGACACTGCAGATTACTCTCCTCGCTGCCATAATCTCGACTATAATCGGAACACTGGCAGCTATGGGAATAAGCTCCATGAAGAAAAAAGGACAGACCATCTACCTCGGAGCTACAAACATTCCGATGCTCAACGCAGATATCGTAACCGGTATCTCAATGATGCTTTTATTTGTAAAATTCATGAATCTCGGATTTGTGACAGTGCTCATCGCACACATCACTTTCGATATTCCTTACGTTATATTAAACGTACTGCCAAAGCTAAAACAGACCAACAAATACACTTACGAGGCAGCTTTAGACCTTGGAGCCTCACCGCTTTATGCATTTTTCAAGGTAACCTGGCCAGAGATCAGCTCCGGTGTATTTTCAGGATTTCTCATGGCAGTTACAATGTCACTCGATGACTTCTCCATCACTTATTTTACAAAGGGTGCCGGAGTAAACACACTGTCAACCATGCTCTATACCGAGCTTAAAAAAGGTGTAAAACCAGAGCTTTACGCGCTTTCTACAATACTTTTCTTTACGGTACTGCTGCTTCTTGTAGTTGTAAATATCAACTCAAACAAGGCTCCTGTTACCTCTGTAAAGAATGTAAGCCGTGCTAAAAAGCTCCGTGTTATAAAGAGAACCGTAAGTCTTGCGATCGTTGCAGTGCTTGTTATCGGATGTTTCTCTGTATTTGCAATAAGCTCCGGCAAGGGAAGCGGTGACAACACCATAACCGTATTAAACTACGGTAAATATATTGATGAGTCAGTGCTTGACAGCTTCGAGCAGGAGACAGGAATTACCGTAAAATACGAGGAATACGAAGATCCTGAGGAAATGTATACCAAATACAAATCAGGCGCAATAGATTATGATGTTATTTGCACCTCAGATTACATCATCGAAAAATTAATAGGTGAGGGCGAAGTTAAAAAGATCGACTACAGCTCTATGCCAAATTATGATAATGTCGATCAGGAAATCATTGATATGTCTGCCTCCTTTGATCCGACACATGAATACACAGTACCATACTTCTATGGCACACTCGGTATTCTCTACAACAAAAAAATGGTAGATCCTGCTGATCTTACAAGCTGGGACTGCCTATGGAACGGTAAATTCAAGGACAACATGATCATGATCAACTCTGTCCGCGATGCATTTGCACCGGCACTTAAGACACTCGGCTACTCATTAAACGAGACAGATCCTGACAAGCTCGATCAGGCATATGATATATTAAATAGGC
This sequence comes from Acutalibacteraceae bacterium, assembly GCA_963586665.1. GTDB lineage: Bacteria > Bacillota > Clostridia > Lachnospirales > Lachnospiraceae > Roseburia. The sequence goes on from CAVABC010000024.1 coordinate 22,800, forward strand.
AAAGCAGTGATGTCCTTGCTTACTATGTGGATGAGACCTGTGACGAAATGGTTGCTGAAAATGCAGCTATCGCTGTATGCTACTCAGGTGAAGCTGCTTTAGCCATGGATGAGAACGAAAATCTAGGCTACATTGTGCCTGAGGAGGGATCAAACCTTTGGATTGACTCCTGGTTCATCCCAAAGACCTGTCAGAATAAGGATGGCGCAGAGGCATTCCTCAACTACATCTGCGGTGACGAACCTGCCATGCTGAATTTTGAATATGTATACTATGCCTCTCCTATCAAGTCAGTTATCGAGGGACAGGACGAAGACTTTAAGGAAAATGAAGCAGTCAATCCTCCAGCGGAGCTGCTTTCAAGATGTGAGGTCTACAGAGCATTCACCGACGAGGAAGCAACACTGTACAACACATTGTGGCAACGACTCAAATCGAATTAGATCATATCACTCATGAATACGTATAGATATAAAGTAACTATTCAGTACAGAAATATGCGATACCGCATATTTCGTAAGAAAAAGTATATTATGTAGGAGCAAGTGCCTATCAGCAAAGCTGATTCTCATGCGCTTGCGGCTCGAAACTGTGAAGGTACTGAACAGTTACGATATAAATTCGTATACACATCGTATACGTAAGCATGGCGAATTATACAAAATCCGCATTACAAAATTGTGCAATAATGCATATTGCCAATCACATCAAACAATGATACATTTAAACCCACGGAGCGCATACTCCGTGGGCTTTTTATTCCACGAGATCCTATAGTTTATGCTCTTACCTAAAGGAGAGACATGAAATATACGGAGTTTTTACAAACAATCGAAACAGAAATAACAGCGAGACTTGATGACACTTTCAAGCTCCAGATCCATCCTGTTGAGAAAAACAACGGGAAAATCTATGACGGATTGGTGATTATCAATCCAAGCTTCAATATAGCACCGACCATTTACTTAAATCCATACTACCACTGGTATCTCGATGGTGTGTCAATGGATTGTATTCTCGATGCAATTTTATCCACCTACAATGAAGTTCGTCCAACTGAAGATTTCGACATCAGCTTTTGCAGTGACTTTTCAAAGGCAAAAGACCGTATTGTGATGCAGCTTATAAGCTACGATAAAAATCAAAAGAAGCTGGCTGACATTCCATACATAAAATATCTGGATTTTGCTATTATTTTTCAGATTTACACGGAAGTTTCCTTTCCGGAATACGGCACTATCACCATAACGAATGAACTTATTCAAAAATGGAATGTAAATATTGAGACGCTGATACGCGCAGTGCTTAAAAACACGCCTTCCATCATGCCATACTCTGTGCTTAATATGGCAGAGTACATAAAAAGCAAATGTCCTGAATACGCCAAGCTTCTAACAGATATGGCTGCGGATGATATCCCTATATATATCCTCACCAATCAAAGAAAGATAAACGGTGCGACAAGCCTCCTGTATCCCGGAATGCTTTCGTCACTTTCCAAAAAACTCGGTGGCAATCTGCTGCTAATTCCAAGCAGCATACACGAATTTTTAGTTATGCCTCTTAATTCAGGTGTTGAAACGTGTGGTCTAAATGAATTTATCCGTGAGGTAAATGCCACACAGCTTACAGATGAGGAAGTGCTCGGTGAACGATACTATATATATGACAGTAAAACAGATACCATGTACTAGTTATATATTGTATTAACTATATACACAAATATATATACCCAAAACGGATAGATATACTTCTAATCTGTATATCTATCCGCTGTATTTCTTTTATATAGTAACTTCCAGACTTTTCCTAAATACTCTGCTATTTTGCTTTAAATTTTAATGTAGATTTAATCGGTTAGAATTCTATTTATGAGAAAGTTTATCATATAATTTCTCATACTGTCTTGCAGATGCATTCCATGAGAAGTCCTCTCTCATGGCTCTCTCCATCATCTCCTGCCATCTGTCCTTGTGGTTCTTAAACACATCATTGGCATATTTTATGACATGCAGCATATCATGTGCATTGTAGTCTGCAAATGAAAAGCCTGTACCTTTGTTCTCATACTCATTATACGGCTGTACAGTGTCCTTAAGTCCACCTGTCTCCCTTACTATAGGCAATGTGCCATATCGCATAGCCATCATCTGGCTCAGACCGCACGGCTCGAAAAGTGATGGCATCAGAAATGCATCGCAGGATGCATATATCTCATGCGCTTTTTCCTCTGAATAACCAATGTATGCACTGATCTTGTCAGGATATTTGCTCTGGAAATAATGGAACATCCCCTCATACTGGTTCTCACCTGTTCCAAGCACTACAAACTGCACATCCATAGTAGAAAGCATCTCATCCATCATATATGCGACCAGATCAAAGCCTTTCTGGTCTGTCAAGCGCGAAACTATTCCTATGAGCATAACGTCATTGTCCACTTTTAGACCATGATCCTCTTGAAGCTGCCTCTTGTTCATCAGCTTTCCACTCATGTCATTGATAGAAAAATTCTTTTTGATATATTGATCTGTCATAGGATTGTATACATCATAGTCTATTCCGTTTACTATGCCACTTAGGTGTCTTCGTCTCTCAAGCATCAGACCATCAAGTCCTTCACCGCCCTCAGGTGTGCATATCTCATCTGCGTATGTCGGACTTACCGTGGTGACCTCATCAGCGTACACGATCCCTCCCTTTAAGTAGTTTGCCTCTCCGTAAAATTCCAGCTCTCCCGAATTAAAAATGTGCTCCGGCAGACCTGTTATATCTGCAATCTCCCTGATCTTCCAACGTCCCTGAAACTTCATATTGTGGATCGTAAAAACTGTTTTTATGCCGGCATAAAAATTGTCCGAGCCATACACCGTCTTTAAAAATACAGGTAAAAGTCCTGTCTGCCAGTCATTGCAGTGTATCACATCCGGTGCAAAATCTATAATAGGCAAAGCCTCAAGCACAGCCTTTGAGAAATAAGCGAATTTCTCAACATCCTCGTATATATTGTTGTACGGCTTATCTCCCGCAAAATAGAATTCATTGTCCACAAAATAATATGTCACACCATCATGCTCAGCCTTAAATATGCCTGCATACTGTTTTCTCCAGTTCAAATTGACGTAAAAATGACAGACAAACTTAAGCTGTGGCAGGAATTCTTCACTCATGCATTTGTATTTTGGCATTATGACTCTGACGTCATATTTACTCTTGTCAAAATACTTTGGTAAAGATCCCGCTACATCTGCAAGTCCGCCTGTCTTCATGTAAGGTATTGCCTCTGATGCAACGATAAGTATATTCTCCATGTCCGATACCTCCCCGCTAAATACTTAATATAAGTATATCACGAATCGGTACATTATGCCTAGTAAAATTTCAAAATAAGCATAGTTTATTGTATAAAATGCTATATTTTTTACATTTTCTACATATATTACATTCCAAGTCTTATCCTATCGGTTATGAGAGCAATAAACTCCGAATTGGTAGGTTTACCCTTTCCATAGTTGATCGTGTATCCAAACATTGAATCGATCGTATCCATCTTGCCTCTGCTCCATGCGACCTCTATCGCGTGTCTTATGGCTCTCTCTACTCTGCTGGAAGTTGTCTTATACTTTTTCGCAATTGTAGGATAAAGAACCTTGGTTATGGAATTGAGCATATCCATATCCTCTACGCACATTACTATAGCTGTCCTCAAATACTGATACCCTTTTATATGGGCAGGAACACCGACCTCATGGATGATCTCAGTGACCTGTGTTTCAAGTGATTTCTTGGCGAGATAGCTCTCATCAAGAACCTCCTGATCGCCCGATGCTCTTTTTACATAGACCAAAACAACATCAGAACCGGCATTACCGTTTATCAGATCGTACGCTTCATCACTACTCTTTGCTGTTCCTACCAGCTCCAGACCTTTTAACATCTGAAGCATATTTTTCTTTTCATCTGCAACTGCGACATTTAAAGTGCTCATTCAAGTCTCCTATGCCGCCAATTACTGTCATGTCAACACAAATTATATGAATTTATGATAACACATTTTGTCGGATTGTGTCGATAAAAAATTAAAAATGTAAAAATATAAAATAATAACTTCACACATATATCTTTCCAATATGGGAAGTCTTATGCATGAAGTTATTTATAATTCTTATATCATGTGTTAACACACATGATAAGCCTGCGGCTGATACCTATGCGCATTCGCGCGGATATAATTCGCTTACGCTCATTATATCATATGCTTACGCATATGATATTGCCTGCGGCTGATACCCATGCGCATTCGCGCGTGATATAATTCACTTCGTTCATTATATCATAATATGCACATCTACTCCTCGAACTGTGAGTTGTAGAGGTCTGCATAAAAGCCGTTCTTTGCCAGAAGCTCCTCGTGAGTTCCCTGCTCTATGATATCTCCATCTTTCATGACGAGTATCATATCGGCATTCTTGATGGTAGAAAGTCTATGTGCAATAACAAAACTTGTTCTACCCTTCATGAGGTTATCAAGAGCCTTCTGTATACGGATCTCTGTTCGTGTATCAACAGATGATGTTGCCTCATCGAGGATCAGTATAGGGTTGTCAGCAAGTATCGCTCTTGCGATAGTAAGAAGCTGTTTCTGTCCCTGTGATACGTTAGACGCATCCTCATTAAGCTCCATGTCATAGCCGCCCGGAAGTGTCTGGATAAAGTGATGGGCATGAGCCGCCTTTGCTGCTGCAATGACTTCTTCATCTGTGGCATCAAGACGTCCGTAGCGGATATTTTCCATGATAGTGCCCTTAAAGAGCCATGTATCCTGAAGCACCATACCGAATGCGTCACGAAGCTCTGTTCTGTTGTAGTCCCTGATATCGTGTCCATCCACAAGGATCGCACCTGAAGTTACATCATAAAATCTCATAAGCAGCTTGACCATTGTGGTCTTTCCTGCTCCGGTAGGGCCTACAATGGCAACCTGCTGGCCCGGCTCTACCTTTGCAGAGAAATCATTGATAATTGTCTGATCAGGATTGTATCCAAAGTGTACATGTGAAAACTCCACGCTTCCCTCGATATGATCGAGCCTGACAGGATTTTCCACTGTAACATCTTCTTCCTCTTCCTCGAGAAATTCAAAAACACGCTCAGAAGCCGCTGCCATAGACTGCAGTTGGTTTGCGACCTGTGCTATCTGCTGGATAGGCTGTGTGAAATTCTTCACATACTGTATAAATGCCTGAATATCACCGATCGTAATGACTTTCTTTATGGCAAGTATACCACCTGAAATAGCCACACCTGCGTAACCAAGATTTCCGACAAACTGCATGATAGGCATCATAAGACCTGACAGAAACTGTGATTTCCATGCAGACTTGTAAAGGATATCGTTTGCCTCCTTAAAGGTCTTTACAGTCTCAGCTTCTTTGTTGTACGCCTTTATTACAAGATGACCTCCGTATACCTCCTCAACCTGTCCGTTGATATGTCCCAGATATTCCTGCTGCTGCCTGAAATATTTCTGCGAATGCTTTATAACAAAAGATATTAGGGCAGCTGATACAGGTAGAATAACAAGAGCAATAAGTGTCATAAGAGGAGATATCGAAAGCATCATCACAAGCGTACCAATAAGTGTAGCAACAGCCGTAATTATCTGTGTAATACTCTGGTTTAAGCTCTGTCCAAGTGTATCAACATCGTTTGTGATACGCGAAAGCACTTCTCCGTAGGTTCTTGACTCAAAGTACTTCATAGGCATGCGGTTGATTTTCTCAGAGATATCCTTACGCATCCTGTAGCAGGTCTTCTGTGTGATGTTTGTCATGATAAGTCCCTGTGCAAACATGAATATCGCACTTATCACATACAGACCTAACGTAAATAACAGTATCTTTGCGATATAGTCAAAATCTATGCCGCCTGTTCCTGAGATCTTGTTCATAAGTCCCTCAGCCAGTGCTGTGGTAGCTTTTCCCATAACCTTTGGTCCTGCTACCGAAAAAATTGTTGAAACCGCTGCAAATATCATAACCGCTATGATCGCAGCCCAGTATCTTCCGAGATACTTTATAAGCTTCTTTGCAGAGCCTTTGAAATCCTTAGGTTTCTCCGCGATCATTCCCGGACCACCGCCCATCGGACCTCTCGGTCTCTTAGGAGGCATCTTGAATTGTTCTTTATTTTCACTCATCTTACATGTCCTCCTTTTTTCCAACTATTTCATTGTTATCAGTAAGTCCAAGTTCCTTGGCTGAAAGCTGTGACTGTGCTATCTGCATATATACATCACAGTTTTTAAGCAATTCCTCATGAGTACCCTTGCCTACGATCTGTCCGTCATCAAGCACAATAATCTGATCTGCGTGTAAAATAGTGCTGATACGCTGTGCAACAATGATAACTGATGCATTCCCGGTCACTTCCTCAAGTGCCGCACGAAGCTTGGCGTCAGTCTTCATATCAAGTGCTGAAAAACTGTCATCAAATACATAGATATGAGGATTTTTTGCAATAGCTCTTGCAATGGCAAGTCTCTGCTTCTGTCCTCCCGAAACGTTTGAGCCTCCCTGTGCTATAGAGCTTTCATAGCCGTCATTCTTTCCATCGATGAACTCTGTTGCCTGGGCGATCTCGGCAGCTTTCTTTATCTCCTCATCGGTAGCATCGCTTTTTCCAAATCGAAGATTCGAGCCGATCGTTCCTGAAAAAAGGATACCCTTCTGCGGAACAAAGCCGATCATATCTCTAAGTTCTTCAAGCGAATAATCCCTGATATCGTGTCCGTCAAGCTCGATAGAGCCGCCTGTTACATCATAAAAACGTGGGATCAGGTTTACAAGAGTAGATTTACCGCATCCGGTACTTCCGATGATGGCTGTTGTCTTGCCCGGCTCTGCCACGAAATCTATATCAGAAAGCACATCTTCCTTTGCTCCCGGATATCTGAAATTGACATGTTCAAACTTTATCACACCCTTATGCTCTTTTACTGTAACAGGATCTTTCGGGCTGTTTATAGAGCTTTGTGTCTTTATGACCTCATCAATACGATCCGCAGCCACACCTGCCCTAGGAAGCATAATGGACATTGCAGAAAGCATAAGGAATGCCATAACGATCATCATAGAATATGTGATAAACGCTGTCATTGTACCAACCTGCATAGAACCCTTGTCGATCCTGCCTGCTGCTACCCACACGATGCCAAGAGTGATGCAGTACATGATCATTGACATCCCCGGCATCATAAATGTCATGACACGGTTTGTAAAAAGCTGTGTGCGAGTGAGCTCTCGGTTTGCCGCGTCAAAACGCTTCTCTTCTTCCTTTTCACGTCCAAATGCCCTTATTACGCTAAGACCTGTAAGGATTTCACGCGAAACAAGGTTTACCTTGTCAACAAGAGTCTGCATGATCTTGAATTTTGGCATTGCGATACCGACCAGTGTAAAAATGAAGATCATGATCGCAATAACCGCAACTGCGATCACCCACTCCATACCTGAGTTTGTACTGGCAACCTTTATGATACCACCAATTCCCATAATAGGTGCGTAGAGCACCATTCTAAGCATCAGTGCAGTAACCATCTGGATCTGCTGTATATCGTTTGTGCTTCGCGTGATAAGTGAAGCCGTAGAGAATTTGTTGATCTCAGCATTTGAAAAACCGACAACATTCGAAAATGTCTTTTCCCTTAAATCCCTACCGATACCGGCACCGACCTTTGAAGCCGCATATCCGACAACAACTGCCGCAATAAGCATGATAGCTGCAAAGCCGAACATCTTGCCGCCTGTTTTCCACAGATATGCGATCTGATTGCCGTCAACATCGACTCCTGCATTCTCATCACATTTTGTCGCAAAAGCAATCCCCATTGACTTAAGAGTTGACGAACCGACCGCATCGATCTTATCCTGCACACCGCTTCTGATCTGCTCGATAATATCATCGGTCATCTCAACTCCCTGTGGAATGGCAGACGCATCCACATCCATCTGCTCTCCCGACTGGAACACCTGATAAGCCATAACAACAGGAACTAAAAGCTCCTCGTCCATCTCATCAAGCATATCCTCGTCTGCTGTCAGCTTGTAAGTTGATACGCTGCTGTCATTCTCAGAAGCGTCAGCCTCATCGGAATAGCACTTTACAAACTGCTCTTTCTCGTTAGAAAGCATAAATGTCTGTGCCGTCTGATAATCTTCCTCCGTGATTTCCTCAGGAAGGATATGCTCGATACCATGATTCTGTATGCCGACGTCAATGATATTTGATGTGTACTCCGGCAGTGCCAGATCACAATATGCCTGAGCAAACAGGAATACCACGATCACAATGATCCATTTCCAGTATAGGATCATATTTTTAAAAATCTTGCTCATAACTGTTTCCTTTCACATATTTATTTGCTAAATTAACCGCATTTCCAATATATGTATATTGTTTTATACGCATACTATCTATTTTATCAATAAGAGGCGATAATTCAATAAAAAAAGTATAAACAAAGGGTAAAAAAACAGAGACCTAAGTCCCTGTTTTTAGTGATGCCCTGTTTTGCATTTGTTCTATTCTATTTAGTCTAGATCAGCAAGTCCAATCCTTTGAATCTGTATTGTCTTATATGAATATGAAGTAGTTTTTGTCTCCCCATCACTTACTCCATCATTTGCATATTTTGTTATCCTGCTGTGTCCCAAAACATACAATGTAATAGAATTCTTTCCTGAAGGAAGCAGGCTGAGTGGTATCTGTGCTTTATATTTTATACCACTGGCAAGTGCACTCATCTGCACATCATTGTATGCACTATTGACATCAGCCGCAGTTACATTTATATCTACTTTCTTTAGATAAATCTTATTGTCATCATCATCCAGCACAATATAATCATCTTTATTTCTGCCATCAACACCATTTATACCATTATTGTACTCATTCTCATCTATAGCCAGACAAAAGTCTGCATATACAGCTGTAGACTTGTGCATTCTGACAATATTGGTGTCCTTGATACTAAAATAGATATCCTGTGTTGGATTAGGAGCATCCGCTGCATCTACAACAGCATTACTGCCATCGCCTGCTGCTTCAACAGCCTCATCAATAGTGACATAGATCGTGCTCAGATCCCTGGCATCATCTGCTGCCGATTCCGTAACAGATACCTTTGGCGCATGAACTCCTGAGTTGTACGCAGCAATCATCGTATTGATATAGAGTTTCATTTCCTCTTCGCTATTGACCACAGAATGACCAACACCTGAGTATGTGACATTTCCCATCGTATAAATATAATAATTATTCCGCACATCCCTAGGCGACTTATCATATCCTGTTCCAGACAATGTATACCATACAACTATATCGCTCTCCCCATCCCTGTCTACATCCTGATTCAGATCAAGCTGATAATACTGTCTGTGCGTTGTAGACACAGTAAGAGAAGTATTTATCTTAAACGGATACGTTGTTATCTGTCCTGAATTTACCTGTTCAGCCCTTGTTGTGGTATAGCTGTTCAACAAGCTTAATCCCGTATAACATTGATATTTATTATATCGCGTGTCTAAATAATTATAATTTTTATTATTCACTTTCTTCGTTGTATACGGCATATATCTGCTTAAGTTCAGATATGTAAATCCCTGATTTTGTCTGACGATTATGCTTCTATTGCTGCGAGGCTCATATGCTATATCAGTGCTATTTGCATTGGCATACAAAATTGCTTCACTATACAATTCGCTAATAGTTTTATACTTTCCGTTTACAAGGACACTCTTGTTATCATATGCTGTGAGTGTGGCACCTGACTGCAATCCTTCGTTTTCCAATATGCCATATCTGTCCATTCCGACTTCATTACGAATAATTTTATTAAAATCATATCCCCAGATATTCTTTCCAACAGAATCATTTGAAAATGATGTCGTATCATGTGTAAATAGAACCGGCTTACCTGACTGGATATAAGCTTTTATTGCATCAAGACATCCATTCGTATTCGAAATAGAATACATATCTCCAAATCCCATAATTATCATGTCGTAATTATCGAGATAACCGTCTTTATACTCATTGGCATAATCTGTTGCTTTTTTGTAGGTAATATTAAGACTAAAATCGTCAACCTGCTTTATAAGTTCTTTAAATGTAGCATTTGTCGTCATATTGAAGGTCGAATTTCCAGCCGTGTCGATCTGCAATATATTAATATTCTCTATTTCATCTGCACTTCGTTTTTTATAGAAATATCCGGACTGCGAATCATATCTATATTCATTGGTAGCCTGACTGACTTCCAGCTTCCACGGTATCACACCAACATATCCATCTGGCAGATCATACATCAGTTTATATGTAGCATTTCCGGCACTGACAGCAAAATAATACTGTCCATCACCAGATATCTGTGGGCTTACAAGAGTGCCATTTCTGTAGAGTTTGAAATCGTTTGCCGCTATCTGCTCCTGTGTATTAGAAAACTTTCCATCCGAATTGGCATCCAATAGGAAAGAAACATCAAACAGGGCATTGTCATCTACACCACCGGTATTTGTAATCGTAAACTCAATCTCAATCTTGTTGTCACTTAGCTCCACATAACCGTGTTCGGCATCTGTAGTCATGCTTTTTACAGTTATCTTTGGCTTTGCAGTGGTAAGAGTGCTGTATAGTTCACCCGACACATTGTTGCTGCTATCTACACTTATGACATTTGCTTTATCTTTTACATCATTAAAGAAATCATATATGTTTGAACAATTATCAATATAATAATCATTGACCGCTGAATCTTTAATAATTCCATATCCTAAGACGATAGGAAATCCTGCACTTACATAATTCTCAAGTGCTTTTTTCTTCTCAAGTGTTATGTCATTGCCGGAATATCGGTATGTATTTATAGCCGTTGCATACAAACTGTTATATTTTTCATACCTGCCTGTTCCTGTAGTCCTTTCGGTCAATGAAGTATCCAGTGCCAGTCTGTTTCCATTTCCGTTATGACTATAGTCATTTTCCAGAAGTCCGGCATGTCCATTCATATAATTTGATGAAGCAATAACTGCAACATCCCCGACATTCGTGTAGATCAGACCATTCATTTTCTCATCATTATAAACAGTCTCTCCATTTACTTTGTTATTGTTATCACAGACCAATCCCATATAGATCATGTCATAATTATTTAGATCTTCAATCTTGCCGATAAACTCTGAGCTTGTCATACGCACAATTGTGACATTGTCATCCCC
>CAVABC010000025.1:0-33848 GCA_963586665.1 Acutalibacteraceae bacterium
GTATAAGATACTATTGTTGGGGTATTCACCTAATTTCAGACATTTCGCTCATAGACAGGGGATGTACAGGGCTTCGTACTGGTCTTGTTTCGATGCAATTGCACAGGTAAGAAGGACAAAGATGTCTGTGCTTTCGTACCACGAAATTAAATGGCCAGATGGAGTGGAATTTGTATACTCTCCGTTTGCGATAGTAGTGCTTTTAGATGGGCAAAAATATGCACAGGTCGAATTTGGCGAGGATGGAAATCCGATCATTATAGATATGTATGAGGATGGAAAAATCTGCCGTAGAAATTATTATGATGACAGAGGATTTGTATCCTCAACTGTTATTTACAGGGATGGTCAGATGCTGCATCAGGATTATCTGATGGAAAATGGCATATGGAAGCTCAGACATGACCTAAAAGATGGCAGTGTTATAGTAAATCCAAACTATCCCACATACGATATTATGACAATCTATACTAAGGATGAACAGCAATATGTGGAAAAACGTTTTAGCAGAATGCAGTACGCTTCACTTGATGAGATAATACAGGAAGTATTCTGCAGTTTCGTAGAGCAGACAGATATGGATGACAGCTTTTTCGTAGCAACACATTCTTTGCATCTGAGTGTGGTTGATAAGGTACTAAAAGAAAAAAATGTTGTTTTGACTTTTTTTGAAGATAGATTTGATTTCTCTAAGGTACCACAGATTTGTGGATTATTAACAAAAGCAGCATATATTATTACAGATTCAGAGGATACAACTAGGATAATCGAGGATAATCTGCCTGATATAAAGCTAAATATTACGGATATTCCACCATATGATTCCCGTATGGATTTTGGAATCAGCCAGCAGCTTACAGTACAAAATATACTGATTCCTATAGATGGATTGGATAGAGAAGCATACAGAAGGATTATCTGTGAGGTGGCAGCTTATCTGTGTATAAATGATCTTGCCAGGGTTCACATTTTTACACGAAACGCACAGTGGGGATATGATGAGAATATACGAAAGGAACTTGTTGGACTGCTAGAGCAGCTTGGCTATGATAAGCGGTGGGTGTATGGTTTGGATAATGAGGAAGAAGATAATGAAAAGGTGGAACAAAAATTTTTCGTAGATGTCTGTGTTGATGAGAGAACCATAAGTAAGTGTATTAATGAGCAAAGAATCATACTGGATCTAAGGGGTGTTGTCGATGTTTTTTTATACATAACGGCAATAAGTAAAGGAGTTCCGCGCATCGGTTTTAATGAGGATCAATTTCTGACAGATCATAAAAATGGACAAACCATTGATGATTATAAGCAGATAGGAAGAAGTCTGGCATATTATCTTGACAGCCTTGAAAACTGGAATGAAGCACTGGTAGCATGTTATGAAGCAGGGAAAAATTATACGACAGATATATTACTTGAAAAATGGCGAAAGGTATTAGGAATAGTTGAATAGTATTCAGATTTTATATATTGGAAATGATGATTGGACAACTAAATATGAGATTCCGGATTTTATTGAGTGGGAAGAGTATAACGAGATGGAAAAATTGCCTGCAAAACAGGTTGATATTATCATTTTAGACCGTGACATAAAATATTCGGAGAAAGAAAACCTTACTAAAATAACAAGGGCATATAGTCTTTTTGCGACAGAAAATGTCGGGATGCTTAATAGCGTTACCAGAGATTATTTTGAAGAAAGATCCGGTATGTATTTACATTCAGATGATGTACAGATTTTTCTTGATCAGGAGGCAGCGAAATATTATAGAAATCCATATGGAGAGAAATTCAAACCGGAGCATATATCGGTGAGTCAGTTTTTTAATGGAACTGTCAGGTGTAAAGGTAATTATGACATGATTCTTGAAGGTGATTTTGGAGAAAAATTCACCCAGATTGTTTATTGGAAGTCAAACATTCCAATATTTGACAGACAGAATATAGATCTGTATTTTGAACATAAAAGGACTGGAAATGTAGAAATTGAGCTTAGAATATACAAATTTTATAATGGTTCGGTTGGGGATATTCATAGAGTATGGAAGTTTAGTCAGAATGAACTTGACGGTATTGTAACGATCGAAAATGATGAGCTTCAGGGTCCTGTTTTCGTATCGGTAGTGGCAAAAGGACAGGGTACTCTTGAGATTATTTCTCTTCATGACAGATATTCAAGGCAGGGAATAGGATATTTTCTTCCGGGAGGGGAACGAATAGTATCCTCACAGAAAGAAGAACTGTTCGCATATATGGATAAAGGTGATTGCAAGCCCCCTCTGGCAATTTATTTTTCCGGATATCGTAGGCAGGAAGGTTTTGAGGGATATAATATGATGAGAAATCTTGGATGTCCTTTTTTGCTTGTCACAGATCCACGTCTGGAAGGTGGGGCATTTTATATAGATAATGCAGATTTGGAAGATAAACTGATAAAATATATAAAGGATAAAATTGATGAGCTGGGATTTACCAATTCAGACGTTGTTATTTCAGGAGGATCAATGGGAACATATGGCTCTCTTTGTGTGGCATCGCAGCTAAGCCCTTATGCGCTTATTCTGGCAAAGCCACTCACGGAAATGGGAGTTGTTGCAGAAAATGAAAGAATAAATCGTCCTGGTGTTTTTCCTACATCGTTGGATCTGATGATGAAAAACTATGGCTCACTGTCGGTTGAAGCGGGAAAAAAATTTAACGACAGAATGTGGGAAAATTTTGATAGAGCAGATTGGTCACATACAAAATTTATTATATCCTACCTGTATGAGGACGATTATGATACAGATGGTTATAAAAATATTTTGACTCATCTTAAGTCAGCGGGAGTAGAGGTATATGGAAAAGGAACACATGGTCATCATATGGATAATCATGGAACTGTTATGGCATGGTTTAAAAGCCAGTATTTGCTGATGCTAGAAGAGGATTTTGATCGAAAGTGATGTATTTATATGGTAAATGACGTTTGGATAATTTATTGGAAAGAATTTATGAGTGATTCATATGGATATGGATCTGAAATTTACTTTAACAACGATAAATCTGTAAGGTATGAAAATAGGCTTATGCCACCGGGAACTGTGGTACACAGATGGTATTCAAAGACAAATTATCAAAGCCAGAGAATTGAACCCACGCTACCACTTATTGACGGTGAGAGTGCATACCACATTACGCTGAATATTGATTATAACAGTTCGGAAAGTGAAGCGCTTATGCTACGTATAATATTTTATGATAGATATGATAATGAGACCAAGAGCACTATAGTTAGGGATAACAAGGCTTATTTTTTGCCGCCAATAACTACATATAGCTATTCGATAGAACTTATAAATGGTGGAAATGCAAACTTTACGTTTAAATCAATTGTTATAAAAGAAGTTTCAAGGAAAGAATTTGATGAAGACCAGAAGAGAATTGAGAGAATTAAGGAAGCAGCTAGCAAGAGTCAAAAAAAGCGAAGAAAAAATAAAAAGTCTAAGCGATAAGCAATTAAAAGGGCTTACTTCAAAATTAAAAAAAAGATACCAGAATGGTGAATCCTTGGAATTATTGTTACCGGATGCTTTTGCGGCAATTATTGAAGCTGATGAAAGAGTTCTCGGGAAAAGACCTTATGATGTTCAGGTTCTTGCGGGAGTTGCTTTGCATAAGGGATATTTGGCAGAGATGAATACCGGGGAAGGGAAAACACTGGCAGCTACGATGCCCCTTTATTTAAATGCATTGACAGGAAAGAGCTGTATGCTGGTTACAACAAACGATTATCTGGCTTCGAGAGATGGGGCGCAGATGAGCGAAGTGTATGAATTTATGGGCCTGACATGTTCATATCCAGATAAAGATTCATCAAAGAAAAAAGATGATGATGAAAGAAAGAAATTTTATTCTGCGGATATCATTTATACAACGAATGGTACACTGGGTTTTGATTATTTATTTAACAATCTTGTTAAAAATAAGGCAGACAGATTTTTATGTGATTTTAACTATGTAATAATAGATGAAGCGGATTCAGTACTTTTAGATGCTGCAATTATGCCTCTTGTTATATCGGGAGTTCCCCGTGTACAGTCAAATCTTTACAATCTTTGTGATTTCTTCGTTACAACTCTTGTTGAGGACATTGACTATATAGAAGAAGATCAGGCTGTGTGGCTTACTCCAAAGGGCGTGAAATTTGCAGAGAGCTTCTTTGGAATATCTAATTTTTATGGCAAGGAACATTTTGAAATAAACAGGCATGTGACATTGGCTCTTAGAGCGCATAAAGTACTCGAAAATAAGAAAGACTATGTTATAAGCCCCCAAGGGGAGGTTGAGCTTTTCGATGGTGCAACAGGACGTCTTATGCAAGGTGTTAAATTACGTGGTGGTCAGCATCAGGCAATAGAGGCAAAGGAAAAAGTTAAGATATCACAGGAGTACAGAACTGTTGCGTCGGTTACGTTTCAGAATTTATTTATGATGTTTGATAAGATGGCTGGTATGAGTGGTACTTTGATGGATGCGAAAGATGAGCTGTTCGAAGTATATCACAAGCATGTTGTAAAAATTCCAACTAACAAGCCACTCCTTAGACAGGATAAAAAAGATATATATTTTAAAAGCGCAAGGGAACAATTTTATACAGCAGCAGATACTGTAATAGCGCTTCACAAAACAGGTCAGCCAGTGCTAGTGGTTTTAAACTCGGTTACAGATACGGATCTTTTTTCCAGATTGATGATACAATATAATATACCGCATAATGTATTAAATGCGAGTAATGCATTCTGGGAAGCTCAGATTATAGAAGGCGCAGGACAGCTTGGAGCGGTAACGGTTGCTACAACCATGGCAGGTCGAGGAACTGATATAAAGCTTGGTGAGGGGGTGAAAGAACTCGGTGGACTTGCGGTTATAGGTGTAGGAAGGATGGAAAACAGCAGATCCGAAAGGCAGACCAGGGGAAGATCCGGAAGACAGGGAGATCCTGGATTTAGTCAGTATTATGTCAGTCTGGAAGATGATATAGTTGGAGCTGATGGCGATGAGAAGCTCGAGAAGTATATAGAAGGAAAACGAAGGATAAGTAAGCGCAAAATTAAACGAATTATAAATCAAAGTCAGCGGTATAGAAATGAGATGGCAGAACTAAATCGCAAAAAATCAGTTCAATATGACGAGGTGCTTCAAAGACAGCGGAATCTGATATATGAGACACGCAAAAATCTGTTAGATGGAGCAAGAATCGAGGAAGAAAAGATAGTAGAAATTGCAAAAGATGATATAGATGACTTTCTGAATAGCACATTGACTTCAAATAATGGTAAGACAAATAAGAAGCAAAATGAAAACATAGAAAAATCCGTATTAAACAGATATATACTTGATAATTTATCATATTCATTAGATGATGGTATTTCACAGGAACATCTCGGAAACAGAAAAGCTTTAAGAGATTATCTCATTCTTCGAGTCTACCAGGGACTTTCCCGACAGAAAGAACGCATCGGTGATGAAGCGGCATATGAGCAGTTTATCCGCGAAGCAACTCTTACAGCGGTGGATGATGGCTGGGTTGAGCTTATAGATTATCTTGAGCAGCTTAAGTATGCTGTAGCCGGAAGGGCTTCTGCACAGAGAAATGTTATGTTTGAATACCAAAATGAGGCTTTTGAGTCGTTTTTGGATACAGAAAAGGTAGTAAAATGTAACATAATAAGAAATATTTTACTCAGTGATGTAAGGATAGGCAAGGATGGAAAGCTGCAGATCATATATCCGTGATGCGTTTTGCGGTAACATATATTTGAATTATAGTAAATATTCAGAAAAATTTTAAGGTGCTGAATAATTACAAAGTATACATTAATAAGGAGATTTACATGGTATACAATTTCAATCTGGGAATTGGCTGGGCTTCAAGCGGTGTGGAGTACGCGCAGAGCTACAGGGCGAACCTGCTCCGCAGAGCGGGCATACCCGCGAAGTTCGTTTTTACAGATATGTTCCCAAATGAAAATATAGAACACATGACAAAAAATATCGGTTTTCTGGATGAGGAAGTGATCTGGCTGTACAGCTATTTTACGGATGTAAAGACATCACCAGTCACTTTTACTCTTAAGGATCTGGAAGCCACCATGTCAGAGGATGATCATACATTTTCAAGGGATGGGAAGATATGCAGATACCATTTCGGGGAAAAAGGAAGATTTTACACGGTATACATGGTTGATGAGACGAGTGATCTGGTGCACCGCGTGGAGATCGTGTCAAACGGATGTCTCATCCGAAAAGATTATTATACATACTGCAAGGTTTTCTCAGAGTACTATGCACCACTTGATGGAAAGGCGCATATGTACGGAAGGAGCTTTTTTAATGAGGATGGCTCGCTTGCTTATGAGCAGGTGATAGATGATGAGCAGATGTTTTTCAGATTTGAGGATGCCATACTATATTCCAAGGCTGATTTCGTGGGATACATGGTAAAGAGGCTTAAGCTTAAGGCTGATGATGTGGTGATCATCGACAGGACAACAGGGATTGGTCAGGCTATCCTCGAAAACTGCGGATCTGCAAGAGTGGGAATCGTGGTCCATGCCGATCATTTCAGCGAGGGCAGTACGGATGATGAGCATATACTGTGGAATAATTACTATGAGTATTCATTTTCACAGACGGACAAGATAGACTTTTACATTACGGCAACCGATGCACAAAATCAGCTTATGAGGCAGCAGTTTAAAAAGTATTGTGGAAAAGAGCCAAATGTTGTGACTATTCCTGTGGGAAGTCTGGACGAACTCAAATATCCGGACAAGCCGAGAAAGAGACATTCGATAATCACAGCGTCGCGTTTGGCTGCGGAAAAGCATTGTGACTGGATTGTGGAAGCTGTTGTAAAGGCGAAGGCACAGGTGCCTGACATATCGCTTGATATATACGGCAAAGGCGGGGACGAAAGCAAGCTTAAAAGTCTTATAGACAGGCTTGGCTGTCAGGATTATGTTCGTCTGATGGGACAGCAACAGCTTGATCAGGTATACATGCGATATGATGCTTATGTTGCGGCTTCGCAGAGCGAGGGCTTTGGGCTGACGCTGATGGAGGCTGTCGGATCGGGGCTTCCAATCATAGGTTTTGATGTCAGATATGGCAATCAGACCTTTATAGATGATGGTGAGAATGGCTACAAAATCCCTATCACAGACGAGATGGATCAGAAGGAAAAGATAGACCTTCTTGCCAAAAGTATCGTAAAGATGTTCACTGAGGATGATATGGAAGCTTTTTCTAAACATTCCTATGGGAAAGCTCGTGGATATCTGACAGAGGAGGTGGTAAAACGGTGGATAAAGCTATTGAAACAGGAAAAATAACACTTTTATTTGATACCTTTTCGAATGAGAGCAGAAACCTTTATGAATCCTTCAAAAGCACCGAAGCTGATTTTACTGCCGCAGTGATCGAGGATGACGGATTTCTGCCGGATGACGTGGCAAGTGTATATGGGTTTTTCCTTGGAGATTTTTCAAAGAGTGATCTGATCCCGGGAAAGCCATTGTATTTTAACCAGATAAAGATACCTGAATATTGGCGCATCGAGGGCAATAATTCATCCGCTAAAGTCATGAACAGGAATAAAGAGACTGCGCGTATTTTCTATACAGAGCCTTCACACAGGCGTCTGGTAAAAATTGTGGACTGGCTTGACGATACCGGAAATGTCAGACTATCTGAGCATTATAATAAGTATGGAGCAATATTCTGCCGCACGGTTTTCAACAAAAAAGGCCAGAAAGCCATGCGCAAGTTTTTTTCACCGGATGGACGGGAAATTATCGTGGAGAATTTTGTCACAGGCGATATCATTGTCAGATGGCAGGAAAAGGACTGGATATTCAGGGGGAAGACAGATCTGGCAGCATTTTTCATAAGATGTGCGGGATTAGAGGATGGAGCGATATATTTCAATTCACTTTCGTATCCGTTTTTTACTTCACAGGCACTTGCCCCGAACGGCTTTTGCGATGCACTTTTCTGGCACGAGCCTGTGGGAGCAGAGATACCGGGCAATATGCAGATCATATTAAAGGATCAGGCAGCAAGAACCAAAAAGATCTATGTGCAGCGAAAAGAAGCCTACGACAGACTTATTGAGCTTGGCGCACCAAAGGAAAAGGTGCAGCAGCTTGGATACATATACAGCTTTGTGAGGGAAAATGAGCACAGACCACAGATACTTATATGCACGAATTCGGAGAATGTATCACATCTTGCGGAGCTTGCACAGCTCGTTCCGCAGATGCATTTTCATGTGGCTGCGATCACGGAGATGTCATCAAAGCTCATGTCGGCAGGACAATTTGATAATGTGTCACTCTACCCTAATGTGAAGATGTCGGTACTTGACAGACTGTTTGAAAAGTGTGATTTTTATCTGGATATAAATCATGAGGGTGAGATTGTTGATGCGGTTCACAGGGCATTTCTTAACAATATGCTTATAGTCGGATTCGAGGAAACGATGCACAATGCTTATTACACAGCCGATACGAATACGTTCAAAGAGGCAGAGTATACGGATATGGCAGAGGCACTAAACACCACACTTGTGATGCCACAGGTGATAGATGAAGCACTCGAGATGCAGCGCAAAGCAGCGGTTGCAGCGAGTGTTGAGGATTATGCAACAAAAATGAAAATGCAGCAGTAGAAAGGAGATTTTTATGAGTAATAACACAAACAACACAAATTATGACCAGCAGGTAAATGAGAAAAAGGGTAAGAGAACAGGTCTTACGATCCTTGGATATGCACTTGTGATAGTGGCACTGCTTACAGTGCTTCCGGTGGTTCTTCCACCTATATTCGGATATCATACATATCTGTCGGGAACAGACCACACAGGCAATATCTCAAAATACGGCAGCGTAGTATATTTAAAGGAAATCGATGAGTCTTCATACAAGGATGGCAATATCGTCGCTGTTGTGTCTGCCGATTCAAGCAGCAGAAAAGTTGACGAATACTATGTTGATTCAAATGATACATCATCAAAAGAGATCGCACTCCGCGATGGCAGCAGTGTATCATATGATGCCATAAAGGGACATGTAGTGGCAAAGACACCGTTTATCGGATATTTAAGCCAGCTTTGCTTTTCTGTAGTAGGTATCATCGTTACGATCGCGATCTTTGCAGCAGGTCTTGGTATTATGATGTATGTGAACAAGATCAGCAAGAAGATAAATACACTTGTAAAAGAGCAGGAGCAGATGGCCTAGTATTAAATAAAGAGGACAGAGCGGGAGCATATTGATGGATGTGCTTCCGTTTTTTTTATTTTTGCATTATAATGCAAACCCACCTTGCAAGATAACCTGTTATGCTTTAAAATATCTATAACTGTGTACAGATATTCCAACGTAAATATCTGACTTTATAACAAAACAATTCAAAAAGAGGACGAAGAAATGATCAACAAATTAGTGGACAAAATCAAAAAAACAAACGCACCTATAGTTGTAGGTCTTGATCCAATGCTTTCTTATGTGCCGGAGCACATCCAGAAAAAAGCATTCGAGGAATTCGGTGAGACTCCTGCCGGAGCAGCAGAGGCTATATGGCAGTACAACAAGGCTATAGTAGATGCCACATATGATCTGATCCCTGCTGTAAAACCACAGATCGCTATGTACGAGCAGTTTGGTGTTGAGGGAGTAAAGGCATTCCAGAAGACTGTAGATTACTGCCACGAGAAAGATCTCGTAGTTATTGGAGACGTAAAACGTGGAGATATCGGATCTACATCGGCAGCATATGCTACAGGACATCTCGGAAAAGTGCAGATCGGAAGCAAGAGCTACTCTACATTCAGTGAGGATTTTGCCACTGTAAATCCATACCTTGGAACAGACGGTATCAAGCCTTTCGTAGATGTATGCAAAGAGGAAAAGAAAGGTATTTTTATCCTTGTAAAGACTTCTAACCCATCAAGCGGTGAGTTCCAGGATAGAGTTATCGATGGACGTCCATTATATGAATGGGTAGGCGAGAAAGTTGCAGAGTGGGGAGCTGACTGCATGGGCGATTCCTACAGCTATGTAGGCGCAGTTGTCGGAGCAACATACCCTGAGCAGGGAAAAATCCTTCGTAAAGTAATGCCAAAGAGCTTTATCCTTGTACCGGGATACGGTGCACAGGGTGGAAAAGGAGCTGACCTTGTACATTTCTTCAATGAGGATGGACTCGGCGCGATCGTAAACTCATCACGTGGTATCATTGCAGCATACAAACAGGATAAGTACAAAGATATGGGAATTACACCTGAGAACTTTGCGGATGCATCACGTAAGGCTGTTGAGGATATGATAGAGGATATCGCAGGAGCACTTGCAAACCGCTAAGACGTTTATAAGTGGAAAATGCGTTAGAAATATTAATATATTAGCAAACATAGCTAGGGAGAAAAAATGGCAGAGAAATTTGAGGAGATAGCAGTTGTAGTTGATCAAAGCTCACTTGGCAATGGCATCTACGACCTCACAATTAAGACAGAAAATATCGCAAAAGCAGCAAAGGCAGGACAGTTTGTATCAGTTTATTCCAATGACAAAAGCAAGCTCCTTCCTCGTCCGATTAGTCTTTGCGGTATCGACAGGGATGAGGATACGATCAGACTTGTTTACCGTGTGACAGGAGAGAATACCGGAACGGAAGGATTTTCAAAGCTTGTTATGGGAGACAAGGTAAGGATTTTAGGACCGCTTGGAAATGGATTTACAGTCGAGCCGGGCAAGAAAGCGTTCCTTATAGGTGGTGGAATCGGAGTGCCTCCAATGCTGCAGCTTGCCAAGGACATTAATGCCGGTATTGTCTGTGACATGAACATCATTATGGGTTACCGCGATGAGAATACTTTCCTGCTTGACGAATTTAAAGAGCAGGCAGAGTCTTTTGTTGCCACAGAGGATGGCAGTGTTGGAACAAAGGGCAATGTCATCGATGCGATAAAGGAAAATGCTCTTGAAGCGGATGTGATCTATGCATGTGGACCAATGCCGATGCTTCGTGCGTTAAAGGCATATGCCGCAGAGCATGACATGGAGTGTTATGTTTCAATGGAAGAGCGCATGGCCTGCGGAATAGGCGCATGCCTCGCATGTGTGTGCAAGACAAAGGATAAGGATGCACACAGCAATGTAAACAACAAGCGTATCTGCAAAGAGGGACCTGTTTTCAATGCGAAGGAGGTAGAGCTGTAATGAGTACATCGGATATGAACAAAACAGATATCAATATGTCGGTAAATATCGCCGGAGTAGAGTGGAAAAATCCTGTTACAGTTGCTTCCGGAACATTCGGTTCAGGCGCAGAGTACAGTGAGTTTGTAGATCTTAATAAGCTTGGCGCCGTTACGACAAAGGGCGTGGCAAACAAACCATGGGAAGGAAATCCGACACCGCGAGTTGCGGAGGTATACGGCGGCATGCTCAATGCAGTTGGCCTTCAGAATCCGGGAATCGAGCTTTTCTGCAAGAGAGATATTCCTTTCTTAAAGCAGTATGACACAAAGATCATCGTAAATGTCTGTGGACATTCCACAGAGGAGTACATCGATGTGGTAAAAAGGCTTGCTGATGAGCCGATCGATATGATGGAGATCAATATCTCATGCCCTAATGTAAAAGAGGGCGGTATCGCTTTTGGAACGGATCCAAAGGGTGTCGAGGCTATCACAAAAGAGGTCAAAAAATATGCCAAACAGCCTGTTATCATGAAGCTTTCACCTAATGTCACAAGCATTGCGGAGATCGCCAAGGCAGCAGAGGCAGGTGGAGCAGACGCGGTTTCACTTATCAATACCATAACAGGTATGAAGATAGATATTAACAGACGTACTTTCGTGCTGGCTAACAAGACAGGCGGTATGAGCGGTCCTGCCGTGCATCCCGTAGCAGTCCGTATGGTATATGAGACAGCACATGCTGTAAATATCCCTATTATCGGTATGGGTGGTATCACAAATGCAGCGGATGCCATTGAGATGATACTTGCAGGAGCTTCGGCAGTATCTGTCGGAACGGCAAACTTTATAAATCCAAAAGCCACTGAGCAGATCGTTGACGGAATCGCGCAGTACATGGACAAGTATGGAGTTAAGGATATCAAGGAGCTTGTTGGAGCAGTCAGGTAATAGTGGATCAATAAATAAAGCGGTTTTTATATCAGGGATAAGTACCTGTATAAAGACCGCTTTTATTTGTGATATAAAAGAAATTTATAACCCGCTAACAGATATTAATAACACAAATTGCATTTACAAAAAAGTTGATAAGTGGTAACATTCTAAATAACTTAGAAATCATATACAGATGGTAGGAATTTATAAATATAAATGAGGTAAAACATGGCAAAGATAGCAAAACAGCTTACAGAATTAATAGGAAACACACCTCTTCTCGAGCTTTCAAATTATGAGAAAAAGCTCGGACTTGAGGCAAAGATCATAGCAAAACTTGAGTATTTTAATCCACTCGGCAGTGTAAAGGACAGGGTAGCAGCGGCAATGATCGAACAGGGAATAAAGGAAGGAAAGATTGTTCAGGATACTGTGATCATTGAGCCAACCAGCGGAAATACAGGTATCGGACTGGCATTTGTGGCAGCCTCAAAGGGACTGCACCTTATACTTATCATGCCTGATACGATGAGTGTTGAGCGAAGAAAGATCGTAACCGCACTTGGTGCAGAGATCCGTCTTACACCGGGACGCGAGGGCATGAAGGGAGCTATCAATGAGGCTCAGAGATTAAAGGAAGAGTTCGGCAATGCCTTTATCCCACAGCAGTTTGAAAATCAGGCAAATCCTGAAATACACAAAGCTACGACTGCTAAGGAGATATGGGATGATACAGACGGAAATGTGGATATCTTCGTATCATCTGTCGGAACCGGTGGAACATGTACCGGAACAGGTCTTGGACTTCGTGAAAAGAACCCTGATGTAAAGATCGTAGCGGTTGAGCCTGCAAGCTCACCTGTACTTTCAGGCGGCAAGCCGGGACCACATAAGATTCAGGGAATAGGAGCCGGTTTTATTCCAAAGGTTATGCGTATGGACATCGTAGATGAGGTCATCACAGTAGAAAATGAGGCAGCCTTTGAAAAGGCAAGAGAGGTTGCAAAGAGTGATGGGCTTCTTGTGGGAATATCATCGGGAGCAGCTATCTATGCAGCAACAGAACTGGCAAAGAGACCAGAAAATAAAGGAAAGAATATCGTGGTACTTCTTCCTGACACAGGAGAGAGATACCTTTCAACACCGTTATTTACAGTAGGATAATTTGTCATATAACTGTTCACTATATAAAATACACTGGGAATTGGGACATGAGAAATAAACGTATAGTTGCGGCAATGCTTACGGCGGTCATGGCTTGTTCATTACTGCTTGGCGGATGCTCAGGTAAGAAGGATGACGGCACGATCACCATAACGAACGTGTCATACGATCCGACAAGAGAATTTTATGAAAAATACAACAAAATATTCGAAGCTTACTATGAGAATGAGCATGGTCAGAAGGTAAACGTCATTCAGTCTCATGGAGGTTCAGGTTCTCAGGCGAGATCGGTTGTCGAGGGCTGTAACGCTGATGTGGTCACACTTGCGTTAGAGCATGATATAGACCTCATCCAGAACACCGGGCTTATTGACGAGGGCTGGATAGATGAGTTTCCGGAGGATTCAGCTCCGTACACATCTACGATAGTATTTTTAGTCAGAAAAGGTAATCCCAAAGGCATAAAAGATTGGGATGATCTGACAAAAAAGGGTGTGGATGTGATCACACCTGATCCTAAGAGCAGCGGAGGTGCCTGTTGGAATTTCCTTGCAGCACTAAGCTATGCAAAGACCAATTTTGACAGCAAAAAAGAGCAGAAAGCTTTTATGAAAAAGCTCTATGACAATGTCACTGTGATGGACTCAGGAGCCAGAGGTTCGACAACCACATTTGTGGAAAACGGACAAGGTGATGTGCTGATAGCGTGGGAAAACGAGGCACTTGCCACACTTGACTCATACCCGGATGAGTATGAGCTGGTAAATCCGTCAGTGAGCATTTTAGCACAGCCTAGCGTAGCCATAGTAGATGACAATGTAAAGAGCAATAAAACTGAGGATGTAAGCCGTGAGTATCTCGAATATCTTTACAGCGATGAAGCTCAGGAGCTTATTGGTGAGAGCGGCTACAGACCAACAAATCAGGATATACTAAAGCAGTTTTCGGATAAATTTGATCTGGATATAAAGCTTTGGACTATAGACGATTATGGCGGATGGAATGAAGCCTACAAGACATATTTCGATGATGGAGCAATGTTCGATGAAATATACAGCAACTAAGCATGCAGATAAAAAGACAACTAAATCAAAGAACATAAAGACCAGAGTCATACCGGGCTATCATCTGTCAATGGGAATCGTTATCACGATGCTGTCGGTTATCGTGCTGATCCCACTGGCATCGGTGCTTGTGTACTCACTTAAGATCTCACCGGCAGAGTTTTTTTCACTCATCATGAAAGAAAACGTGAGAAATGCGTTTATCACAAGTATCGTAAGCTCATTTATAGCAGCGATAATAAATGTGGTATTCGGACTCATCGTGGCATGGACACTCGTAAAATACGAGTTTCCGGGAAAATGGCTGTTAGACGGACTCATAGAGCTTCCGTTTGCACTGCCTACTGCGGTAGCCGGCATCACACTTTCAAAGCTCTATTCCGACACAGGATTTTTCGGAAGAGGACTTTCAAAGCTTGGGATAAATGTGGCATACACACAGACCGGCATCGTGGTAGCACTCGTATTCGTAGGACTGCCGTTTGTTATAAGGTCAGTACAGCCGATCCTTGAAAAAATGGATGGACAGTACGAGGAAGCCGCATACATGCTCGGGGCAACACCGAAAAAGACATTTTTTAAGGTAATACTTCCGGAGTTAAAACCGGCACTGCTTACAGGCTTTGGACTTGCCTTTGCCAGAGGTATCGGAGAATACGGCAGCGTGATCTATATCTCAGGAAACAGTGCAAAAAACAGGACACAGGTTGTGTCATATGTGATCATGCAGAAGCTAAGCTACATAGATTATGCAAGTGCCACCGCAATCGCACTTGTAATGCTTATTATATCGTTTCTGTTACTTTTGTTTGTAAACATAGTACAGGTACGACAGTCGCAGAGAACCAATTTATTATAATTATGATTAAGGGGGCAAAAGGTATTATCTGATGCATGATTGCATGCAATTCGATATATACCTTAGTGACCCACACTATACAAGAAAGGCACACATAAAATGAGTGAACAGGAAAAGCTTGAAAAAAGTAAAAAACGCACTAAGATATGTCTGATCACGATATCAGTGCTCTTCATATTTATAATGCTCGTTGTACCGCTTGTATCGGTTATCGCGAGTGCCTTAAAAGAAGGCTTTGCATTTTACATACATGCAATCTCGACAGAGTATGTGCGCTCGGCACTTAAAGTTACACTGATAGCAACCATATTTGCGGTAGTGATAAATACATTCTTTGGAATATGGGCGGCATGGCTGCTTACTAGATTTTCCTTCAAGGGAAAACAGGTGCTTGCCACGATAATAGATATACCGTTTTCAATATCGCCTGTTATTGT
Source organism: Acutalibacteraceae bacterium (assembly GCA_963586665.1). Taxonomy (GTDB): domain Bacteria; phylum Bacillota; class Clostridia; order Lachnospirales; family Lachnospiraceae; genus Roseburia. The sequence continues at coordinate 15,706 of CAVABC010000025.1, forward strand.
AGGTCTGGCATATCTTATGACCTTCGGCAGACTTGGATGGTTTTATCCGGTGATCAGATGGTTTAATGAGACATTTGGCACGAATTTCAGGATCACATTTGCGATACCGGGAGTTGTACTTGCCACTGTTTTTGTTACATTCCCGTTTGTCTCAAGAGAGATCATCCCTGTACTAAACGCACAGGGCAAGGACGAGGAAGAGGTGGCAGCCCTTATGGGAGCGTCAGGATTTACGATATTCAGAAAAATCACACTTCCACAGATGAAATGGGGACTGATCTACGGTATCATACTTTGTACAGCAAGGGCACTCGGAGAGTTCGGTGCGGTAAATGCACTTTCAAAGACCAGAGGAGAGACATTTACACTGCCACTTGAGATCGATGCACTTTACATGTCGGGAACTGACAGCTCGATCACGGCAGCATTTGCAGTATCATCGATACTTGTGATACTCGCACTAATAATACTTTTTGCAAGAAATATAATTGAGCATAAATTCAAAAAATTGCACTAGAAAGCGGGAAGGAGATAACGTATATGTACGTTGAAATGAAAAATATATACAAAACATACGGAGACTTCCTGGCATCTGACAATGTAAGTTTCGGAGTGGAAAAAGGAAAGCTCGTAGCACTCCTTGGACCATCAGGAAGCGGCAAGACAACGCTGCTTCGCATGATAGCAGGACTTGAGACACCGAATTCCGGTGATATCTACATAGACGGAAAGAGAGTAAATGACATACCGGCAGCCAAAAGAGGCATAGGATTTGTTTTCCAGAACTACGCGCTTTTCCGGTATATGACAGTGTATGACAATGTGGCATTCGGACTCGAACTTCAAAAAGTGCCAAAAAAAGAGATAAAAGAGAGAGTTACAAAGCTTCTTGAGATGACAGGCCTTTCAGGCATGGAAAAAAGATATCCGAACCAGCTATCCGGTGGACAGAGGCAGAGGGTTGCTTTTGCGAGAGCCTTAGCTCCAAACCCACAGGTGCTTTTGCTGGATGAGCCGTTTGCAGCGATAGACGCAAAGGTTCGTGGAGAACTGCGTACCTGGCTTAAAGAACTTGTGGAAAAACTTGGAATCACAAGCATTTTTGTCACACATGACCAGGATGAGGCGGTCGAGGTGGCAGATGAAATCATCATCACGAACCACGGCACGATAGAGCAGATGGGTACACCGCTCGAGATATACAAATCACCTGATACACCATTTGTGGCGCAGTTTATCGGACATTCCACTGTTGTAGAAAATTATGACAGATTAAAGGGCTTTGAGTTAATAGAAAATGCCAAAAAGGCGGTTATCAGACCTGAGTTTATCAAGATATCAAAAAGCGGAAACCTTGACCGTTACCAGTCAGCCGCAGAGGAAGGCATAGTCACCGATGTGGTATTCAGAGGAAACCGTGTGGATATCACGGTAAATATAAACGGCATAGAGGTGATCGGTGAGAGATCTTTAGAAAAGGATCTTATCAGTGTGGGCGAGAAAGTGCATGTGCTGATCTACCGGTTGTATATTTTCGATGAGCACAAAACATATCTTATGGAAAACAGCGAGATGCAGGAGCAGGATGTATTCTATATTTAATACTTGTAGATATGTGTTTTATTACGAAATATGCGCTAAATCATATTTCCATAGGGAAAGCTGGATTTACGTAAACAAATATATAAGGGAGATACCATGAAAATAGAGAGTAAAAAGATTTTACACACGGACATCCTGATCATAGGAGGCGGAACGGCAGGCTGTTATGCAGCACTTACGATCCGTGAAAGATCAGACTACAGTGTGATAATTGCAGAGAAAGCCAATATAAAGCGAAGCGGCTGTCTTGCAGCAGGAGTAAATGCGATAAATGCATACATAGTAAAGGGCAGAAAGCCGGAAGATTATGTGGATTATGCAAAGAAGGACGCTGACGGCATCGTAAGAGAGGATCTTCTTATGACCATGTCAGAGGGCTTAAACCGTGTAACCGACAAGATGGAAAAGCTTGGTCTTGTCATTTTAAAGGATGAAAACGGAGAGTATGTGGCACGAGGAAACCGCAACATCAAGATAAACGGTGAGAACATGAAGCCTCTTTTAGCAACAGCAGTGGAAAAACTGCCGGATGTCACTGTGATAAACAGGATAAACATCACAGACTATATAGTAGAGGACAACACCATAAAAGGTGCTTACGGATTTTCAATAGATGATGCGACAGCCTATGAGATAAGGGCAAAAAAGGTGCTCTGTGCCACAGGCGGTGCGGCGGGACTTTACAGACCAAACAATCCGGGATTTTCACGTCACAAGATGTGGTATCCTCCGTTTAATACCGGAGCAGGATATGCCATGGGTATAAAGAGCGGAGCAGAGATGACCACATTTGAGATGAGATTTATCGCCTTAAGATGTAAAGATACGATCGCACCTACCGGAACTATCGCACAGGGTGTCGGAGCAAAACAGGTCAATTCACTCGGAGAAGTTTACGAGACAAAATACGGACTTACCACATCACAGCGTGTATACGGAACAGTGATGGAAAATCTTCAGGGTCGCGGACCTTGTTACTTAAGGACGGAGGGCATATCAACTGAGCAGGATGAATCGCTTAGAAAAGCATACCTTAATATGGCACCAAGCCAGACACTCAAATGGGTGGAGGCAGGAAAGAACCCGAGTAAGCAGAATGTGGAGATCGAGGGAACAGAGCCTTATATTGTAGGCGGTCACACAGCAAGCGGTTACTGGGTAAACACAGAGCGTGAGACAACTATCCACGGACTTTATGCGGCAGGAGATGTTGCCGGAGGCTGTCCTCAGAAATACGTGACAGGAGCCATGGTTGAGGGTGAGATCGCTGCAATAGATATGGTTGAAAAGCTTGATACCGAAAAGAATACAGCAGATACAAAAGCTGCCGGTACAGAAAGCGAGAAAGCAGCCCTGGATAAAAAGGCAGCAGAATATGACAATTACCTTGCCGAAAAGCCACAGATGTTTACAACAGAGGCACTCGAGGAGGCAATGCAGAAGGTCATGGACAATTACGCAGGAGGTATTTCCACACATTATCAGTTCAACGGAAAGCAGCTTGCACTTGCAAAAGAAAAGATCGGGCAGCTTATTGAGCTTACTGATGATCTGTATGCGTCAGATATGCATGAGCTTATGTTTGTATATGAGCTTAAAGAGAGACTTACGGTTTGTCTTTCAGTCATAGCACATCTCGGTGCGAGAAAGGAGACCAGATGGCACAGCTTTGCCGAAAATCTGGATCATCCTGATAAGAGTGATGATTGGATGAAGTACGTCAATTCAAAATATGAAAACGGCAAGCTTCATATGATCTATAGAGACCTTGTGGGAAGGGAGGAGCACTATGAGCATAATGATCGATAGAGCCAGATGCAAAGGCTGCGGAATGTGTACGGATGTTTGTCCCGGAAGCCTGATATATCAGGATGACGACAAAAAGGCATACATCAGATATCCGAAGGATTGCTGGGGATGCGCTTCCTGCATCAAGGAATGTCATTTTGGAGCGATAGCTCTTTATCTGGGCGCAGACATAGGTGGAAAAGGAAGCCTTATGACGGTAAAAAGCACACCTGATACCCTTACCTGGGATATTAAAAAACGCGATGGAAGTAATGAACAGATTCTTATAAACAAAAAAGAATCCAACAAGTACTAATATAGAAAATTAAGAAAAGGATGGTAGTAAGAACATGGGTGAATTATCACATCTTGATGAACTTGAAGCAGAGGCAATATACATAATCCGTGAAGTAGCCGCTGAATGCGAGAAACCGGTTATGCTGTATTCAATCGGAAAGGACAGCTCGGTAATGCTTCATCTTGCTATGAAAGCATTTTATCCGGAGAAGCCGCCATTTCCGTTTTTACACGTAAATACAACCTGGAAATTCCGTGAAATGATCGAATTCCGTGACCGCGTTGCAAAGGAAAAAGGCATAGAGATGCTTGAGTACATAAACGAAGAGGGTGTAAAACAGGGCATCAATCCTTTTGACCACGGTTCAGCATACACAGACATCATGAAAACACAGGCTCTTAAGCAGGCACTTGATAAATACGGTTTTACTGCTGCATTCGGTGGCGGACGAAGAGACGAGGAAAAATCAAGAGCCAAAGAGAGAATTTTCTCTTTCAGAAACGAGAACCATGCGTGGGATCCGAAGAACCAGCGTCCTGAGATGTGGAAGCTCTACAACTCAAAGATCCAGAAAGGTCAGGAGGTACGTGTTTTCCCACTTTCAAACTGGACAGAGAAGGATATCTGGCAGTACATAAAGAGAGAGAATATCGAGATCCCATCACTGTATTTTGCAAAGGAAAGACCTGTTGTATACAGAGACGGCAACATCATCATGGTTGATGATGACAGAATGAAGCTGCGTCCGGGTGAAAAGATAGAGATGAAGAGTGTGCGTTTCCGTACATTGGGATGCTATCCACTTACAGGAGGCTGTGAGTCAATAGCAACCACGCTCGATGAGATCATAGATGAGACACTCAGTGCTGTATCCTCAGAGAGAACCACACGAGTTATCGACAATGAGGCGGCAGGCAGCATGGAAAGAAGAAAGAGGGAGGGATATTTCTAAAATGAGCGGATTACTTAAATTTATCACATGTGGAAGCGTGGACGACGGAAAATCAACTCTGATCGGACATATATTATACGATTCAAAGCTGCTCTATGCAGATCAGGAAAAGGCATTAGAGCTTGACAGCAAGGTAGGAAGCCGTGGCGGTGCTATCGACTACTCACTCCTTCTCGACGGACTTATGGCAGAAAGAGAGCAGGGAATCACAATCGACGTAGCTTATCGTTATTTTACAACAGATAAGCGAAGCTTCATCGTGGCAGATACACCGGGACATGAGGAATACACCAGAAATATGGCTGTAGGTGCTTCATTTGCAGACCTTGCCGTAATCCTTATCGACGCAAAACAGGGTGTGCTCGTACAGACCAGAAGACATGCGAGAATCTGTGCACTTATGGGAATAAGATACTTTGTATTTGCTGTAAACAAGATGGATCTAGTTGGATATGACGAGAAACGTTTTGATGAGATAACAAAACAGATCGTAGAGCTTACAAAAGAACTTGGACTTGCAAACGTAAGGATCATCCCTGTTTCTGCAACAGAGGGTGACAACGTGACAAAGAAATCAGAGAATATCCCATGGTATGAGGGACCGGCTCTGCTTTCTTATCTCGAGGACATAGATATAACAGAGGCTGACACAGAGGCAGGTTTCTATATGCCTGTGCAGAGAGTGTGCCGTCCGGATCATACATTCCGTGGATTTCAGGGACAGATCGAGGCCGGAACTGTCAAAGTCGGTGACGAGATCACCACACTTCCTAGCAATGAGACAGCTCACGTAAAGAGTATCCATGTGGGTGATAAGGAAAGCGACAGTGCCTTTAAGGGACAGCCTGTTACTATCCAGCTCGACAGAGAGGTGGATGTATCAAGAGGCTGTGTGCTTACAGTAGCATCAGGTGCAAAGGTTGCATCTTCCATCACAGCAACACTTCTGTGGATGGATGATGATGAGCTTTTCAAGGGAAAGAACTTCTTCTTCAAGCTCGGAACCAAGACGATCCCTGCTATAGTTACAAGCATAGAGCACACTATCGACGTAAATACAGGCGAGGAAAAACCTGCTGAAAAGCTCAGCAAAAATGAGATCGCAGTGTGCCGTATTTCCTTTGCAGACAAGATCGTTGTAGACGAGTTCAAAAATCACAAGACACTCGGTGAGTTCATCCTTATCGACCGTGTGACAGATATGACATCTTCCTGTGGTGTTGTAGAGGAAGTACACACAGAGGAGAGCGGTCTCTACGAGGGCAGGGTGGACAGAAATGTCAGAGCTGCGATCAAGGGACAGAAAGCCATCACAGCCGTATTTGTAGATGGAGTAGATGGTGTAAACCGTGGCTTTGTTGAGGACGTGGAGAAAGAATTAAACATCGACGGACGCCACACATACCTGTACGCACCAAAGGATGGCGAGGACTTCGTAAACGTAGTCAAGCATTTAAGCCATGCTGGAATTTTGGTACTCTTACTCATCAGCGAGATGCAGGAAAAAGAGCTTGAGGCTGAAAAGGGCGAGTTCACAAAAGACTGGAACAAGAATGGCAAAGATGTGGATAAGGTCGCAGAATATATCAAGAAACAGTCAGTATATGACGGTGTAGTGGTAAAAGAGAGCGAGTATATCTAGAATAGTTATAGCATCTGCTTTTTGATCAGATCAAGGAGCAGATGCTTTTTTAATCTGTGTACAAAAAAGGGCACTTGATTTCTCAAGCACCCTTGTGTATAATCTACTTAGAAAGGTAATCGGACGTGATGCCGATTTGCCCTCAGTAAATACAGATTTTAGAAATAGCATTCACTTTGGTCGGAGGATGCTATTTCTTTTTATTATTATTATGATTGTCTATGTATGACAGAGCCGCAAAAATTACTAGCACTAAAGTCAAAACTTCAAGCGTGTTCATAGGACATCACCCTCCTTTGTAAACTAGAGGGCATCTAATAATCGGAAAATCACATCCTGCTTTCTTTTCAATTATACCAATAAATTATATCATAATACAAACATATGTTCAATAATAAAAAGCACTCATCGAAAGTATAAAAATCTTTTTCATTACTGCAAAAATATAACTAGTTAGTAACGATTTGTCAGTTGAAAACACAAACATGAAATGATATACTAAAGCAGTATATGTATGATTGAATTTAAAGATATAGACAAATCAGAAATGCTAAAATATAGATAGCAGAAAATCAAGGAGGACTAACAGAATGGAAGCATATAAGTCAGAATTTATAGATTTTATGGTGGAGAGTGACGTTTTGAAATTCGGTGATTTCACACTGAAGAGCGGACGTAAATCTCCATTTTTTATGAATGCGGGAGCATATGTCACAGGATCACAGCTTAAGAGACTCGGAGAGTACTACGCAAAGGCAATCCACGACAATTACGGAGACGATTTCGATGTACTTTTCGGACCTGCGTACAAGGGTATACCACTTGCTGTAGTAACAGCCATTGCATACAGCGAGCTTTACGGAAAAGAGGTACGTTACTGCTCTGACAGAAAAGAGGCAAAGGATCACGGTGCAGACAAGGGAGGTTTCCTTGGAAGCAGCCTTAAGGACGGTGACAGGGTGGTAATGATCGAGGATGTTACCACATCAGGCAAATCTATGGAAGAGACAGTTCCAAAGGTAAGAAGTGCCGCAGATGTTACTATCGTTGGTCTTATGGTCAGCCTCAACCGTATGGAAGTAGGTCAGGGCGGAAAGGTAAGCGCACTCGATGAGATCCATGAGAAATATGGTTTCGAGGGCAAAGCCATCGTTACAATGGAAGAGGTAACAGAGTACCTTTACAATAAGGCGCACAACGGAAAAGTCGTTATAGACGATCAGATTAAAGCAGCTATCGATGAGTACTACAAGCAGTATGGCTGCAAATAGGATGGATTCACAGAAGGTCACGACAGGAACTGTAGGTAAGATCATACACCACAGAAAAACCGCGATCGTGCTGTTTGGAATTTATCTAGCAGCATTGTTTTATCTGCTGTTTTTTGCTGAAAATATGGGCAGGACATGTGGTACTACATACAGATATAATTACATTCCGTTTCATGAGATAAAGAGATTTCTTGTTCATGTAGATATACTTGGAATAAGAGCCGTGTTGATCAATATCGTGGGAAACATCGTGGTTTTCATGCCGTTTGGATTTTTTGTGCCGCGCATAGCAAAGTCCAAAATGGGCTTTTTATACACAACGATATTGTGTGTGGAATTCAGTGCATTTATAGAGCTTGTGCAGCTTATTACAAAGACGGGCTGTTGTGATGTGGATGATATCATACTCAACACGCTCGGTGGAATGCTTGGATATCTGGCTTACTATGTCATGTACAGATTATTCCATCATAGTGAGAAATAGGTCATACCGTAATGGTGTGGGCGGTAACCGGAATATTTTTAACATCTAAGATATTTATAGCAGATAATTGACAACGGAATTACAGGAGAAAATCAAAATTGCTTAGCAGAAGAAAACGTAACCGGTATAAGTTTACGGAAAAGAAGCAATCTAAGAAAGGAATAGCAGCACTTATTGTGGCGGTTATTTCTGAGATTGTATATATTGTTTTTTTGAATGCCGCATTCAGAGGAAACGGCAATCTGTCCATGTATTACGGCAGTGCCGGGATACTGATGCTTGGCATATCTTTGGCAGATTTTGGATTTGCCATCAGAAGCCTCTTTGATGAGGAGTCATTTATGACATTTCCGCGTCTGGCAGTGTTCTTTTCGCTTATCGCACTGATAAGCTGGGGCGGAACATATGTGATGGGCTTTATTTTATAATAAAATGCCTGTCGGGGACAGGAATTGTTATACTAATTAAATATAAGATACGGAGTATATTATATATGAGTTATAAAGAAATTTATGAAGAGTCGAATCAGCTTTACGCTGAGCGCATTGAGTTGATAGAGGACAGAATAGAGCAGATTGTCAGAGAGCCTACTATAGAGCCTGCACTTGCAGATTATTTCAGGAGTGTGGCACAGTGTATCAACACTATAAAAAACCACAAGGCTGATAAAGAATTTAATGCTTTATTTTATTCACAGTTTGATAAAGAAAACTATGAGAAAAGCTATGCCAATCCGGCATATGCTGTAAAGATGCTCGGAGACGAATATGGTCAGCTTTTAGCGGCTGTATATGCAAAAGCAGTAGGAAGCATCACACATATTTTTCAGGGAGATATAAAATATCTTTGCATCTATGCAGAGCTTATAGTGGAACTTTACAATTATTTTGAGGATGCGGATGAGGTCAATCCCAAAGAGATCAGATCATGCATTTATTCATTCATGCATGATTATGAGGAGATATTTGCAGAGGATGATAATGGACAGCTTCTTGATCCTGCATACGATTATTACACACAGCTTGTAATGAACGCAGATCTGTCAAATGATGACTATATGTATGAGTATGGTCTGTTTGTCGGTGAGAATGAGCGTGCGAGCAGAGAGCATCTGGATTCATTTTCCGATGAAGAAATTCAGGCCATGGCTGACACATACACAGAAGGCTACCGCATCGGATTTATTACCTGCAACAAGGATATCAGCAAAAAATCATCCGTACAGGTGCTTTATCCTGTAGGTTTCGAGAGAATGATAAAAGCTGCTCTGGTAAACTTCGAGAAGATCGGTCTTAAGCCGATAATGCATCCTTTCTCAACATCGGTCAACAAACAGTTTGACTACGATCACAAAGAGGATATGGCACTCTGGCTTGACAAGGCATATGTGGAGTACCGCATTGAGTGTATGCATAATGCCCTCGAAAAAATAAAAGACATCGCGTGCAAATGCGGAGGACCTGCTGTTATCGAGATATTCGGTGAGGAGCCGTTTGCACCTGTATCAAAGAAGGAAAACGCAGCATATACAGATGAACAGCAGAAGCTTGCGGTATATATGGCAAGCCAGCGTTCACAGCTTAGGAACAGATACATTGTCGGTGAGGAGCGCAGCTTTACTATTATCGCATACCCTGTAGCTGCGATCGGAGATCAGTACAAGGAGATCTTCAGAGAGACAGTAAAGATCAATACACTTGACTATGTGCTGTACAGAGATATGCAGCAGAAGATCATAGATGTGCTCGACACAGCCGACAGAGTACATATTGTAGGTACAAATGGCAACAAAACAGATCTCTATGTAAAGATCCATGAACTTAAAGATCCCACAAAAGAGACAGCTTTTGAAAACTGCGTGGCAGACGTAAATATCCCGGTGGGAGAGGTATTTACATCTCCTGTACTCGAGGGTACACATGGTAAGCTCCATGTAAGTCAGGTATATCTTAATGAGCTTAATTTCCTTAATCTTGAGATAGATTTTAAGGATGGAATGATAGAACACTACACCTGCACCAATTTCGAGGATGAGGAGGAAAATAAAAAATACATTTCCGATAATGTACTTCATCATCACAAGAGTCTGCCAATGGGCGAGTTTGCGATCGGAACAAATACAACAGCATACCGAATGGCGCGTGTATACGATATCGCAGCTAAAATGCCTATTCTTATAGCAGAAAAGACAGGACCTCATTTTGCAGTGGGAGATACATGCTATACCTATGATGAGGACAACATGACATACAATCCTGACGGCAAGGCGATAATCGCAAGAGATAATTCAGTATCAATTCTCCGAAAAGAGGATATTTCAAAGGCATACTTCAGCTGTCATACAGATATCACGATACCTTATGATGAGCTTGGAGCTATCACGGTGATCCGCCATGACGGTTCTACCTGTGACATTATCAGCGATGGCAGATTTGTATTGGCGGGTACAGAAGAGCTAAATAAGCCGCTGGATGAACTCGGGGCAGAAAAATATAAGTAAATATCTGATTTTGCATTTAGAAAACCGAAATATATTTTTTATTTGCAAGATTTGATCTAATATATTAAAGAATACAAGGAGGATAAAATGGCAAAAGTAGGAATAGTTATGGGAAGCGACTCTGATCTTAAAGTAATGAGCAAAGCCGCTGATATGCTTGAAGAGCTTGGTATTGAGTATGAGATCACTATCATCTCAGCTCATCGTCAGCCGGATGCTCTTATCGAGTGGACAAGAGGAGCGCAGGCGCGTGATGTAAAGGTAATAATCGCGGGTGCAGGAATGGCAGCAGCACTTCCGGGAATGTGTGCAGCACTTTTTGCACTGCCGGTTATCGGAGTACCGCTTTCAGGCAAAAATCTTGATGGAATGGATGCAGTGTTCTCCATCATGCAGATGCCACCGGGAGTACCTGTGGCAACAGTTGCTATCGATGGTGCTAAAAATGCAGCAATTCTTGCAGCAAAGATCCTTGCCGCAAGTGATGATGTGATCCTTGAGAAAATAAAGGCATACACTGCTGATATGAAATCACAGGTGGAGGCAAAGGATGCCAAATTACAGAAAGTCGGATACAAGCAGTATCTTGCAGAGAAATAGAGCCGTATATATTTAACAGCTCTTTCTCTTAACAATTTCAGTATTTATTTCAATTTTAACATGGCTGGCAGAGGTCGAATTTATGATTTCTGCCAGTCTTTTTACTGCCAGCTCGCCCATATACTGTTTTGGCACATGTACAGTCGAAAGAGGTGGATCTATGTAGGTACACATAGGCATATCGTCAAATCCGATCACGGATATATCCTCCGGTATGCGGTATCCTGCCTCGGAAAGTGCGCGCATAGCTCCGGCTGCGATCAGATCATTGTCGGCAAAATAGCATTTCGCAAGCTGATCCCCGTTTTCTATTATAGATTTCATATCGCTGTATGCCCCTTCCACTGTAGGTGACAGCCTATGGACTATAGACCTTGATGTAGACATGCCGTTTCGCCTTATCGCTTTGTAGAAACCGTCTGACCTTTCTTCAAAGCCTGTTATCATATAGGAAGAATGCAGGTATCCGGGTTGGGAATGTTTTTTCTTTATCAGATATTCTGTGGCGAGAAAGGCACCCTGTACGTTATTTATTATTACGCAGTCGATGTTTGCCGTCTCAAAATAATTGTCTATCAGTACAACAGGCAGCCCACACTTCATAAACGGCTTAAGGTCATGCTCCTCCATCTCAGTTCCAAGCAGCAGTATTCCTTTTGCGCCAAGTCTCATCCATTCATTTAAAAGTCCGTCAATATTATCATCTTCATATATATAGCTGACATTCAGATAGTAGTGACAGTGGCGGCAGCCGAGGTCTATTCCTTCTGAGAGCTGTGAGAAAAACGGCATATCCTGAATGGTTATACCGTGTTCGCTGTGAACATAAACAGGTGAGTCGGGAACAACTGCACCGTGTTTTCTGTATACAACAAAGTATATCGTACCGTTTTGCACGGCTGTTTCCTCTACTGGTGTGAGTCTGGAAAAATCATATCCCGCGGCAGTGGCAGCTTCTATTACACGTTTTCTTGTGCGGGTGCTGACACCGGGCTTATTGTTAAGTGCCATGGATATGGCGGCTTCAGAAAGATTAAGTTGTCTGGCAAGTTCTTTAGCTGTAATGGACATATGCGTTTTCCTCTTATTGAAATATTGATATGCAGGATACAGACAGATACTTTTTTAGCGTAGGAAATTACTTTGTAACCTCTTACTATGATAAATAGTATGTCATGTCTGTACAGCAGCATAATTAGTTTGATTAATCTGACGATAGTATAACATAAATAAACATTCTTGAAACTTGAATTTAGTGAATTAAGTTATAAATACGACTAAATTTACTAAATATATCATATCAATTAAGTTGAAGCGGATATATACTTACCTCATAAAGCTGGTGCAGGAGCGGATGAATTATTAGTGATTGCATAATTAATTATACACACACGCATCAGCAAATAACAAAATACCCGACAGGGCACATGAGAGAAGGAGATTTACACTATGAACAACATTCCAAAAATGAAGATCGGTATCGTAGCAGTCAGCCGTGACTGTTTCCCGGAGAGCTTATCAGTAAACAGAAGAAAGGCATTGGTAGATGCATACGCAGCAAAATATGATGCAGCAGACATTTACGAGTGTCCTGTTTGTATCGTTGAGAGCGAGATACATATGGTACAGGCATTGGAGGACATCAAGGCAGCAGGCTGTAATGCACTCTGCGTATACCTTGGAAACTTCGGACCTGAGATTTCAGAGACACTTCTTGCAAAACATTTTGACGGACCTAAGATGTTCGTTGCAGCAGCAGAGGAGACACAGGACAACCTGATTCAGGGACGTGGTGATGCATACTGCGGTATGTTAAATGCAAGCTACAATCTGGCACTAAGAAATATAGGAGCATATATCCCTGAGTACCCGGTTGGTGACGCAGAGGACTGCGCAGACATGATCCATGATTTCCTGCCTATAGCAAGAGCCGTATACGGACTTAACAATTTAAAGATCATATCATTCGGACCAAGACCGCTTAACTTCCTTGCATGTAATGCTCCTATCAAGCAGCTTTACAACATGGGTGTTGAGATCGAGGAAAATTCAGAGCTTGATCTTTTCGAGGCATTTAACAATCATGCAGGAGATCCAAGAATCCCTGACGTGGTTAAAGATATGGAAAATGAGCTTGGCGAGGGCAATAAGAAGCCAGAGATCCTTGAGAAACTTGCGCAGTATGAGCTTACGCTTTTAGACTGGGTTGACGCTCACAAGGGCTACAGAAAATACGTTGCTATCGCAGGAAAATGCTGGCCTGCCTTCCAGACACAGTTTGGTTTTGTACCCTGTTATGTAAACAGCCGTCTTACAGGAAGAGGCATCCCTGTATCATGTGAGGTTGATATTTACGGAGTATTAAGTGAGTTTATCGGAACCTGCGTCAGCGAGGATGCAGTTACACTTCTCGATATCAACAACTCTGTACCAAAAGATATGTATAAGGAGTCTATCGAGGGCAGATTCGACTATAAGCACACAGATACATTTATGGGATTCCACTGTGGAAATACCTGCTCAAGCAAGATCACAAAGGCTGAGATGAAATACCAGATGATCATGGCAAGAAGTCTGCCAATCGAGGTGACAAACGGAACGCTTGAGGGCGATATCGTGCCTGGCGATATCACATTCTACCGTCTCCAGTCAACTGCCGACAACAAGATCCGTGCATATGTGGCACAGGGCGAGGTACTTCCTGTTGCAACACGTTCCTTCGGAAGCATCGGAGTATTTGCAATAAAAGAGATGGGACGTTTCTACCGCCACGTACTTATTGAGAAAAACTATCCACATCACGGAGCTGTTGCTTTCGGACACCATGGAAAAGCTCTCTTTGAGGTGTTCAAATATATCGGAGTGCCAATGGAGGATATCAACTACAATCAGCCTGCATCACTCCCATACAAGACAGAAAATCCGTTTTGTTAATACATAAATATACCGGTTCACACCTTACTATGTGACCGTCAATTATAAAAGTAATATTATGAACGAAAACAGTGTAGCTATTCAGTATAAATAGTTACGAATTAGTAACAAAGGGAGGAAAGATATGTTATATATAGGTGTAGATCTTGGAACAAGTGCAGTAAAGCTTCTGCTTATGGACGAGACCGGAAAAGTATTAAACATAGTTTCAAAAGAGTATACGCTCAGCTTCCCGCAGCCGGGATGGTCAGAGCAGAATCCGTCTGACTGGTGGACACAGAGCATTGCGGGACTAAAAGAACTGACAGCAGATGTGGACAAAAACGATGTTGCCGGAATAAGCTTCGGAGGACAGATGCACGGACTTGTAGTGCTTGATGAAAATGACGAGGTGATAAGACCGGCAATACTCTGGAACGACGGAAGAACCCAGAAAGAAACCGACTATCTGAATAATAAGATCGGAAAAGAAAAATTATCAGAGCTTACCGGAAATATCGCATTTGCCGGATTTACAGCACCAAAGATACTCTGGCTTAAGGCAAATGAGCCTGAGAATTTCGCAAAGATCAAAAAGATCATGCTGCCAAAGGATTATATAGCATATCGCCTGACCGGAGAATTCAGTACTGACTATTCTGACGCATCGGGAATGTTGCTTCTTGATGTAAAAAACAAATGCTGGTCAAAAGAGATGCTTGATATCTGCGATGTAAAAGAAGAGTGGATGCCAAAGCTCTATGAAAGCTTTGAAAAGACCGGTACATTAAAACAGGAAGTGGCAGAAGAACTTGGTTTTCCAGCAGGCTGCATAGTTGCAGCAGGAGCCGGAGATAACGCTGCCGCTGCTATAGGAACCGGAACTGTCGGAGCTGGAAAGTGCAATCTTTCCCTTGGAACGAGTGGAACACTTTTCATCACAAGTGACAGTTTTGGAGTAGATCCTCATAATGCGCTTCATTCGTTTGACCATGCGGATGGCGGCTATCATCTGATGGGCTGCATGCTCTCAGCCGCAAGCTGCAATAACTGGTGGATGAAGGATATCCTTCATTCGGATGATTTTGTAAATGAGCAGAAGCCACTTGAGGATGAAGGAAGACTGGGTGAGAATAATGTGTACTTCCTGCCTTATCTGATGGGTGAGCGTTCACCACACAATGATCCATCGGCAAGAGCTTCGTTTATCGGAATGAGCATGGACACAAGCCGTGCCGATATGCTTCAGGCGGTTTTTGAGGGTGTTGCATACGGACTGAGAGACTCGCTCGAGGTGGCAAGAAGCCTTGGAGTGGCACCAAAGCGCACTACGATCTGTGGCGGTGGAGCAAAGAGCCCGCTCTGGCGCAAGATCGTGGCAAATATCATGAATATGCAGGTAGACACCGTTGAGGTGGAGGAAGGACCTGCATACGGAGGTGCAATCCTTGCTGCCGTGGCAGATGGCACTTTTGAAAGCGTTGAGGCAGCGGCAAAGGCTATCGTAAGGAAAAAGGATACCACAGAGCCTGATCCTGTTCTCGTTGAAAGGTATGAGCAGGGTTATCAGAAGTTTAGAAAATTTTATCCTGCACTTAAAAACCTATATTAATCATCATATTATTGAGTTTATGTGCTATAATACTAAAAAGAAAACAAAAAAACTATATATAACAGGAAAAAAAGATGACGATAAAATCAAATCATAGCCGCATCAGATACAGCGGCAGAATTGACTGGTCTGTGGAGACAGAGCCGGTATGGGTATTTCCATGCACATCCGCAGAGCTTAAATTTACAGGAAATGTATTTAAGATCCACACCAGAAATAAAAGAGCATATTGGGAAAATTATCTCGGTGTCATAGTGGACGGAGTGCAGCAGTGCTATTATCTGAAAGAGGGAGAGAGCACTATAGATATCATCCTTCCTGAGAACGAGACAGGCGAGCATCATGTACTTGTGTTTAAAAGACAGGATTCATGTCACGAGGTGGCTATCCTTGGCTATGAAATAGAAGATGGAGCAATACTTTTACCGCTTGATCCGGCACCACAGCTAAAGATAGAGGTGTACGGAGACTCCGTATCGGCAGGTGAGGTTACAGAGGCAATCGACAATACAGGCATGGAAGATCCACAGCACAACGGTGGATATTCAAATAGCTGGTATTCATACTCGTGGATGACAGCCAGAAAACTGAATGCACAGATACACGATATAGCGCAGGGCGGTATAGCACTGATGGATGGCATAGGCTGGTTTATGGAGCCTCAGCAGATCGGTATGGACACCGCGTGGGACAAAATCCATTACAATCCTGCATTTGGTGAGCCTACACCGTGGGATTTTACACAGTATACACCGGATGTGGTAATAGTAGCTGTCGGACAGAATGACGCACATCCGTATGATTTCATGAAGCTTGAGCCGGACGGAGAACAGGCGAAGCAGTGGAAAGCACACTATAGGGCATTTCTTGGGAGATTAAGGGAAGTTTACCCTGACGCGCATATCATATGTGCCACCACAGTACTCGAGCATGATGGTGCGTGGGATGCAGCAATCGATGCGATAGTAAAAGAGATGGCATCGGAGAATAATGACAGTAAAGTGTCGCATTATACATACAGGCGAAACGGCTGTGGCACACCGGGGCATCCGAGGATCACAGAGTCATATGAGATGGCTGATGAGATGGCTGAATATATAAAAAATGTGTTGAAAATGTAGATGAAATACGAAACAGTCTTGTACTTTAATGTATGAGATTGTTTTTTTTTTGAGATTTTTTATAAGAAAATTCATTTGTGCATAGACAAAAAAATAGATGTAACACAATAGATAATGTGTTACATCCTTTACACATATTATTTCGGAACTTACCAAAAATACTTAACCCTAAATCAAAAATTTTTTTATTTATTTTCAATTGGTAGAATTGTCCTTGATACATAAATTCACAACATTCAGGAGGACATAATGAAAAAGGCACAGCCAATAAAGAACAAAAAGCAATTGGAAAGATTTAAAAACTTCTATATTACAGAGGAATACAATCCCAGAAACCACGTACTTATCACGGTGGGGCTGAATACAGCTCTCAGGGTATCGGATATATTGGAATTTTGCTGGAATGACGTATATGATTTTGAAAAGAGAGAGTTCAGAACCCATCTGATGCTGGTAGAAAAGAAAACACAGAAGTTGTCTGTGATCTATTTAAACAAAAGAATAGTATCAGTGCTGGATTGGTACAAAGAAAATCTTGGAGAAAAAATAAACCCGCATACTAATTTATTTCCTAACCATAATGGAGATGCTATATCAAGGGTACAGGCATACAGGATAGTTCGTCATGCCGCAGAAGAGTGCGATATTGACGGTGTGATCAGCCCACATTCACTTAGAAAAACCTTCGGATATCAGGCTTGGAAGCAGGGAACATCGCCTGTACTTTTAATGGACATCTATCAACATTCTTCTTTCAATATCACGAAACGCTACCTTGGTATAGAGCAGGATGAGCGCGATTCAGTATTTCGTGATGTTGTTATCTGATCTGATAATCATATTTTGGATGTAACACATTATCTATTGTGTTACATGATCTTTATTTTATACCCATTATTTAAACTGCATAAAACATGGAGGTTTTATATGCTGAAACTTACATTACAGCCGGGAGAATTCATAAAAATCGGTGACAACGTAAAAGTGATATTTTCCGGTGGCTCGGCAAACAACATACATCTGCTGATAGATGCTCCAAGAGAGATAAACATAGACAGGAGCAATACGAGAGCCAACAAGAAAAACAATCCCTCTCCATATTATAAGGAAAAGGGAATATCAGATGAAGCACAAAAACAGATTGCTTCGATCATCAGACGGGAGAAAGAAAAAATCCTGTAAATATTTTCAATATGTTAATGATCATGTGAACCTAGGCACATGTTTGTTATAAAAAAAATTACATAATATGCCCGGTAAAATGGATTTTCCGGGAAAACATTTTTAATCACACGGAGGTACAAAATTATGGTAGTACAACACAACATGCAGGCAGCAAATGCCAACAGAATGCTTAACA
>CAVABC010000026.1:0-32358 GCA_963586665.1 Acutalibacteraceae bacterium
TGAGTGATTCTTTCTTTTTCCACTCTGTTACTTCTGCGTAAATATCCATTGTTGTCTGAATATCCTTATGCCCCATTATAGTTTGAATTACTTTGATATGGACATCTGCTTCACATAATCTGGTACAAAAAGTATGCCTCAGATGGTGACAGGTAAAATGCGGAAGCAATACTGCTTCTCGTCTTTCCTTAACAGCTCTGACTTCTTCGGTTGCGTTGTGATTCTCAATAATCCTTCTTAATTCCCTATTAATAGATTCCGGCGTGTAGATTTCATTAAATCTATTGCAAAAGATAAAGCCTGTCATTTCATCAATCTTTGTCTTGCATACAATACCTTCTTCATCCTGCCTTGACTTTTCTTCCAACAGTGCAGTGTATACCGTATCTACCATCGGTATCACACGTTTCCCTGCTTCCGTCTTAGGCTCATTGACAACCCATTTTTGTGCAGTCTGATTTCTTCTTCCTGCAAAGTAAAATAATGAATGGTTAATATCAATTACACGCTTTTCCATATCAACATCTTCCCATAGATTACCTCCATTTTTGCATGACAAAAGGCAGCCCACTATGGACTGCCCTAATAAAAGAAAAAGCAGCAAATCGTCTACTGATCTACTGCTTGATTCTTTCGATGTTTATTTGTTACTTACGTTATGCCATTGCAGGCTCTTTCTTCTTAATGATTGCTTCCACAACCTCCACGCTTGTTTCTGCAACGTCTGCGATCTGATCTAATGTATAACCTTTCTTATACATATTCAGAATAAATTTTTCTGTAGCTTTTTCCTCAATTCCTGTACTCAGATTACACATAATTCTCACATCCTCTCTTAATTCATTGCTGATTGGGATATTATACTCATGCTCTATGATATCCAGTTTTTCCTGCTCTTTCAATTCAGTCGAAAGAAGTGCCCCAATCAGACGATGTATCTCATAGTTTTCGTCATGTTCTGGAATATTATTCGTAATCCCAACTAACACGATATTCAACAGATCAATATTGCCCTTCCAATCATACGGTCTTAACATCTCATCCTTTGTAAAATGAATATGACTTAAACTATTATACTCCATATTCATACAAATCCAAATACTGAATACCTGTTTTATGTCATCATAATTCGTATTTACAAAGTCTCTCTCTTTTTGTGATGAAACAAGCCTGCTCACATAAAAGATTGCCCGATTTAATATCTTATATTCCGTCGGTTCATCCTTTTGAGCCTCAACATTCACAATAATCTGGGAAAGCCCATTTTTCATACGAACATAAAAAATAATGTCGAATCTGACCAGCCCCTCATTAATCTCGGCATTCTCTGTGTTAAGTCCAACGATTCTCTGTCCGGTGGCATCTGTTTTTTTCTACATTCGTCAATCCTGGTTCAACTGGAACAATCCCAACTTTTGGCTCACCCTCAATGTATGTTACTACATCCTCCGGCTTCATTCCTTTGAACTCATCAACCGTCTTTACCAGAATATGAGCTAAGATATTCTTTTGTGCTAATATCCTTTTGACACGGGCATCATACTGTGCTTTGTCTCCCGCTGCATTCACAGCATTTGTTATTTCTGTATTCAAGTCGGCATCCCTCCTTTTGTACTGCGCATAGCACCTTTCAGTTTCTGCAAAAGGCTCTCTGCCTCAATATCATTATAAGCGAGAGCCTGTGCGGAATCAACTGAATTTTCCATGAACTTTTACAATATTGTCTCCTTCCCCTTTGTCTTATCCACTGCATCCCTTCCTGCAGGTGTCCCGGACACCCTTGCCTTCATTTCGGAGAGTTTTCCCTTCAATGAAGTCCGTTCTGCTGGGCAGTCTGCAAGTTTTCTTTCCGGTTCTGCTTCCTGCGTTTCCTCGTCCATGCCAATCGCATCATTCCCTTTTTCATCCATATTCAAAAGAGCATTCAGTGCAGTCAGACGATCCAGCTTCTCACTAAGCTCCGCTTCCTGCGCAAATGGCTTATTTACCTCTGTTTTCGCTGTTTCAAGCTGATGTTCCACATTGGAAAGTTTCGTCTATGCTTCCTCAAGCTGTGCCGGCATTGCTTCCAGTGCATTGTTGATACGGGTGATATTGCCAAGCGGATCAGTGCCGACTTCCATCGGATGGCTCATGGCACCTTTTACATTCATCACGAACTTATTGTTGAAAGAATCAAAGGTCACATTCAGCTTAAATCCAAGATATTCCCCCACATCTGCACTGGCATTGATGCCCTTGATTTCCTTGCACATGGCGATGATGGCAGTTCCAGCTTCCTTTTTATCGGAGTATGCTTTTCCCCCGATAGTTATGACAAACTGTTCCTTATCTAATGGCTTATTCTGTTCATATTTCTGCAACCTTAGGTTGCTACCATACACCGTAGGGACAAATACGCTTTGAATCATAGTTACTGCGTATTCTGCAAGATATTTCGTTCTTGCAGGAATGTACTGAAAAACCAGCAATACATTCTTCCCTAATCGTTCGCCCTTTCGGACGCCAGTCAACTCTTACGATGCTGCATAGCTTCTTCTACGTTGTCCTTGCGTGTCTGGTCATTCAGTTTATCAAGACGCACCTGCAAGGCTTTTCGTGATTTTTCCATCTGCTTGATAGTATACCGCTCTCCCTTATCAGCCTTGCGATAACTTTACACATGATAAATTCTCCTATTCTCTACTATTTTGCTTTTATTTGCTACCCTTTACATTGCTTTTCTTCACTTCCGCATAAGCCCTGTAATATTTGTTTGTCCCCTTATTGGTATAGAGTTCCGAAAACTCCATAACCTCTATTTTCGGATGACGCTGTAAGATTTTCTGAAACCAAACAATATCATTCTTTGTTCCCATCACTCTGACTTTTAACACTAATCTGTTCCTCCAAATAAGGCATACAGTTCCTTGTTGTAGGTTGCGTATTCCGGATAACGGATCTGTATCGCCTGCCAAAAATATGGTGCATAGGCACAGCAGAACAAATCCTCCACTGTATACCGCCTGCACTCGTTTACCTGTTCCTCTATTTTTGTGTAATCATCTACACTCGGTGTGCCGTTGCAATACAGGTTAAATGCCATTCGTAAAACCTTCATGCTGCCACTGGTCTGCCAGCCTTCATGCAAGCACTCAGTTTTTACGCATCCCATCTTAAAATCATAGATGCTTTCAACATTTCTTCTCGTATCATCACTGATACCAAGGCAATAGCAAAGTGCCTTGTGGTACACATCCTGATAGCGTACCTCTTTTAATTTTTCATAGTAGAATTTTTCATGTGCTTCGCTGATAAAATTGATTGTCTGTTCCTTTTTGTTTTCTGCTCCTAACGCTGTGTTGTTCATAATGGACCTCCATTTCATTATTTCATGTGTTTGTTGCACCTAAAACCATTCACAAATGCGCAAAAAAAACATTCCTAAGTAATTAGAAATGTCCTTTGGTTTCGATGTTACTGTCACGAGTAACAAATTGTTGCACTTACGGGTGAAAATGTAATATCAGGTATTATCACCTATTATTCCACAAAAAACTGTTGCACTTTTGTTGCACCTGTGCGGTTTTGTTGTACTCATTTTTTTATAACACGTTACAATATTTTATTGAAAATCCAACTATTCTTCTGAGAATAACTGCTGCTTCCGCCCAATCATCTCATCAATCCTTGCGATATACTGCGCTACATCCTTGACATTCTCGCATCTTTCGATACGATGTGTGCCATCTGGATTTTGATTTGTCCAGACACGTTTCGTCGAAGCTCCGGCTCCGCACGCCACGATGGTCTGTTTCTCCTCCATGATAAGGATATTATATACTCCTGCCTTGCCCGGTAAAGCATAGCCTACATTTTCCATATTTCCTGCCATGCCTTTCTGTCTGTACAAATAATACGGTTCAAGTCCCATTTCGGCACAATATCCGGCACACAGATCCATGTGCTCCTGCGTATTTATCATCTGCATGTCCTGATAACGATCCTTGAATATCGTAAGTCTTGCCGCACGTTTTACGGCAAGCGAATGAACCGTGACGTTATCCGGTGCAAGCTCTTTTACGATTTCCATGGTATTTCTCACATCTTCAAGGCTCTCCTCCGGCAGTCCCATGATAAGGTCCATGTTGATGTTCTCAATTCCAACCTCTCTGGCAAGCTTAAAGCTCTCGATAGTCTGATCTACGGTATGATGCCGTCCTATTATATCAAGTGTCTGCTGCTTCATGGTCTGTGGATTGACTGAAATTCTCTGAATTCCGTTCTTTTTTATTACCTCAAGCTTATCTCTCGTGATAGAATCTGGTCTGCCAGCCTCAACTGTAAACTCAAGGCAGTCCTTTAGGTCAAAACTGCATTTTATCTTCCTGAGCAGCCTGTCAAGCTGTTTTGCGTTCAGTGTGGTAGGTGTGCCACCGCCTATATATATCGAGTTAAGCTTTTTGTGATAAAATTTCTGTGCTGTGTAATCTATCTCTTTCTCGAGCGCATCCAGATAGTCGTCCACACGATTTTTCCACACTCCGAGCGGATATGAGGTAAACGAACAGTACGCACATGTGCTCGGACAGAATGGTATGCCGATGTAAAGGCTGTATCCGTTCTCATAATCCACCTTGTCAAGCAGTGCCTTCTCACGCTTTGCAATACCTATGGACAGCTTTATCTTATCATCACTGGCAAGATAATTCTCTTTAAGGTAAGCATAAGTCTGCTTATCATCCATGCCGTCCTCGAGACATTTCATGGCTATCTTTGTAGGTCTGATGCCGGAAAGCGTGCCCCACGGAAGACCACGTCCGATGCCTTTTTCTATCATTTTGTAGAGCGCGATCTTGAGCTGGTTCTTGGTTTCCTTGCGGTCTGCAGGGTCAACTGTTATTCTGATATCATTGACTCTATTCCTTTGCAAATTACCACAACTGTTTGACAGGGCAGCATTATCTGCGTCAGGTAATGTAGATAAGGACTTATCATTACATACCCTGTCATCAGTTCCACAATACTCCCAGTCAATCGTGATCTGATCATCCACATAGTCGATCCTGAATACCTGATCGGCATCTTCAAATTCTTTCGCGCCATCGCCTGTCATCTCATGGTGTGTACAGGCAAGATTCCTGCCGGACACCTCATCAGGCGAACAGCTATAGTACATCTGCACATCCTCCTGCGGGAAAAACTCCTTGAGGAGCGAGTGTACATCATATTCAAAATCCGGTTTATTAAAAAATATTACTATCATAAGTAAGGGTTATACATCCTCTCATTATCTATGGTTGTTGTATCATTGTGACCAGGGTATACGTCTGTATGTCCCGGCAGTGTCATGACTTTTTCTTTTACCGAGCGCACCAGATCTGACATACTGCCTTTTTTGAAATCAGTCCTGCCTATCGATCCGCAAAACAGTGAGTCTCCTGTAAAGATCACATCTTCATATGGGAAATAGTAACAGCAGCCTCCCGGTGTGTGTCCCGGTGTGTGGATCACGATAATGTGAAATCCAGCTATATCAAGCTCCTGCTGGTCTTTTAAGAATTCATCTGCATGAAATGTCTTTGACTGTCCCATCATCCAGCTTGCATTGAGCTGTGGATCATCAAGTGTCTCCCTGTCATCTTCATGAATATATATTTTGATACCGTACTTGTCTGCAAGCGGCTTTGCATCCGTTGCATGGTCAAAATGTCCGTGTGTAAGCAAAATTGCCACAGGCTTTACCCCAAGCTGTTCTACCTTCTGTGAGAGCTGCTTTGCACATGCTCCCGGATCTATTATTATCAATTCTTTTGTTTTCATATTTGTGACGAAATAGCAGTTTGTCTCAACCGGTCCCACCACAAAATGATCTATCTTCATGTTTACCATACTATAAAGCTCCTTATTTTCAGCATTTTTACCTGTAATCATCATAATACATTTCCGCACTACATATCAATAATTTATAGCACTTTTGCAATGGAAAACCACCGGTAATCAGCCGGTGGTTCTTTCTACATCGATAACGCTCTCTATCTGTCTGAGTTTTTCTACAAGACTGCTGATCTGTGCCCTGCCCTTGATATTAAAAAATACCTCTATCGTGGCAATGCCCTGTTTGCTTGTCTTTGACTGTATTCCACTTATATTTATCTCTTTTTCCGTAAATACTCTCGATACATCTACGAGAAGTCCCGGTCTGTCATGGCTGTAGATCTTTAGATCTGCCTGATACTCGGCATTGTTGTCGGTAAGTGCCGTATCCTGCCACTCAGCCTCGATGAGTCGGTCCTTTTCAATCTTTGACAGATTCATGATATTGACACAGTCGGTTCTGTGGATGGATATACCACGCCCTCTTGTGACAAAACCTACGATCTCGTCTCCCGGCACAGGATTACAACATTTTGAAAAATGTACTGCAACATCATAAAGTCCATGGACTACAATACCACTCTTTGACTTGTGTTCAGGCTGCTGTGACTGTGCCTGCTGCTGTTGCTTTTCTGAAATGTTCTCAAGGATATCGGCATCCGTAACAGGTACGATATGATCCTTTTTGTACTCATCGTACATTCTGTTTACTACCTGACTTTCCTTAAGTCCACCATGTCCTACTGTAGCAAGACACGAATTCCAGTCATGAAAGCCATATTTGCGACGTATTTTCTCCTGATATTCTGGTTTATTTATTTCAGAAAAATTGATACCATGAGACTTTGCATAATTCGCTATAAGCTCTTTACCGTGAAGGATATTTTCTTCTTTAAGCTCACTTCTGAACCACTGGTTTATCTTGTTCTTTGCCTGAGTACTCTTTACTGTCTTAAGCCAGTCACGGCTTGGTCCTTTAGAGTTCTGTGAGGTGATAACCTCGATCTGGTCACCATTTTTGATGACATAATCTATAGGCACAAGCTTGCCATTTACCTTCGCTCCGACCATTTTATT
The DNA here is from genome assembly GCA_963586665.1 of Acutalibacteraceae bacterium. Taxonomy (GTDB): domain Bacteria; phylum Bacillota; class Clostridia; order Lachnospirales; family Lachnospiraceae; genus Roseburia. The sequence goes on from CAVABC010000026.1 coordinate 6,934, forward strand.
GCCTACTGCCGAGTGTATACTGTAAGCAAAATCAATAGGTGTCGAACCCTTTGGCAGGTTCTTGACATCTCCGGACGGAGTAAATGCGAATACATTGTCAGAAAAGAGATCAAGATCACTCTTTAACAGACTCATAAACTCTTTATTATCAGACATATCCTGCTGCCACTCAAGAATTTGTCGCAGCCAGCTTAACTTTTCTTCCTCTGTAACTGTCGTCGCAGTAGCATTGCCATTGTTTGCCTCTTTGTATTTCCAGTGGGCTGCGATACCGTACTCTGCTGTACGGTGCATCTCGTATGTCCTGATCTGTATCTCAAAAGGTTGTCCACTCGGTCCGATAAGTGTCGTGTGGAGAGACTGGTACATATTCTGCTTCGGCATGGCAATATAATCCTTGAATCTTCCTGGTATAGGCTTATATTTCTCATGCATGATTCCAAGTACCGCATAACAGTCCGGGATGGAATCTACAAGTATCCTGATAGCAAAAAGATCATATATCTGATCTATGGTCTTGTCCTGATTAACCATCTTTTTATATATACTAAAAAAATGCTTTGCACGGCCGTATATATCTGCTTTTATGCCTGACTGCGCAATGTATTTTTTTACATCATTAACAAGTCCCTGTATATAAGTGTCACGTTCATTCTTTCGAAGTGCGATTTTCTCTACGAGATCATAATACGCATCCGGATAAAGATATTTCATTGACAGATCTTCAAGCTCTATCTTGATCTTGCTGATACCAAGACGTTGTGCTATAGGGCAGTAAATATCCTGTGTCTCCCTTGCAATACGCTGCTGCGCCTCCTTTGACTGATACTTTAAGGTACGCATATTGTGCGTCCTGTCAGCCAGTTTTATCATGATGACTCTGATATCCTTTGCCATGGCAAGAAACATCTTTCTCAGATTTTCTGCCTGCATCTCAAGTCTGTCAGCATTTTTGTCCTTTGGATCTTTTGTATTGTCAGTAAGATGAAGATGCTTTAACTTTGTTACACCATCAACCAGATGTGCAACATCATCTCCAAACTCCGCACGCAGCTCGTCTTCCGTCATAATCGTATCCTCTAATACATCATGAAGAAGTCCCGCTGCGATTGTTTCCTTATCAAGTTCCAGCTCAGCAAGTATAATGGCAACACACAATGGATGTATAATATATGGCTCACCAGATTTTCTCATCTGTCCCTTATGTGCATCATAAGCAACCTTGTATGCTTTTTCTACAAGGCTTGTGTCCGCAGAAGGATGATACTTTCTGATTTCTTTTATCAGCTCCTCATAAAGCTCCTCCGGTGTCGTAAAATCTTTAGTTCCTCTTATTCCACTAGTGTCTGAACGGAACTTGTCCGCCATCTTCTCTAATTCTTCTGTTGAAAAATCTGCCAATAATCTCACCTCTACAAGATATAATGAAACATTATATTTTATTTTTCGACAAATTGCAATGATAAGAGTTATAGCTTATTAGCCGATAACCATTTTTACACCGCCATACATACCGGCTGCATTGCCGAGTGTGGCAAGTTTGATCTCTGTCTCGCGGCTTGCGTGGAAAGCATACTCTCTGTAATATTTTGCTGCTGTATCGATAATTATATTTCCAGCCTTTGAAAGACCACCACCGATAACAAACACCTCAGGATCGATAACGCAGGCTACTGATGCCATTGCCTTGCCGAGAAGCTTCATTGACTCCTCAACTGATGCCGCACCTGCCAGATCACCTGATTTTGCCGCATCACATACATCTTTTGCAGTAAATCCCGCATTAAGATCAAGCTCTGTATCCACATCTCTGTGAGCTGCTATGTATTTCTCAGCTACGTTTACAAGTCCGTTTGCAGAAGCATACTGCTCAAGGCAGCCTTTCTTGCCGCATCCGCAGATCTCTGTCTCGTCATCCTTCATAGGTATATGTCCGATCTCGCCTGCTGCTCCGTTTACCCCGGCTACGATCTTTCCTCCGCGGATGATTCCTCCGCCTACACCTGTGCCGAGTGTGATCATTACTACGTCTTCATGACCTTTTCCGCCACCCTGCCACATCTCACCGAGTGCTGCGACATTGGCATCGTTTCCGGCTTTTACCTTTACGCCACCGCATAATACTGAAAGTGACTGCTCTACGTTGAATACTCCCCAGCCGAGGTTTACACACTTAAGAACTGTTCCGTCATCCTTTACAGGACCAGGCACGCCCATTCCGATACCCTCAAGGTCTGCTGTCTCAATTCCGTGTTTCTCGTTGTTTTCTTTGATAGATGCAGCGATATCAGAAAGGATCAGTTCTCCTGAATTCTCTGTTCTTGTAGGGATCTCCCATGTCTCAATAAGCTTTCCTGTTGTCTCAAAAAAACCTATCTTTACAGTTGTTCCTCCGATATCTACTCCATATGCATACTTTTTCATTTTATATCCTCCAAAATCGTTAAACCATAATACTATTTTATTTCTAAACAGGCATTTTTTCAATGTTTTTCAAAGTAATTTGAATATTTTTTCTTATTTTCTAATATATTACACCTTCATGCCGTTAATACACCCCACTTAAGGTTTGTCATTTATAACACATAATACTTTTCTATCGAGAATTTCTATCATTTTCTCTAAGTTTGCGTGCCAGACGCATAAACAGAGGTTTCATGGAAAAAATAAAGCTCCTTCGACTGAAATTGTAGTTGATGACCATAAGCACATCATCCTCATCCACCAGCACATTGCCGTCCAGATCCATCACATATGTAGACAGGCTTAAATCATCCTGTCTGAAAATACTCTCGCAGAGTGTTATCACAGCGTCTGTAGATTTATTGAGCTGACTATCCTCTGGGAAAACAATATCCACGGATTTATCCTGCCACGTATTTTCTATTTTTTCCTTCAGGCTTTCAGCAAAAAGCGGATACTCTCCTGCGATGATCCTTATATTTCGCTTATCAGCTATAGCTCTTTCAAGCCCGTCATAAGTAAATTCCAGATCAAATATACGATCCTCACCTGCTTTTCCAGTCACTCCGTGCAGCGCATCATCCATTGCCGCCATAACGGTTTTAGATCTGTTCTCTTCTCCACGGTACAAGCCCGTGTAGTTTATCTCAAATATCGAGCCGAGAAACGTCTGCGCCATATCGTCAAGCTGCTCATCAGATATATGATCGAGGAAAAATTTTATCCAGTTTCGCCACGCATAGTATGTCGGGAATGTGTTTACATCCTCTTTTTTGGCACCCATGGCATGACAGGCTGCGGCTGCGCCTACCGAAGCCACTTTGTAGCCTGCCTCACTACATCTGACGCACCACTCTGTATCATCCCAGTACAGGAAGTTTTCTTCCGGCATCACTCCGATCTTTTCAACTACCTCACGCTTTATCATAAGCGCGCATGCCGGAACTGCGTCAGAATAGACCACCTCAGGCATTGAACCATCCTCTATATGATTGAGATATGTAGAGTCCACGCTGTAGTTTTTGTAATCTATAAACGATCCGTACTGCTGCACATAATCTTCCTGACCTGTATGGTAAATCTTTGCCGCTGCAATGCCCACATCTGCGTGCTTATCAAGAAATTCCTGCAACACACCTATGCAGTTTTCATCAAGCATGGCATCATTGTCCACGCACATAAGATATTTATGTCCTGCCTCAAATGCCCTGCGCAGACCTGTATTAAATCCACCTGAACCTCCCAGATTTTCGCTGTTTACGATAAGTTCCAGCTTATCGCAGTCTCCATACCTTTGATTTATCAACGATACCGAGTCATCCGAGGATGCGTTATCCACAACATATATGTGGTAATCTTCAAATTTGGATTCCAGTACCGACTGAATGCACAAAAGTACATCATTTTGTTTGTTAAAATTGCATATAACTATTCCTAATTTTGATGTAATATTCTTACCATTAATATTCATATCTGTAATATCCTGTTTTCTCATATTGAATAACTTTTGATGTTAATATCTATAACAAATAATTTTCCCGACAACATACTCTCAATCTATATATCGAATATACCTGTCGAGCCACTCACCCGAAACGTCCGACTGTTCCACATATTCAAAGCCCAGCTTTTTTACCAGACCTATTGATGCGGCATTGTCATGGTCTATCAGACAGTTTATCCTCTCAAAAGATGTATTCTCCTTTGCATAATCAATGATGAAACTGCATATCTCCGTGGCATATCCTTTTCTTCTGTACTCATGTGCTATCATATAGCCCATTTCAAGCTCTGCCTCATCTCCATAGTCCCTGTGTTCAAGCCCTGCTCTGCCTATGAGTTTTCCTGTTTCTTTTGAGAATACAAGCCACATTCCGTATTCGTAAAATCCATACATGCACTCAATATATGCTTTTTCGTATTCGAGTTCCTTTTCAGGCTCATATAATGGCTCCACAAACTCCGTCATACCGGGCTTTGCGTAAAGCTCATACAGTGCGGGAAGATCGTCCAGCGAAAGCTCACGTATAACGCATCTGTCGGTGCAACCTATGAGCCATGGTATATTGTTGTATCTCCTGCGGACGCGCTCAAGATATTCCACATCTATTTCCGACAGACTCTCGATCGCATACCTCGTACCGCAGTCAGGCTCGCCTATCGCTGCTATGCCAAGTTCTTCGGCACATCTGCGCTGTTTTTCATCCGATACTATCCATATACAGTCCGATGTGTCTATTTTACGGTCTGTCAGAACTTTCTTTACAAAGTCTGCCAAATCAGCCGGTGCATGAATTTCCATGATCCGGTTATGTCCTGCAGCTGTCTCTGTGTCTGTTCCTGGAATTTCCCAACTAAATGTTTTTATAGCATTGTCTACACATTCCAACTTCGCGGCTATTTCCTCATCATGATAGAAAAAAGAGGCAAGTTTCGCGCTTGCCTCATCAATGATTATTATCATTAAACAGTCTCCGGTTCAGGATATTCTACACCGAAAGTCTCTACTGTAACAGTTTTCATGACCTGATCCTCGAGCGGGCGATCCATGTAATCTGTACGAACCTCTGCTATTTTGTTTACCACATCCATGCCCTCGATAACCTTGCCGAATGCTGCATACTCTCCGTCAAGATGTGGAGCATCCTTGTGCATGATAAAGAACTGGCTTCCTGCTGAATCAGGGATCATTGTACGCGCCATTGAAAGTACTCCCGGAGTGTGCTTAAGCTCATTTTTGAAGCCATTGTTAGAGAACTCGCCCTTGATCTCATATCCAGGGCCGCCTGTACCGTTTCCGTCAGGATCTCCACCCTGAAGCATGAAATTCTTGATAACACGGTGGAAAATAACTCCATCGTAGAAGTTTTTGTTGATAAGACTTATGAAGTTGTTTACTGTGTTTGGTGCAATCTCTGGATAAAGCTCAGCCTTTATCACATCACCGTTTGCCATTGTAATTGTTACTACTGGATTCTGTGCCATAATATTTTCTCTCTTTCTTCTATAAATTCTATAAGGCTGCGACAACCTTCGGAAACTCCATAAAATGTGACGCTTTTACCAGAATGGTATCGCCCTCTTTTACAAATTTAAGAAGCTCTTCTGTCATAGCCTCACGCTCTGCGAAATAATGTACATCTACCTGTACATCTTTTTCGGAAGCACCCTTTGCATATTCCTGTGCCAGCTCTCCTGCGCAGAAAAGTGCATTGATATGGTTCTCGCCTACAGCCTCGCCAACCTCGTGATGAAGCTGCTTTTCATCTGCTCCAAGCTCTCCCATATCACCGAGTACGGCAATAGTCCTGCCCTTTGCATGCGAAAGCACCTCAATGGATGATTTCATGGATACAGGATTGGCATTGTAGCAGTCATCTATAACCGTCATACCGTTTGTCTTTATGAAATTAGTGCGACCTGCTATAGTCTGTGCTGTCTCAATTCCGGCTTTTATCTCTTCTATTGTAAGACCAAGCTGTAAGCCTACGGCTGTTGCCGCCATGGCATTGTATACATTGTGCTCGCCCGGAATGTGGATATGCGCGTCAAACTCGCCAACAGGTGTGACAAAATGTGCGCTCATGCCGTCAAAACCAAGGTTCTCAATATCTGTTGTGTATACTGATTTGTGTATCTGTGCGCTGGCATTATCCTTTGCTCCTGCGGCAGTAGTCACATCAGCCTCAACTAACTCACCCTTGCCATAGAATACTACCGGTTTACCATTTACCACCTGCTTTGTGGCAAGCTTGTCATCATCACCGTTAAGCACTGCGACCGCATCCGGCATCATATGCTCGAAGCACTCTGTCTTTGCCTTTAAGACACCATCTCTGTCCCCTAAAAACTCCAGATGACAGTAACCGATATTTGTAATGACCATCACATCAGGGCAGGACATAGTCGAAAGTCTGTGCATTTCTCCGAAATCGGATATTCCCATCTCAAGAACTGCTACCTGATGACTGTCCCTGATGCCAAATATGGTAAGCGGCAGACCTATCTCATTATTGAAATTGCCCGCTGTCTTGTGAACGCTGTATTTCTGCTCAAGAACTGATGAAATCATCTCTTTTGTGCTGGTTTTTCCAACACTTCCGGTAATACCCACTACCTTGATATCAAGTCCTTTTCTATAAAATGCTGCAAGCTTTTTCATCGCATCTGTCGTAGAATCGACAAGCACATACGGCCCTGCCGGGTTCTCAAGCTCATGCTCAGAAAGTACGATAGCAGCTCCCTGCTCGAATACATTCGGGATAAATTTATGTCCGTCAACCTTTTCTCCCTTTACCGGTATAAAAAGGTATCCCTCTTTTACAAGTCGGCTGTCGATAACAGCTCCGGTGATCTGTGTCTGAAGCAATGACTCATCACCGATATATTTTCCCTCACATGCCTTTGCGATATTCTCAAATGTAAGATTTCTCATGTACTGATCTGACATATTACACCTCATATTTTTTCAAAGAAATTGCGATAAGATGCTCACACAACTGGTTAAAATTCATGCCGACAACCGCAGCCTCCTGTGGAAGAAGACTTGTAGGAGTCATGCCCGGAAGAGTGTTTGCCTCAAGACAGAACATCTCGTTTTTGTCATTTAAAAGGAAATCAGAACGCGAATATGTATCAAGCCCGATAACACGCGCAACCTCCTCTGCATAATGCTGCATATCCTTTGTAACCTGCTCCGGTAACTCAGCCGGACAAGTCTCAACAGTGCTGCCTGCTTTGTATTTGTTCTTGTAATCGTAAAATCCCTCTTTTGGAGCGATCTCTATAATAGGAAGAGCCTTGCCCTCGATAACTCCGACAGAGAACTCTCTTCCCTGTACGAATTCCTCGATAACCAGCTCATTTTCCCACTTGAAGGCATCATCAAGTGCTGCCTTAAACTCTGCTGCATCCCTTACGATAGTGACACCGATGCTCGAACCTCCACAGCAAGGCTTAACAACGCATGGAAGCGACAGATCAAGCTTTGTGATGTCATCCTCTCTGTTGTCTCTTGTCATGGAAATTCCTCTAGGTGTAGGAATGCCGTTTGAACGGAAAAACTGCTTTGAAGTCTCTTTGTTCATGGCGATGGCAGAGCTTAAATAGTCGCTGCCGGTGTATTTGATGCCAAACAGGTCAAATGCTGCCTGGATCTTTCCGTTTTCACCATTCTCTCCGTGAAGTGCCATAAATACGATATCAGACATCTGGCACATTTTGATAACATTCGGACCGAAAAAGCATGCTGACTGATCCTTTCTCGAAGCCTTAACCTTTGCCAGATTCGGTGCAACAGTAGGAATGTCACTTACCTTGACACTTATCTCATCTGCACGGTCAAAAATACCTGTCAGATCTTCCTCCTTGTCGCTATATCCCATAAATACATCCAATAAAATAACATGGTGGCCGTTTTCTTTGAGTGCCTGTGCAACCATGCTTCCTGTCTTGAAGGAAACATCTCTCTCTGTACTCAGACCTCCGGCAAGTACTACGATGTTCATTTTTATCCTCTTTTCAAAAAAATTATTTTTGTAAATTATAACACCAACTATATAAAAAAGAAAGACCGGTTAAATATCCCGGTCAAAAAGAAGTTCCCTTATTTTTTGCTATAAAACCCGCTGGCTTTCCAGCAATGACACCATTCTCACAAACAATCTGCGCCCGTGCAGATCCTTTTGGCGAAGTGTCATTCCATACTCATAAACTAATTTTTTATACTGGCAGACCGGTAAATCCGGCCTTCCAAATAATATTACTTTTAAAATCTCATTCTCATAATATATTTGTTCGTTCGGACTTTCCCTAATAATATCTATGACATCATCTATATTAATGAGTCCACTTTGACTCCGAACCACCTTATACATTTTCCGCAAAATCCTCCTTAACATTTATTAGGAGAACTTCTTCTCTTTCCAGTCTTTCTTTTTACCCTAAAAACTCCTATTTTCCTTTCTACAATTTTTACGTCCTTTACCTTCAAAGTTTTCTGACAATGTTATTTTTCCACACTTTTACGAAAGTTTCCAGCCGCGTTTCGCGTCTGTTTCGTGATAATTGCATTTTTTTGCTCTTAAATTGCATTTAATTGGTACATTTCGACAAATTACGACATGATTTTGCGTGTGAATACGCACGGTTTTGTGGGAATATACACTTTTTACTCACGAAATTTTGTAATGAGAATTTCGTACTAGATTTCGTGTTTTTATTCTACGTGATGGTTCAAAAATCCTATTTTTCATCAACTTTTTCAATTTCAGCTTATTTATTCATAAAAGTTTGTAAATCCCGGAATATTAGTCATATCGTACTCATATTCCCATGTTGTACTCTCCTCACTACGTCCTACTCCAATGTACATAATCTCTGTGTATTCCGTATCCATCTCACTTAAACTTTTTATTAAAGGAATTTCTTTAAAATTACCAACTATAAGATTATCAATATCATCATATTTTTCGTACCATTGATCCACTATGGTAGACATAAAGTTCTTCGCAACATTCATGAAATCTCTCTCATCCATATACATGTCACCATAACTATCTGCATTTAATATTTCTGTCACACCATTACTATCAACTTTCCAGCTATAGGCAACTGCATTTCTATAGCCACCTTCATACCATGTGTATGTATACATATCTGTTGTGTAAATATAAAATCCGTCATTTTTCTGCTGATATGCAAACTGGACTGTATCATTACACCATCCAAAGTCATACGATTTGATTTTACCATCTGTTATCTCATTAACAGACTTACTCACATCATCGTAATCATATATCAAAATCTGTGCATTCATAACAGTATCATTATAAACTACATTTCCAACCAGCATTTCGACTTCATCATCACCATCTATGTCAATAAATATTTTTCCTGCCAATCCCGGATTTCCGTTGGTGTCAATATAATCCTTTGACATATCTTCGTCATCATTACCTTCTGTAAATGAATAGTTTCTCACAAAAGTTTTATCTGCAATGCCAAACTGTGATACAAGCGTATCGTCATAATATTTTTCCAAAACATTCTGCACATCATTTTCTGACTCTGTTTCCGTTTCTGTATCAACTTCAACTACCAATTCACTATTATTGTCAGAAACAGTATTTTTATTTACACTATCAGGCTTCTTTGTATTAATAAATGCAATAACACCTGCAACTATGCCTCCTGCAACAACTATAGCTGCAATAACTATACCGATAGCTTTAGCACTCAAAACCCCAGCCTTTGCGCCTGCCACTTTTGTGACAGATGGCTTTGATACTTTGCTATGATTTCCGTTACCTTTTGCACTATCTATTTCCTCATCAACACGTTTTGTTACTTCATCTATCATATTTGCCGATACCGGTATAGACTTTGAGTAGAGCATATACATAAAAAGTAAGAATGGTACAACACCCATAGAATGAAGGCGTACCCCCTCTTTTTTCTCCACCTCGTATATAGAAGACTCCAATTTGTTCAATGATCTGTAAAATTTGGTCTTAACTGTATTTTCTGATACTCCAAGAACTTCTGCAATATCCTTAAATGTCATATCACTAAAACAATGCATCATAACTATTTGCTTTTGATCTTCTTTTAGTGAATTAACAACACCTAAAAGCATCTGCTGTTTTTCCTTGTTTACAAATATATCCTCCGGCACTTTTAAAAAGAGCTGTCCCGCGTGTGTATCATGCGATTTGTTATATAACTGTTCAGCCTCTCCCATATCATCATCTTCTGCTGTGATAAAGGTCTCGTTTTCTAAACGTTTTGCATTTTTTCTAAAATAATCAACTATTTTATTATTTGCAAGACTCATGATCCATTTGTATGTACTCTGCGGATCTTTTATTGTAGATGCATATTTATATACACTGATCATGGTTTCCTGTGCCACGTCAATCGCATCTTCTCCTGATATTCCTCTTGTCTGTATAAGCGCATTTACATGAGGAAACATCATATTGTATATGTCATTAAATGCACTGTCATCTCCGCTCTGCATTTTTGTAGTTGCATTTGCCAATGCATTGTATAACGCAAGCTGTTCTTCGGTGTATGATTCCATTTTTTCTCCTTATTCAAAACATTTTTAATTAATTATACCCTCGTCAGTTGAACTGGCAAGGGTATCTTAGATTGATTTGCAAATTGTGCCTATTCTTTTTGATTAACTATACCATTTTTCTTTTCATAGCTTTTAACTCTTACAACATAATATATAAATACTACAGGTCCAATAATTCCACCTAAAGCCAGTGAAATACAGCCTTTCAAAAACAATCCTGCAATATTTAATGCAGTGAATGGTAATATTGTCCATGTGTATATCATTCCAGCAATTAAAATTCCACCCATGACAGCCGTAAATATTCCAAATAATATACCAGATACTATGCTATCGTCTAATGAAAAAACATAAATTCCCATCAACACCCCCACAACAGCACCTATAATAAGTTTTTTCTTCATTCCTGCAATTTTTTCCTTGTACTCATAGTATTTGTTCTCGTCCATTTTTTTGTTCTCCTTTTGTTTAAATAATTTTTATTACATAATACGACATTCACTAAATGTCATATAATTGTACGATTTATCATAACCTAGTATTAATAGTGTCAGTATATATTCACGAGGTTTAGTATGTATAAAAATAAATTTGATTCACGAAACAATATAGCCGGTATAAATATTCGTAAGCTGCGTCTTTCCTATAAGGAAACTCTTTCCCAGCGTGCGCTTGCATCAAAAATGCAGTTACACGGCATTGATATTGATAAAAATGCTATCCAGCGGATTGAATCCGGTGCTCGTTTTATCACGGATATCGAGCTAAAGCAGTTCGCAGATTTCTTTGGTACTACTGTTGATGAATTACTTAAGCTATAGGTTTAAAAAGTTTTTTGACTTGTAATATTATCAGTCGAAATCCATGCTCCATCAAACAAAGCATCTATGGAGTCATAAAAATCATATGTTATTATAGAACCTGGATTTATATATCCCAGATATGTTTTTTGAGGCATATCTATCTCTACGATTGTATAACTTCCACTATCTGATGTAGCATTATATATAATATAAAGATTTGCACCATTACCAAATCCCTGTTCTTTTGTAAACATTTCATACATAGATCCGATTGTATATGTTTGCCCTGCTTTGTCTTTATCAATTTTCTTACGTATATCATCATCTAATTTCTTTAGCATATCATCTGATATCTGGTTAACATCAGTAACATATTCATCTGTTCTGCTAAGCTCCCATACACCGCCTTCGTTAATGCCATTATCGTAGGAAATAACGTTTCCACTGTTTGAATCAACAGCAAAGTCATAAATGTATGTGCTACCAACATTATAATCAGTCCATTTAGCCTCTTTAATTATATAGTCTGCCAGTTGATATCTAACAACTATGCAATCTTTACCATCAACTTGTGTAGAGTACTCCTGATAATCATTAACCAAATTCTTGAAATCTGTTGCCTTCATATTTTTAACATCATCATATTTCATGTTTAAGATATCATCATAGCTTCTTCCATCTATAAATCTTGAATATGGTTTTGCTTCATCTGAAACATTTACGCCAGTAATAACTGCATCAGACAACTTTCCAGTTTCTTTTTCCAAATTTAAGGCATATACATAAAAGCTCTCTATCGTATCTTTTGAACTTGCATAAACTGATATACTATCCGATTCTTCCCCTTCAATGAGCTTATCTGCGTTATAGTCATATTTCCATTTAAGATCCGATTTTTTTAGTTTCTCATCGAGCTGCGCAACAGTCATTCCCGGATATGCAACAACATCACCTACCTGAACTGCCCTTGAATCAACATCCAGATCACTCCAGTCTTTTGACTCCTTATATGTCTTTTTTATTGAAAAAACATCCTCTGTTGTATCTGTTGATGAGCTATCATCATAATCATCGTCCAACTTTGAAAGAGCTTCTTCAAATTCTTCTGTTGTCATATCTTCAATAGATTTTTTCTTTTCCTTTCCGCAGCCCGCCAGCATTGACACTGCCAGCACTGAAATTAAAATAGTTGCAAGTATACGTTTCTTCATAAAGTTCTCCTTTCATTTTTGACATTCACTAGATGTCATATGTCTATTATAGTACTTTTTATTCATTTGTCCATAGTTTTATTTTACTATCCCTAAATAAGGTCGCTATTTAATAAAAAAATTTCATTTTCGAAAATATTTTTTTCTATCTTTAAATTTCTCCATCTTCCTTTAACCTTAAAGAAAACACGGTTACCAATCAGTAATCCATCAAACTCACCTCTTTCTCCTAAAAACAATCTACATGGAATAACAACTAATCTTTTTTGGATTTCTAAGTTATTCATAGGCATCAGATAAATTATTCATAATCTTATCGCTCCTTTTTTCTCTTTTTCTTTTGTTTACACGGTATAGGTCGAGGGATTTTTTAAGATAGTTTCACTTTTTCAAAAATTTTTGACATAAAAAGAAATGCATGATAATATATAAATATAAAAAAGGTGCTACCGATAACGACGGTTCACCTGATCATTTACTAAGTTAAAATAACCGTTCAGTTTCTCGGGCTGGGGCGGTTATTTTTTTGTGGTCTCACTGCCATTGGAACCAATCGCATATCCGAGACCAAATGAGGTTAAGCAGAGACTGAGCACTGCAATCAAGGTATCGACTGTAAGCATAAGCGAAGTCCTCCTTCCATTAGATTTCTCAAATGAGAGCATATCTATGTAAATCGGAGCTATAGACTCCCCGCAAAAAGTGAACCGCCATCTACACGTCTACGTGTGGTAGCACCTATAAATATTATAGCAAACATTTGTTCTGTTTTCAATATTTTTATCATATACTTATCATTAAACGCACAAAATCGGCAGACTCGAAAGTCTGCCGATTTGATGAAAGAAAGGTTAAATTATGATGAAAAACAAGAGTTCTAACATTCTGGTTCAATAAGACCGTATGTATTGCCTTTTCTCTTGTAGACTACGTTTACTTCGTCATTCTCTGCATTTCTAAATACGAAGAAATCGTGTCCTGAAAGCTCCATCTGGATGCATGCATCCTCCGGATACATAGGCTTCATACCAAATCTCTTGGTACGAACGATCTTGATCTCCTCATCATCTGCTTCGTCTGCATCAACGAATTCCTCCTGGAATATCTCTGCCGGTGCATACTTCTTAGATGTGAGCTTTGTTCTGTATTTTCTTAACTGTCTCTCGATTACTTCCTCTACGAGATCAATCGATACATACATATCGTTGCTGACCTGCTCTGAACGGATAACATGTCCCTTTGTAGGGATAGTAACCTCGATCTTCTGTCTCTCCTTTTCTACACTGAGTGTTACGTATACGTCTGTGTCTGGTTTAAAATATTTCTCCAGTTTTGAAAGCTTCTCCTCAACCGCCTGTTTAATACCCTCTGTCAAATCAATGTTTCTACCTGTAATTGTAATTCTCATGATGTCCAACCCCTTTGCAGTTTTATTTGATACGTTGTCTGTATCATGTAAATATTATACCATAAATTTTAGTTTCATCAACATTTTTTATGCAATTTATATAAAAAATCAAGACTTTTGTAATCTAAAGTCACGCAATGTCTTGATATAACAGCTATACAGGCAATTCTGTACATTAAAAAACATCAAGTTGAATGATTTATTATATGCACAATACTATATCTATAAGATACTTTGTATATAATATGCTAAATATAATATATATCATTCGACTTGATGTTGTTATAATTTATTATTGCAGTGCCTCAAGCTGTGAACTTAGTTCCTCCCACGCTTCCATATCCTCAAGTATCTCTTCCTCAAGAGCATCGATCTGGTTTTGGATCTCTGTAAGCTTTGAGTAGCTTGACTGATATTCAGGACGAAGCAATTCTTCTTTCAGTTCATCGAGCTTTGCCTCTTTTACGGCAAGATCTTCCTCTGCCTTTTTGACTTTTTTCTGCACCTTTGAACGCTCTTTGCCAGGATTGTAATATGCTTTTGCGGAATTTCCGCTGCCTGATGTGCCTGCAGCACCATCCGCATTACCGGAAGCTGTATTTCCGCTTTCCGCTCCGTTGCCGCCATTCTGACTGATAACTCCGCCAAACACAGCATTTCCGCGGTACACATTGCGGCTTTCCTCCGCCTCACGGTCGAGCTTTTCCTGATACTGTTCATATCCAAACTGATAAAGATTTGTAGTGCCATCCTCGAATACAAGGAGCTGGGTTGCCACTTTTTTCACGAAATAACGGTCATGGGATACGAATATCAGCGTGCCTGTATAGTCCTTTAACATGCTCTCAAGAGTCTCTTTTCCCACGATATCCATGTGGTTCGTAGGCTCATCAAGCACCAGCACATTCGGTCTGGTCTTTAATATCTTACAGAGTGCGAGCCTTACCTTTTCACCACCGGAAAGCATGTTTACGTTCTTGAACACATCCTCTCCCGAGAAGAGAAATGCACCGAGTGCGTTTCTGGCTTCTGTCTCTGTGAGGTTCGGATACTCGTCCCAGAAATCGTCAAGAACAGTCTTGTTGCTGTTATACATTGCCATCTGCTGGTCAAAATAACCGATCTGCACATTTGTTCCAAATCTGTAATCTCCTGATAAAGCAGGGATTTTTCCTACTATTGTCTTTAAAAACGTTGATTTTCCAAGTCCGTTGCCACCGAGTATACCGAGCTTTTCACCTTTTTTCAGGTCAAGTGATACAACTGAAAGCGGATGATCGTAACCTATGGCAAGATCTGTAGTGTAAAGCACATCATTTCCTGTCTCTTTTTCAGGCTGGAAATTGGCATGGAAAGTCTTGTTATCGTACTTGTCCGGTGCCTCAATTATGACCATGCGGTCGATCGCTTTCTGCTTGGACTGTGCCATGGATGTTTTGGTCGGCTTACCTTTAAATCTCGTCACAATACGCTGCAGACGCTCGATCTCCTTTTGCTGTGCAATGTGATCTTTCATCTGCTTATCGTAATTTTCCTTCTTGCGCTCCACGAAATTCGTGTAATTGCCCGGATAACGTCTAGCTGTGCCATACTCTATCTCGTATACAACATCCACCACATTGTCAAGGAACATACGATCATGCGATACGACAACAACAGCCTTTGGATAGGATTTGAGATATCCCTCAAGCCACTCGATCGTTGTGACATCAAGGTGGTTTGTCGGCTCGTCCAAAAGCAATATGTCAGGCTTTGAGAGAAGCAGCTTGATAAAAGCGATCTTTGTCTGCTGTCCACCGGAAAAATCACGGATTGGCTTTTTTCTTTCCTCGTCAGAGAAACCGAATTTGCGGATCATCACCTCAAATTCCTTCTCGTAATAATAGCCGCCATCATCCTTGAATGCCTCTTCCATCGCGGTATATCTGGCAACTTTTTCGTCAGAGTAATCATGCTCAAGCTCTGCCGCAGCGCGCTCAAGTTCTGCTTTTCTCTGATCCATTTTCACGAAACACTTGCGTACTTCCTGCTCAAGCGTAACCTCAGGATCGTCAAATGCTATCTGCTTTAAGTATCCGATCTCCGGATTTCCTGCTTTTGCGATAAAAGCACTCTCGTCACTGTCGAGCTTTTCCATGTCCACTTCGCCTGATATGAGCTTTAGGAGTGTGGTTTTTCCGCAGCCGTTACGTCCGACTATCGCTATTTTTTCAGTGTTTCTGATTTCAAAATCTATACTATGCAAAATGACGTCGTCGCCAAAAGCGACAGCGCCATTACTGATCTGATAGAGCATATCTGTTCCTTTCCTGTCAGGTTATATTTCATTTGCTGTTATCTGTACAGTGGGTTTCAAACAGTTGTTTAATTCAACCTCACACTGCAATGTATACATCCCGAAAACCAGCCTCAAAGTATTCTGCAAATAAATTTGCGTAATACTTTAAGACTGTTTCTCGCCGCTGCCCATAATGTGGTTTACAAACTGGGTAGCAGTACGGCCGGAAATGCCTCCATGGCTGAGTTCCCATTTGTTTGCCTCTGCGCAGAGCTCCTCGTCTGACAGTGTGCAGCCCATCTTGTGTGCAAGCTCGGTTACGATAGTAAAATACTCTTTCTGAGATGGCTTTGAGTAGCTGATCGTAACACCAAAACGATTTACAAGAGAAAGCTTCTCCTCAACCGTATCTGAATGATGCTTGTCATTGCTGTTGTCCTGATCGTTTCTGTCGTTCCAGGTCTCCTTGATGAGATGACGTCTGTTGGATGTAGCGTAAATAAGGATATTATCCGGCTTTGTCTCCACGCCACCCTCGATAACGGCTTTGAGGAACTTGTACTCAATCTCATGCTCCTCAAATGAGAGATCGTCCATATATATGATAAATTTGTAGTTTCTGTTCTTTATTGAAGCAATAATCTTTGAGAGATATTTGAACTGGTGCTTATAAATCTCGATCATACGCAGACCGTCATCATAATACTGGTTGACGATTGCCTTGATACTTGTGGATTTTCCTGTTCCGCTGTCTCCGAAAAGCAGTACATTGTTGGATTTTCTGCCCTGCACAAATGCCTCTGTATTGTCTGTAAGTTTTTTCTTCTGGATCTCATAACCGATCAGATCATCGAGCATAACCGCATCCATGTTGTTGATAGGTCTGAATGAGAAATCTCCGTCCAGATGTTCCTCGATCCTGAATGCCTTGTTCAGACCAAACATTCCGACACCGTATGCCTTGTAAAAATCAGTTACAACATCGAAAAACTCCTGCTCATCCTTAGCAGCCTCGAGTTTTTTGCTGAGTGCCCTGACCTTTTCGCTGACATTGTGATTATACATGAGGTCTTTTTTCACGATAGCCTTGTAATTGCTGATCTGTGTAAAGCAGTCAATTCCAAGAGCTGCCTCGATCGGCTTGAAGTCATAATCAAATAAAGATTTAAAAATCTTGAAATCGTTTGCCACGAGTGTGTTTACACTACCCTCGCTTGCTCCGACCTTCTCACATGTGATGGAAAACGGATTTTCGCTCATCATGATGAAAAATGTCAGATAGTTGTGCCAGAGGTTGTCATCAAAGCCGTAATCAGTTGCGACTTTTAATATCCTCTTGACCTGTGTGTTTATATCGCGAACCAGCTCGGTCTTGTTGTATTCACCAACCTCGAACTGTTCAAAAAGCTGTCCTAATTTATAAAGTATCTCGTCCGAAGGTAAATCTCCGTACATTAATAATTTTGAAATTTCCTGATACATCCTTAATCCTCCTGTTTTTGAGTGATTACCAGCTTTTTATTATAAACACATATACTGCATTTTGCAAGCTTACGAGCATATAGGATATTATTAACTTAAAATTCCACCTTAATAGTAGTTCCCTTGCCAGGTTCACTATCAAGTGTGAGCTTTGCATCATGAAGCTCCACTATATGTTTTACGATGGCAAGCCCGAGTCCAGTGCCACCTGTTTCCTTTGAGCGGCTCTTGTCCACCCTGTAAAAACGCTCAAAAATACGCTCCTGCTGATCCTTTGGAATACCGATACCATTGTCCTCAACAGTAAAGATCGTCTTTCCGCCAAGCGTGTGTACCGTAACATTTACTGTGCCGCCTTCATTATTATAACGTATCGCGTTCTGGCACAGGTTTTCGACCAGTTCTATAAGCATATGGCGGTTTCCGCGCACGGTACACTCCGTGCCGTCGAAGTTGAGCTGCACGTTGCGCTGATTGGCATTCATCTGAAGATTTTCGGTACACTCTTTAACAAGTGTATAAAAGTCAAGCTGCTCAAAGCCTTGCTGCGCCTCGCTTCCGTCCAGTTCTGAAAGCCTGATTATATCATTTATCAGTGACAGAAGACGCTGTGCATTCTTGCGTATCTCCTTTGCAAAATGTGTCTGCTGCTCCTTTTCCACCATTCCGTTTTCGATAAGCTCAGCATAGCCAGAGATGGCTGTAAGCGGTGTCTTTAGCTCATGTGATACATTTGCGGTAAAATCCTGTCTGCTCTTTGCCGCGGCAAGCACTCCCTCATGCTGTAAGCGGATCGCATTCATAAACGGAACAAGCTCCTTGTACTCCGTGTGTGCCTGAATAGCTGAGGCTTCCTCGAGATTTCCCGCAAGCTGCTCTATTGGTTTCATCAGCTTCCGGGTAAGGCTTTTCGCGAGAGCAACACATATTATCCCTATAAGCACCATGACAAAAATCATTGAAGGTATACTGCTCGCAAACATACTGAGGATACTCCGCGCAGCAATGGATACTCGAAGGACAGTTCCATCATCCAGTTTGATCGCATGATAAAAAGTACTGCTGTTCATGGTAGATGATGTACGCATGCTGTCCCCTGTTCCATTATTAAATGCTTCTTTAACTTCTGGTCTATCCTTGTGATTTTCAAGGTTTTTAACATCATTCTCATTGTCATACAGTACAGTTCCATCCCGGTCTATCCATGTTACACGTATTTCATCCACATCAATAAGGGGAATATCATCCACATTCCCCTGAAGTATCCCTGTACTCTTTATTGTCTCTGCCATGACCTGCAGATCCTCTCTTACCTGCTTTTGAAACAAATAATAATTGATCCATGTCATACTTACCATGGTCACTATTGCAACAAATATGGCTGTCGCTATAAGATAGAAATTAATTTTCTTTTTCATAATTATATACCCGTCACGCTCTTACTCGATAACATACCCCACATTTCTTACTGTTTTTATCCTGCTGCCGTAGTCACCAAGCTTGTGTCTTAAAGTCTTTATGTGCATATCGACAGTACGTGTCTCGCCCTCGAAATCGGTATCCCAGACATTTCGCATGATTACCTCTCTAGTCATGACAATTCCCGGATTAGACATGAGAAGACGCAGAAGCTCATACTCCTTGTAGGTCAGATCTACTGGTTCATTGCTCACACTCACGATATGTCTCTCATGATCGATAACCAGATCATCCAGACAGAGCTGTTTTGGCTCATCCTTTACAGTACGTCTGAGGAGTGCCTTTACCCTTGTAATAAGCTCCATTATGGAAAATGGCTTCTTTATGTAGTCATCCGCACCGCCATCAAGACCTTTTATCATGTCCATCTCAGTAGTCTTTGCTGTTACCATTATAATAGGTATATCCTGCGTAGTCGGACGCTTTCTGAGCTTTCTTACGATATCGTAGCCGCTCTCATCCGGCAGCATCACATCAAGCAGGATAAGATCCGGCACGAGTTCATCTATTTTCTTGTAAAATTCCTTTGCATTCTCGAATGCGCTGACTATGTAATTGCTGTTTTTCAGTGCGATCGACTCTATCTCTCTGATGCTCTCATCATCCTCGACTATGTATATTAAAGCCATATTCTACCTCTCTTCCTCAATAAATGTTTATATTTGTAAGGTTGTTTACCTGTTTTTTACAATCAGTATACACTACTAATGTAAAACAGACGATGGCTTTATGTAAATTCTATGTAAAATCCATCGTCTGTATATTAACTTATCTGGTTAATTTTCGTATTTAATTTGCATGACAATTATCAAATCATGATTTTTGAATTTTGTCATCAAGGGCAAATTCAACCCATTCAGCGATATTTGTTGCATGGTCTCCAATTCGCTCGAAATATTTTGCAACCATGAGAAGATCCGCTGCCTGCTCCCCATCCTGTGGGTTGGTACGGATGAAATCAATAAGTTCTGCCTTTACCTGATCGAACAGATCATCTACCACATCATCCTGTTTCATGACTTGTTGTGCTTTTTCGTTGCTCTTCTCAACATATGCCTCAATACTTCTGATCAGCATGAGCATAGTCTCTGATGCCATTTTCTTTACATCCTCGATGCTTACCTTATATGGATTGCGGCTCATCATGATGGTCATCTCACTGATATCAGCTGCATGATCGCCTATTCGCTCCATATCAGTGACCATCTTCATAGCCGCTGATATATTTCTTAAATCTCTTGCAACAGGCTGTTGCTGCATAAGAAGATTAAAACAGATCGATTCTATTTTTTTCTGTTCTCTGTCTACCTGGGCGTCACCTGCCATGATTTCCTTTGCACTGTCTGTATCCTGATTAATAAATGCTTCAATAGCTTTCTGGATAGATTCCTCTATCATAGTTCCCATGTGGAGCATCTCCTGATTAAGATTGTTAAGCTGCTCGTCGAATTTTGATCTCATTATCCAAACCTCCCTGTGATGTAATCTTCTGTTCTTTTGTCCTGTGGATATGAGAAAATAGTTTTCGTATCACCAAACTCAACCATATCACCAACGAGAAAGAATGCCGTATCGTCTGAAACACGTACTGCCTGCTGCATATTATGAGTTACAACGACAACAGTATACTTCTTCTTCAATTCTTCCATTAGTTCCTCGATCTTTGATGTAGAAATAGGATCAAGAGCTGATGTAGGCTCATCCATCAAGAGTACTTCCGGCTGTACTGCAAGTGCTCTTGCAATGCAAAGACGCTGTTGCTGTCCGCCCGAAAGTCCCATTGCCGATTTCTTTAATCTATCTTTAACTTCATCAAATATAGCCGCTCCTTTAAGGCTTTCTTCCACTATCTCATCAAGTTTATTCTTATCCTTGATGCCGTGTACCCTTGGACCATATGCAATATTGTCATATATGCTCATCGGGAATGGATTCGGCTGCTGGAATACCATGCCGACCTTTTTACGGAGTACTGTAGTATCAACAGTGCTCGCATAAATATCTTCATCGTCAAGCAGGATGCTTCCCTCGATCCTTACGTTATCGACAAGATCGTTCATTCTGTTTATACATTTTAAGAATGTAGATTTTCCACATCCTGACGGACCGATAAGTGCTGTCACGCACTTTTCTTTTATGTCCATGTTCACGCTGTGAAGTGCATGATTCTGTCCATAATACAGGTTCAGATCCCTCACCTTTAATTTAATCTTTTTCTCCATTTGAATCTCCTGTAACTGCTTTCTTTGATAAACGCAGCTATCCGCCACCTGCAGGACTGCGCTTCAACTTCTTTCAGAAATTTATTATATGGATGCTATGTAAAATGCTCTATCAATGATATGTAAAATTTATGTCAATTTTTTACATTTCCGTATGTTATGGGGATAAATCAATGCACTATCCAGCATACTGCACAACCATGGTTCGTATCGTTGCAAGGCTGTCATCAAGACTATCTATATCTATATTAGAATAATTTATAATGAACTGATGCCTGTCTTTCTTCTTTTTATTAATGTTAAAATCCGTTATCGCCTGAAGCTTTATATTTTTCTTCAAAAGAGTCTGCTCCACTGCGCTGTCAGTCATATTCGTTGCAAGCTGTATGATAAAATGCAGTCCTGAATCATTTTCAATGACCTTACATTCTTCGTCTTTAAAACATCTTTTGATGCTCTCAAGTACTCTCTGACGTTTTCTTCCATAATGGAGTCTTGTCCTATTTATGTGTTTTTCAAAATAACCCTCACTGATAAACCGCGCCAGCGTATACTGCTCGAAGGTCGATACCGTACAGGAATAAAATGAAAGTCTTTTGTAAAATTCATTCGCCAGATGCTCCGGCAGCACCATGTAGCTTATTCGGATGGTCGAGGTCAGTGATTTTGAAAATGTATTTATATAGATGACTTTCTCACAGGCATCTATGGAAAGAATCGGTGGTATCGGTCTGCCGTTCAGTCTGAACTCACTGTCGTAATCATCTTCTATTATATATCTGTCATCGCTCTCGTTCGCCCATGCCAGCAGCTCATAACGTCTGTTTACAGGCATGGTGATACCTGTCGGAAAATGATGTGTCGGGCTGATATGCGCTATCTGTGCGTTTGCCTTTTTTATTAAATCTACATTTATTCCCTGTTCATCCATCTCCACCGGCACACAGGTGGCATTATTGCACTCATATATCTGGCTGATCTTCTTGTATCCCGGATCTTCCACACAATATATCCTATCTGTGCTAAGCAGTTTTACGAGCAATCCGTACAAATATTCCGTTCCTGCTCCGACTATTATCTGGTCAGGATCTACCGTCATGCCACGGAATGATGCCAGATGGCTTGCTATAGCCTGTCGCAGCTCCGGCACGCCTCCGCACGGTGATACACGAAGCAGTTCCTTTTCACGAAGCGATATTGTCTCACGCATGAGCTTTGCCCATATCGAGAACGGAAAGTTGTTTGAATCCGTCCTGTTTGACGAAAAATCAAATATGCTTTCGTCCTGCTGTGGCGGCATTTTTATATCCACTTCCTTATGTACAGGTGCCTGAACGACCCTGATATCAGACACATCGGCAATAAAATATCCCCGCTTTGGTCTGGCATACATGTAGCCCTCTCCTATCAACTGGTCATATGCATTTTCTACTGTACTGGTACTAACCCCGAGGTTTTTCGCAAGTGTCCTCTTGGATGGCATTTTCTCCCCGGAGGTAAGCTTTCCCTGTGCTATATCGTTTTTTATGCACTCATAGAGACATTTGTAGAGTGGTCCGTTTTCGTTTGTGAGATTGTATGTGAGCATTTTTTTCACCGCTTTCTGGCATTTTTATTTAATGTGTTTTGATTATTTTCATAATACCAGATAAGGAGTATTATTGCAATCAAAGGATTTTGGATTTTGGCGATGATACGGGAACAGCGAGGATATATGACCACTCTCTCGAAAGTTCTCCGCAGCCAAGGTGCTGTAAGAATTATTTTATAGGTTTTGGCTTGTTGACGCAGCCGCCTTTACGCGCCATCCGTGGCGCGGCATCGGCTCGACCTCGCTTCCATGCTCGGTCTCTGCTGTGTTACGAAATAATTCTAACAGCATCTAGGCAGCTACGAAAAAGCTCGTTCGTGGGCATATATCCTCGCTGCTCCCTTACACTGTGGGTGAATTTACTTACTTTGTTTATTGGTATGTTTTTAAGTTACTCATATGATATTGTATATTGTTATAGATTTAATAAACTATTACTGATGTAAAGGTTAATATTCTATAGTTCAAATGACATACAGCAAAAATCATTTTATTCTATATACAATACGAAAGGGTTTGCACTACCAAAATTTAGTAAATAACGATTAACCGTTAAAATTTAAATCGAAAAAATTATATTAAAAGGAGAGAATAGAAAATGGAAAACAAGAATACTCAATACGAATTAAACAAGGGACTTGCTCAGATGCTCAAAGGTGGTGTCATCATGGACGTTACTACTCCTGAGCAGGCTAAGATCGCAGAGGCTGCCGGTGCCTGTGCTGTTATGGCACTTGAGAGAATTCCGGCTGAT
Source organism: Acutalibacteraceae bacterium (assembly GCA_963586665.1). Taxonomy (GTDB): domain Bacteria; phylum Bacillota; class Clostridia; order Lachnospirales; family Lachnospiraceae; genus Roseburia. The sequence goes on from CAVABC010000026.1 coordinate 30,708, forward strand.
ATAAGAGCTGCCGGTGGTGTTTCAAGAATGAGTGATCCTAAGATGATCAAAGGTATTCAGGATGCTGTCAGCATTCCTGTTATGGCAAAATGCCGTATCGGTCATTTTGTTGAGGCTCAGATTCTTGAGGCTATTGAGATTGATTACATTGATGAGTCAGAGGTTCTTTCACCTGCTGATGATGTTTATCATATCAATAAGAGAGATTTCAAAGTTCCTTTTGTATGCGGTGCAAGAGATCTCGGTGAAGCACTCCGCCGTATCAACGAGGGAGCTTCTATGATCCGTACAAAGGGTGAGCCTGGTACAGGTGATATCGTTCAGGCTGTAAGACATATGAGAAAAATGAATTCAGAGATTGCAAAGCTTACTTCTATGCGTGATGATGAGCTTTTCGAGGCTGCTAAAAATCTTCAGGTTCCATTCGAGCTTGTTAAATTCGTTCATGATAACGGCAAGCTTCCTGTTGTAAACTTTGCAGCCGGTGGTGTTGCTACTCCTGCCGATGCAGCTCTTATGATGCAACTCGGTGCAGAAGGTGTTTTCGTTGGATCAGGTATCTTCAAATCAGGCGATCCAGCAAAGAGAGCTGCTGCTATCGTAAAGGCAGTCACAAACTATACAGATGCCAAGCTTATCGCAGAGCTTTCTGAGGATCTCGGCGAGGCTATGATCGGAATTAACGAAAATGAGATAAAAATCATCATGGAGGAAAGAGGTCAGTAAAATGAAATCCGGATTAAAGATTGGTATTTCAGCCGTGCAGGGAGCTTTTATCGAGCATCGCAAGATGCTTGAGTCTCTCGGATGTGAGTGTATCGAGCTTCGCCAGAAATCCGACATATGCGATATAGACGGACTTGTACTCCCGGGTGGTGAGAGCACTGTACAGGGCAAGCTGCTTCGTGAACTGGATATGTTTGATGTGCTTAAGGAGAAGATTTCAAACGGGCTTCCTGTTCTTGCAACCTGCGCAGGACTTATCCTTCTAGCAGAGCATATCAGCAACGATGATAACGTATACTTTGGCACTCTGCCTGTTACTGTAAAGAGAAATGCATACGGCAGACAGCTCGGAAGCTTCGAGGCTGACACCAAATTTGATGACAGCTTTGATTTCACTATGACGTTCATACGTGCTCCGTATGTTGAGTCTGTCAACAATTCTGCTAATGATGTGCGTGTGCTTGCAGAGTACGATGACAAGATCGTTGGTGTGCAGTATCACAATCAGATCGGACTGGCTTTCCATCCTGAGCTTGGAAATGATACACGGATACATGAGCGTTTCATTAAACTTGTATCTGATAATACGGCATTATAAGTAACTGCATAAATAGATCAAGAAACTATTATAGTAAGACATCCTATAGTTATCACAATTATAGGATGTTTTTTGTTGCCTTATTTTTATGCATCATTTATAATCATATATTATGTGGAGGGTTTTATGAGAATACTGATCGATAAAGGGAATTTAGAGCTTCTTTTAGAAAAGAAAAGAGATTATATAGGTAAAAAAGTAACTGTGGATACAATTATAGCAGGAATATCCTTTCTTCTATCTGTTTGCACAGCAAGCTATACAAAAATATGGATCATCCCCGGTATTGTACTAAAAACAATTTTTTGCCTTATTGGAATTATATAT
>CAVABC010000027.1:0-31988 GCA_963586665.1 Acutalibacteraceae bacterium
TGTTCAGTTGTTCCTTTGAGTAAATTGGGATTGACGTTTTTTAATTTTTCTTTTGTTCGATTTTTCAGCAATATTTGCATTTGTGTTCTTGCCATTTCATGCAATTTAGCAAAACGCTCACTTTGAGATAAGCCTTCCTTTATTAGTTCGGCATTTTGGCTTTCCATATTTACCAAGATAATCAGTTCCTCAGCCGAAGCATAATCTCTAATATTCTCACCCTTCTGTGATTCAATAGGATGTTCACTTCTCCATTCTCGTGCTTTCTTTCCAAAAAGAGCTACATTAAGCATATCTGCCTCATCCGCAAATGTATATCCCTTTTCAATAGATGATAATTCATCAGTAATAAGATATTTTTGTACTGCATCTGTATGTATATGATAATTAATCTTTGACAAAGCTCTTTTTTCATCCCAACCAATAGCTTTACGTTCAGCTTCATCTTTTTTGAGACGTTGATAATCTTTTATAATATATAATTTGAATTCAGGAGAAACCCATGAAGCAAATTCGAATGCAATATCTGTATGCGCATATGTTCCACCACCGTATCGACCTGATTTAGAAACCATTCCTATAGCATTTGTAGATGAAATCCATTTTTGTGGAGATAATGTAAAAGCATTACTGCCAGCTTCATTTTTAAAGGCATCGAATTCGAGCCCTTTAAAATCAGGATTATGAATTTGCTCCCATAAGCCTAAAAATTCAATTGTCGAGCGCAACCTCATCCAATTGGCAACAACAGCTTTTGGTTCATCAGGATTTTTATATCTTGCAATATCCGTTAAGCATAAATATGCGTTTTCTCCCATAGTTTCTCCAATTACCCCTATTTCGACTCCATTTGCATTAAGTTTTGATGTTGGTGCCATTATTTTTCTCCTTTGTCTTAATATTATTTTTCTTTAATTGGCATAATTTTTCGTAATACGCCATTAATCTTTTGTGTTGTTCTTGATTTACATTATTAAAATGATATTCAATAACCAAATCGGAAATAATTTGTTTGTATGCATCATTTTCAATAACGCTAACGCAGTAACTAATTTCTTCCAAATCTGATAACTCTTCCTTTGTGCAGCTATTAATATATTCTTTAATAATCTCATAGTCAGGCTCAATTGAGTCAATTGTTAATGATTCTTTAATGAAAGATTCTAAATCTGACTTTTCCCATTCTTTCAAATATTCTCTTAATTTAAAGTCACAGTATTTGCTAATTAGTGGTAAATTTGAAGATGGAATATCTAATTCTCCTTTTTCATATCGCCCAATAGTTGTAGCTGATACTCCTATTTTATTTCCAAGCTCTTTTTGTGTTATATTATGCTTTTTTCGTTTTGACGAAATAACTTTGCCTGTAGCTTGTAAAAACAATTGTCTTGTTGTATCATCACTTCTCATAGAATCCACCAAACAAAATGCGTGTGACGCATATTTTTTGTTCCTAAGGGAGAATTTTCGTAGTTTGCGTGAAAAATTACGCCTTAGGTTGTATTATTATATTTGTAATATAAAGTAAAGAAGCACCTGCTCCCCGACCAAAGTTTGCAGATGCTCTAAAGATGTTTCCACCATAGTTTACTTTTTGTAAGTTTTCAACCTCTTACATTGAGTTATTATAGGCTCCAAAGCCTTATCTGTCAAGGTATCTCCGTACATTTCGTACAAAATTACCCCCGTCAGTCTATTTGTGGAAACACCGCTTTGAAAGGTGGTGATTTTTATATACGCAGGACAACCTACTGCCTTGAAACAGCTCGATAGTGTTATTGCAGATGCTGTAGTTCATATAAGCGACTTTACAAAATCGCCTAATGACTTTACTCGTAATCGCAAACTCAATGCGGCTACAACTATTAAAGTTACCCTAAATATGCAGGGAAACAGCTTAAATACAGAACTAATAGATGCCTTTCCAAGTCTTGATGACCGCATGACGGCATCCGCTTATGAGCAGCAGAAAGCCAAGCTCACGCCAGACGTATTTAAGTATATTTTTGATGCATATAATAAAACACTTCTCCATCCTCTTACCATGCAAGGCTACAGAGTATTTGCAATAGATGGCTCGGGCTTCAATCCACCGTATCAGAGTAAATCTGCATTTGTAATGAATACAGCAAGCGGCAGACCTCGTAAAGATAGCGAACCGATAAAGCCTTTCAGTCAGGTACATGCAAATATGCTCTATGACTTGGAGAATCGTACATATCAGGATTGCGTTTTACAGCCTAAGTCTCAATCAAATGAGCGTGAGGCTGCTATTGATATGCTCAAAAATCTTGATGTAGGCGAGTTCATAGTTCTCATGGACAGAGGATATGATGGTTTCAACATGATTGAGAACTGCAACCGCATTGAAGGATGCAATTATGTTATCCGTACCAAGGCTGGTCATGGCGGTATCAAAGAAATCGCAAATCTTCCTGATAAAGAATGCGATGTTGAAATGAATTTTAAGGTAACAACCTCCAACAGATACTACATGACATACAAGGACACCGAGACAATCCATCTTGTGAATAGTCCAAATCGGCACTATAAGAAGTATTTCTCTCCAAATACAAAGAATCAGCGTTGGGATTTCGGACAATTCTGTCATGTAAAATGCAGAGTCGTGAAATTTCGTATCAATAATCCTGATACTGGCAAAGAAGAATGGGAAGTGCTACTCACAAACCTTAATCGGTTTGAATTTCCATTACGCAAAATGAAAGCATTGTATCACAAGAGATGGGATATAGAAACTTCTTTCAGAGAACTGAAATACGCACTTGGCGGTGTTCAATTCCACTCTCGTAAAGATGATTTTGTTTTGATGGAACTGTATGCTCATTTTATCATGTTCAATGCTGTATCACGCAATATTATGTGTGTTTCCGTACCACAACAGAACGATAACAAGCATACATATGCTGTCAGTTTCAAAGAAGCCTGCACAATTACACGGAAATACTACAGACTTCACAACAATGAACCACCAGATAGAATATATGCAGAGATATTAGCATATACCGTTCCTATCAGAGAAGGACGTTCTGATAAGCGAAACATGAAACCAAAATCAGCGGTCTGGTTCGTATACCGTGTTGTTTAATTGAATATTGAACAAACCTTTATTTAGGTTGACTGTATGAAGTCAGCCTTATTGCTATGTCTGTTTTTATACAAAATAAAATACCTACCGAAGAATTTCTTCCACGATAGGTATTTTTGATTTTTAGACCGTCTTAACTAAATAGAGATTTAGTGGCTGACAATATCATTTTGTATGTCAAGACCTGTGAATGGTCTTAACTTAATGACATTGGTTGAAATACCGGCTATTTTTGTATCATGCAGTTATAATGTATTGCTTAATTCAGCCCCAATGTTTTAATAAGTCTGAAAACCTGCTCCACAGCAGCCACCATATTTTTCCGTGCAGTCTCTGGACACATCGCATCATCCAATGTGGTCACGGTGCGCAGTATAGGGAAAAACGCATCAATTCCGTGCTGATTGCAGGCAGTGGCATGTTCGGTCACACAGCCTGAAAAGGCGATAACAGGCTTTTGATATTTTTTTGCAATACCCGCAACACCGATAGGTGCTTTTCCCATTACGGTCTGTCCGTCGAGTCTGCCCTCGCCTGTGATGACGATGTCAGCATCTGCTATGTAGGATTCAAGTTTGGTTTCATCCAGTACTATTTTTATGCCAGATTCCAAAACAGCATTGGTATATGAAAGAAATGCAAAGCCAAGACCACCGGCTGCGCCTGTCCCGGGCTGTGTCATGCTGGCTTTGGGATATTTTTCATGTGTCAGATGAGCATAATCAGAGAGCCATTCATCCATCTGTGCGATCATGGATGGCGTGGCTCCTTTTTGAGGACCGTAAATGACACTGCATCCGTTTTTACCGCATAATGGATTGGTGACATCACATGCCACCTTGAAGTTACAATCCTTTAATTGCGGGATTACGTGCTCATCTGATATTGTTTCAAGTACGGACAGACCTTTTGCTCCAAATGGAACCTGATTTCCGTCTGCATCAAGAAAACTGTAGCCCAATGCCTGAAGCATTCCGATACCGCCATCGTTTGTGGCACTTCCACCGATGCCGACTATGAAATTGCGGCAGCCTTTATTTATCGCATCGGATATCATCTCACCGACTCCGTATGTCGTGGTATTTAAAGGATTACGATCCGGTTCAGCTACAAGAGTGATACCGGCTGCGGCTGACATTTCGATTATAGCCGTTTGGGTTTCATCTATAATTCCATAGGAAGCCTTGACCATATCTCCAAGTGGACCGGTAACTTTTACGTTTTCTATCCGTCCATTCATTCCAAGAGCAAGGGCTTCGACTGTACCTTCACCACCATCTGCCAGTGGGCGGACAACCACCTTTGCATCATCCATTACCCTGTGTATTCCCTCTGAAATAGCAGAACCTGCTTCAAGTGAGCTTAGACTTCCTTTAAATGTATCGACTGCTACAACTATTTTCATAGCGATTTCCTCCAGATAATTTCAAGTAATAATTTATAAATAATATTTTATATTAGTATAGCAGAAAATGGCGCAGTCATAATAATATAATTAAAAAGATGATTTCTGTATCTGTTTTAATTTCAATCGATGGTAATTACAAAATTCTTGAAAAACTATCGCTACAGCGATATAATTTAAATATACAATAAAGTAAAAAGAAACAGGAAGTTATACTACAATCCAGAGATATAAAGAGGTGGCAAATGTCTAAAATATTATATCACGGTTCAGAAAACATAATAGAAAAGCCGGAATTTGGAAAAGGCGCCCGAAATAATGATTATGGAAAAGGCTTTTATTGCACAGAGAACATAGAACTTGCAAAAGAATGGGCCTGTGCGAAGCAGAACAATGGTTATGCGAATATATATGAGTTTGACATGGCTGGACTTGAGGTGCTTAATCTTAATTCACCTGAGTATAACATTTTAAACTGGCTTGCTATCCTTGCGGATAACAGGACATATTGGCAGAATGGAAGTATAGCTGAACAGGCAAAAAAATATATAAAAAATAATTTTCTTCCGGATATTTCGGGATATGATGTGATAATAGGCTACAGGGCAGATGATTCATACTTTTCATTTGCGCAGGATTTTGTTGCAGGAGTCATTTCACTTCAAAAGCTGTCAGAGGCGATGCGGCTGGGAAAACTCGGAGAACAGATCGTTTTAAAAAGCCAAGAGGCCTTTGAGCAGATAAAATTTATCGGTTATGAGGATGTTGATGCAGGGGAATACTTCAATAAAAAAAGAGAAAGAGAGCGTGAAGCAAGGCAGGAGTATCGCAGAAGTAAAACGGTAACAGCCAATGTGGACGATCTGTTTATTCTTGATATCATGAGGGAGGAAATTAAAAATGGAGATGCGCGCTTATCCGTCTGATTATCTTGCAATGGCGCAGCGTATAATGGGCGATATGCTGGACTTTGCGGTAAATACCTGTGACATGGAGCTTGAAAAATTTTATGGTCTGTTTCTGATGTCAGATGTTTCTACACAGTTTCAAACAGGAAATCCGACATATATAGCTGGAAAAACAGGATGTGAGCTTGCAAAAGAAGTGGTAGAAAAATCCGGGCTTGCCCCGATAGAACATGAGGATGAGATGTATCTGGATAAATCACCGGAATACTGGGCCGGATGGGCTTTGGCATACTACCAGTGGTATACATGTCGTACATTTCTAAGGGTAAATGATGCTGCGCCAATCGGTAAGATAGTAGATATGTATTATGTCTATCATGAAATGGACATTATGCATTTTGTTGATACAATAAATGAGTTTTGGGATGAATATTATAAGGAAACAAACCTCAAACGTATCAGAAAATATTCCGGGTTATCACAGAGCGAGCTGGCAGATCTGTCCGGCGTTCCGTTAAGGCAGATACAGCTTTTTGAACAAAGGCAGAGAGATATAAATCACACAAGAGCCATAGATGTTGTAAAGCTGGGGCGCGTACTTGGATGCAAGCCGGAAGATCTGCTGCAGATTTGACAACCCTATCTAAGCAAAGCCAGACTTCCGGTAAGCTTATTTATTGCCTTTTTAGGTCCGCAAAGTGTAAGACCGAGGTAAGATATGTCATTGCCAGAAGTCTCTTTATAATTATCTAAAAATTCTTCGTAGGTCATGCTTTTCTGTGCGATATCCGTAAAGTCGATTATGTCAATTTCATCGCCATAGTTTTCAATAGCTTTTTGACGGATATCGCGTATAGTTGCAGCATCGGATTTCAAAATCGGAACAGGAAATTGAATGAGTCCGGAATGTTCTTTTCCGTCTTTATCGGTTGGTGTGATGCCGACTACTTCAGGATCAGCCTTGCCAAGTGAGGCTCCCATGATGGCAGCAGTGTTTGCGATCACTCCTATCGGAAGGTCATCTGCAAATATCATAACGCATTTCATATTGTGTATATCCATTTTTGTTCTCCTTTAGATGAATTTATCTGTAATGTTTTTATATGCATACGGATATTTTGTTGGCGTAATATGCAATATATTGCATATGAGTTATAATATCACAATGATTTGCAGAATGCAATATATTACAAGTTGAAAAGAGTAGGAGCTTAGATTATAATTAATAAAATCATAGTTATTTAATTTGAGAAAAGAGGAAATATATGCCTATACCACAGAATTATTCGGCACCGGTAAAAATTTCGGCAAAAGAACGGGCGTACAATCAGATACAGGAATGGATCGTTGACGGAACACTTATGCCCAACGAAAAAATAAATGATGCGCAGTTGGCTGACGCGCTTAAGATCAGCAGGACACCGGTAAGGGAAGCCTTGCAGCTTCTGGCATTACAGGGATTGGTGGCAATGAAACCGGGAGTTGCCACATATGTTACGGAGCTTGAGGACGGAGCAATCGAAAAGATATTACCGCCACTCAGCGTGCTTCAGGCACTGGCAGCGCATACAGCGGCACAGCTTGCGGATGACTCCGATATAAAAGAACTGACAAAATATAATAAAGCATTTGCAACAGCGATCAGCAAAAAAGATTATTTCGAAGCCTTAAAGGATGATGAAAAATTTCATGGAAAGATAGTAAAAATCTGCGACAATCCATATCTCGAGTCATCCATAAATGTTTTGCAGGCTCATGTTAGAAGGCTGTTTTTCCAAAATGAGATCATATTGTCCGGGGAGTCGGTAGATGAGCACAATGCGATAATCGAGGCTATCAAGAACAAGGAGGCAGACAGGGCAAGTGAGATAGTAAAAAACAACTGGCAGAGATCTGTGGACAATTATTGTAAAAAAGATAATGAGGAGTAGCAGGATGGAATACGAACACATAACACATTCCTTCGAGCCGGTCTACGATAAAAACAGCCGCATATTAATTCTCGGCACGTTGCCGTCCGTTGCATCGAGGGAAAACAATTTCTATTACGGACACAGGCAGAACCGTTTCTGGAAGCTTTTGGCGCACCTGTTGGACGAGCCGCTGCCGGAAACTATAGATGAGAAAAAACATATGCTGCTGAAAAATCACATAGCCATATGGGATGTCATACAAAGCTGTGACATCAAAGGCTCGAGTGACAGCAGTATCAAAAATGTAGAGCCGACGGATATAAGGAAAATCCTTGCAACAGCGGATATAAAACAGATATACGCAAACGGAAATAAAGCGGGACAGCTATATAAAAAATATCAGTTTCCTCTGACAGGAAAAGAGGCGGTCGTGCTGCCGTCCACCAGCCCTGCAAATGCGGCATGGACATTTGACAAACTGTGTGCAGCGTGGGCGCAGATAAACTTAATAAACGATTGAATGAAAATAGAAAAAAACTGTCTTGTGTATACAAGGCAGATTTTTTATGCTACAAAAGTACCATAAAACCATCAAAACAACGAACAAAACAATGAAAATATCGAATGTTTTCGTCTACATGACTAAAAAACATAAAATTTTTAATGCTCACAGAAAAATATTCTATGGTTAAAAAATTTTTAATCTCGTATACTAGCCTTACCAACAAAACAGAAGGGGGACAAAACTATATGAAGAAAAAAATTGTTGCGATTATGATGATGGCGGCTCTTGCACTTTCAACAGCCGCATGTGGATCTGACGGAGGATCAGGTGGGGGAACACAGACAGGTGGAAATGGTGGAAGCAATGCATCCACATCCGATGTGGCAAATAAGGATAAACCGCTTGTATGGTTCAATCGTCAGCCATCAAACAGCTCTACAGGAGAGCTTGACATGACAGCCCTTAATTTCAACAAAGATACTTATTATGTAGGATTTGATGCTAATCAGGGTGCTGAGCTTCAGGGAGAAATGGTAAAGGATTATATCGAGAAAAACATCGATAAGATCGACAGAAACGGAGATGGAGTCATCGGATACGTACTTGCGATCGGTGATATCGGACATAACGATTCTATCGCACGAACAAGAGGTGTTCGTAAAGCCTTAGGCACAGGAGTAGAGAAAAACGGTGAGATCGACAGTACACCGGCAGGAACAAATACAGACGGAAAAGTTTCTGAGGTACAGGACGGCAAGATCGAAGTAAACGGCAAAGAGTACACGATCAGAGAGCTTGCTTCACAGGAGATGAAGAACTCAGCAGGAGCTACCTGGGATGCAGCTACAGCAGGAAATGCTATCGGAACCTGGTCATCATCATTTGGTGATTCTATAGACATAGTTGTTTCCAACAACGATGGAATGGGAATGTCAATGTTCAATGCGTGGTCAAAGGACAATGATGTACCTACCTTCGGATATGATGCAAACAGCGACGCAGTTGCAGCTATCGCAGAGGGTTATGGTGGAACGATCAGCCAGCATGCTGATGTACAGGCGTACCTTACACTTCGTGTTTTAAGAAATGCTCTTGACGGAGTCGATGTTGATACTGGTATCGGAACAGCAGATGATGCAGGAAACGTATTAAGTGATGATGTATATGTATACAAAGAGGATGAGAGATCCTACTATGCACTCAATGTAGCAGTTACAGCCGACAACTACAAGGATTTCACAGATTCTACAGTAGTATGGGAGCCTGTTTCAAACCAGCTTGATTCATCTGCACATCCAACAAAGAAAGTATGGCTTAATATTTACAATGCTTCAGATAACTTCTTAAGCTCTACATATCAGCCACTTTTACAGAACTATGATGACCTTCTCAATCTTGATGTAGAGTACATCGGTGGTGATGGACAGACAGAGTCAAACATAACAAACAGACTTGGAAATCCTGGTCAGTATGATGCATTTGCTATCAACATGGTTAAAACAGATAATGCAGCTTCTTACACAGCTCTTTTAAATCAGTAAAAAGCAACGGTCACATATATGTGAAAAACATAAAACCGGGAAGGGAGAGATCCTTTCCCGGCAAATAAAAGTATAGGAGCAGGAAGTATGGAGGATAAGAGTAAAGATATTATCTTATCGATTCGCGGCATGAGTAAATCCTTCGGCAGAAACAGGGTTCTCGATCACATCAATCTTGATGTAAAAAAAGGCACTGTAATGGGGCTGATGGGGGAAAATGGCGCCGGTAAGTCAACAATGATGAAATGTCTTTTTGGTACCTACCAAAAGGATGAGGGGACAATATATCTGGACGGAAAAGAAGTAAGCTTTTCAGGTCCTAAGGATGCACTGGAAAACGGTATTGCTATGGTGCATCAGGAGTTAAACCAGTGTCTGGAGAGGAACGTAGTTGACAATCTTTTCCTTGGAAGATATCCGGTTAATTCACTTGGAATGATAGATGAGGGGCGAATGAAAAAAGAAGCCTCTGAATTATTCAGAAAGTTGGGAATGACAGTAAATCTTGATCAGCCGATGAAAAATATGTCAGTATCACAGCGTCAGATGTGTGAGATTGCAAAAGCAATATCATACAATTCAAAAGTTATAGTATTGGATGAGCCTACATCATCACTTACAGTACAGGAAGTTGAGAAGCTTTTTGAGATGATGAGGATGCTTCGTGATCAGGGAATATCACTTATATATATTTCACATAAGATGGATGAGATATTTGAGATATGTGATGATATTTCCGTACTCAGGGATGGAAATCTGGTCATGACAAAGAGCACAAAAGAAACAAATATGAATGAACTGATCACCGCAATGGTAGGTCGTGTATTGGAAAACAGATTTCCTCCGGTGGATAACCAGCCAAAGGATGTGATCCTGTCGATCCAGCATCTTTCCACAAAGTATGAGCCTTATCTTCAGGATGTCACCTTTGATGTCCGTGAGGGCGAGATATTTGGACTCTATGGACTTGTCGGAGCCGGTCGAACGGAGCTTCTGGAGACTATATTTGGAATAAGGACAAGAGCAGCAGGAAGAGTGTATTTCAACCATAAGCTTATGAACTTTACATGCGCAAAGGAAGCTATGGACTATGGATTTGCACTTATCACTGAGGAGAGAAAAGCAAATGGACTTTTCCTTAAAGGGGATCTGACATTTAACACGACTATTGCGAATCTTAATGCATACAAAAAGGGTGCGGCTCTGTCGGAGCCTAAGATGGTTAAAGCGACTTCGGATGAGATCAAGATCATGCATACAAAATGTATGGGACCAAATGACATGATCTCAAGTCTTTCGGGAGGAAACCAACAGAAGGTTATTTTTGGAAAATGGCTTGAAAGAGGACCACAGGTATTCATGATGGATGAGCCGACAAGAGGTATAGATGTTGGAGCCAAATATGAGATTTATGATCTGATAATAAAAATGGCAAAACAGGGTAAGACAATCATAGTTGTATCTTCCGAGATGCCTGAAATCCTTGGTATTACAAACAGGATTGGAGTTATGTCTAACGGACGTCTTTCCGGAATAGTCAATACAAAGGAGACGAATCAGGAAGAACTGCTAAGACTTAGTGCTAAATATCTATAAGGGAGAAGAACGGATATGGCTAATAGTAAAATATTAACGGCTGAACAGGAGAAAAAACTGCGTCAGCCAATCGATGAATATGTCGGTAAAATACAAAAAGAAATAGACAAATTAAGAGAAGACGGAACTACAAAAGCTGTAGAATACCAGTCTCTGATAGAGAGAGTAAAAAGAGATAAGACTCTTTCAAAGGGCGAAAAGGACTCAGAGATATCAGCTTATCAGAGAGAGCTTGAGAAGGCTAAAGCAGTTGAAGCTCAGAATAAAGACAAGATTGCAGGTCTTATATCTGAGGCAGAAGCATACATCAAGAATAATTTTGATGTAAAATATTACAATGCTGTAAAAGAAAGCTGTGTGGCTGAAAAAGCGCAGGCTTTGGAAGAGCATAAAAAAAGAATGGCAGAGCTTGACAAAAAGCATAAGGAAGCTCTTGCAAAGACTCAGGATAAGACAGAGATCAAAGAAGAAAACTATGTGCATAAAAACCGTGTATCAAATGAGAAACTGGAGCTTGAAAAAGAATATCAGCGCATCAAAGACAGAAAGCACGAAGCATACAGCTACAAATATCATCTGATAGATATGCTCAGATTGTCGAAATTTACATTTATGGAGACAAGAGCACAGAAATGGGAGAATTACAAATATACATTTAATAAAAGAACATTCCTGTTGCAGAATGGACTCTACATTGCGATTATACTTATTTTCATCGCTCTTTGCATCATAACTCCTATAAAGAAGGGAACACCGCTTCTTACATACAACAATGTACTTAATATACTCCAGCAGGCATCACCTAGAATGTTCCTTGCACTCGGAGTTGCGGGACTGATCCTTCTGACAGGAACCGACCTTTCGGTAGGACGAATGGTTGGTATGGGTATGACAACAGCAACTATTATCATGCATCAGGGTGTAAATACAGGTGCGGTATTTGGACATATCTTTGATTTTACAAAAGTTCCGGTAGGTGCAAGAGTTGTTATCGCGCTTCTTGCCTGTATAGTGCTTTGTACATTCTTTACAAGTATAGCGGGATTTTTTACAGCTAAGTTTAAGATGCATCCGTTTATTTCAACCATGGCAAACATGCTTGTTATATTCGGTATCGTAACTTACGCTACAAAGGGTGTTTCGTTCGGAGCAATTGAGCCGACAATCCCGAACATGATCATTCCTAAGGTTAATGGATTTCCAACGATCATAATCTGGGCAGTTGTAGCAATAGCGATCGTATGGTTCATCTGGAATAAAACAACATTTGGTAAAAATCTGTATGCAGTCGGTGGAAATCCGGAGGCAGCAGCGGTTTCAGGTATTTCAGTATTTGCAGTAACACTCGGAGCTTTTATAATGGCAGGTGTCCTTTATGGATTTGGTTCATGGCTTGAGTGTGCACGAATGGTAGGTTCAGGCTCAGCCGCTTATGGACAGGGCTGGGATATGGATGCCATCGCAGCCTGCGTAGTAGGTGGCGTATCATTTACAGGTGGTATCGGAAAGATTTCCGGAGTAGTAACAGGTGTATGCATTTTCACAGCACTTACATATTCTCTTACAATCCTTGGAATTGATACAAACCTTCAGTTCGTATTCTCAGGAATCATTATTCTTGTAGCAGTTACACTTGACTGTCTGAAATACGTACAGAAAAAATAATAAAGCAGACTATACTTTTCTTTTCATACTTTCCTTAAAATATAAAACAGAGGTGTCTATTGAGGCATCTCTGTTTTGATGTATGTAAAAGAGAGTGCTAAGAACTGTGGATATATGTTATAATTGACTAAATATAAAAGAGAAGGAACGAAGGATGTATACATTATTACTTGTAGATGATGAAGAGGACGTAATAGAGATCATTGCACGCAAGGTAAAATGGGAGGAACTTGGATTTTCTGTTATAGGTCATGCCACCAACGGATACAAGGCACTGGAAATGCTTGAGGAAACCCAGCCGGATGTTGTTATGACGGATATTAAAATGCCTTACATGGACGGACTTGAGCTTTGCGGACATATAAAAGAAGAGTATCCGGCAACGAAGATACTGCTGTTTACAGGATTTGATGATTTTGAGTATGCAAAGGAGGCTGTGCATCTTGAGATAGAGGAGTATATATTAAAGCCTCTTAATCTGGCTGAGATAACAAATGTATTTGAAAGGCTCAGACAGAAGCTGGATCAGGAGAGAAATGAAAAAAGAAATACTGATCTGCTGAGGAAATATTATGCCGAATCTCTGCCACTTTTACAGGCAAACTTTTATTCCACACTGGTTGAGGGACGCATACCCGAGGAAGAGCTGCAAAGGTATATGTCGGATTATCAGATCAGCTTTGAAGGTCCATTATACTGCTGTATAGTCGTACATACATCTGCGAGTCAGGTACCGGCAGGCATGGATATACGGCTGCTTTCAATATCAGTGGACAGACAGGCAGGAGAAGAGCTTCAAAAGCACTGGAAAGCAAAAAGATTTACGTATCTTGGGGAAACAATAATGATAACTCAGCTTGAAAATGAAGATGAGATCTCTGAGCTTACAGATGAATGTGACCGTTTCTGCAAATATATTGATCATGTGATGGGAGCAAAGATCACTGTCGGTATAGGTCAGGTGTGTGACAGTGTATCGGAGCTTGCAAAGTCGTATCAGACGGCAAAGGAAGCCGTTTCTTACAGAGTATTATACGGCAGCAATCAGGCGATAAACCTGCATGAGATCGCGCCTCAGCGAAAGATTATGACGGACACGAATGATATAAGCGGACTGTCAAACATCTTCAAGATGATATGTCTGGGAACAGAAAGTGATATAGAAAAGGCTGTCGGTAATTATACGCAGCAGAAATTCATGGTATTTGATTCTCTGGAAAAATACCATGTTGCAGTAATGGAACTGATAAGTGAACTATATCACTTTATGATAAATAACGAACTTGATGTTACGAAAGTGTCAGGCGGAACCAGTGCGCTGTACAACGAGATAAGTAACTTTGAACCACAGGTGCTTGAAAAGTGGCTGATAAAAACAGCACTGATGCTGCATGATGATATGGCAGATGCGAGATATCATTCCAAGAAATCGCTCATAGATCAGGCAAAGGAATATGTTCAGCAGAATTATCAGAAGGAAGAACTCGGACTGGATGATATATGCCGTGAGCTTGGAGTGTCAAACTCATATTTTTCAAGTTTGTTCAAAAAGGAAACAGGCAAGTCTTTTGTAGGATATCTTACAGATTATCGTATGGAAAAGGCTGCGAGAATGCTTGTTGAGACAGCAGAGAAGAGTTATATGATAGCAAAGAGTGTTGGATATTCAGATCCGAATTATTTCAGCTATGTGTTTAAGAGAAACTATGGGGTATCACCGTCTAAGTACAGGACAGAATATGCGCAAAATTAATTACAAACCGGGAAATATACAGACCACTATAATGATCGCTTTCTCGATAATATCAGCACTGATAATGATATGCATGGGTGCTATGATGTATTGGAGATTTGCGGATATAACAGAAGAAAATATAGTGGAAAACAATCAAAAGCTTATGGATCAGACAGTCGAGAGCGTGGAGGATTATCTCATAAACATGCGCCAGATATCAGATGCAGCGTATTACTATGTGATAAAAGAAAATGACGTGTCTGAAAATATAGATAATATCCATTCGGGAATGAACCTTTTGTATGAGGCAAATAAGGACAAGCTTAGGAGTATCGCGGTCTACAACCAGTATGGAAGCCTTATGGCGGCAGAGCCTGTTGCAACGCAGAAGGAAGAACCAAACGTCACAAAACAGGAATGGTTCATGCAGGCAATGGACAGGATGGAGAATATCCATTTTTCCACTCCGCATGTGCAGAATCTGTTTGATGACGGAACCTTCAGATATTACTGGGTGATCTCCGCAAGCCGTGTTGTAGAGCTTACAAATGGGACGGAAAGCCAGCTTGGTGTTTTGCTGGTAGACATGGATTATTCAGGCATATCAAGGATGATGGAGCAGATAAATGCGTCAGGAAACGGACAGTACTTTTATCTGTGTGACGGAAACGGCAAAATAATCTATCATCCGCATCAGGTGCAGCTTGACAACGGTATGCAAAGCGAAAGCAGTGTGAAAGCAGCAAAATCCGATGAAAAAATATATGATGAATATGTGGACGGAATACACAGAAAAGTCATTGTTAATTCAATAAGCTATACAGGCTGGAAACTGGTAGGGGTAATGCCGTATTCCATATTCACAACAAAGATGACAGATTTAAAACAGTTTGTGCTTGTATTGTCACTGCTTATGGCAATGATGCTTGCATTTATAAACAGGGTTGTGGCTGTCCGCATTTCAAGCCCTATCATGAAGCTGAACAATTCCGTTATCAAATATGAAAAGGGAACGGAACCTCATATATTCATAGGTGGATCAAAGGAGATAAGGCATCTCGGAAAATCCATACAAGGATCCTACAAACAAAATCTGTCACTTATGAAAAAGGTAGTATGGGAGCAGAATGAGAGACGAAAAAGTGAACTGGATGTATTGCAAAGCCAGATAAATCCGCATTTCCTTTATAATACACTGGATTCTATCACATGGATGATAGAGGGAGAGAAAAACGAGGAGGCTGCATTCATGATCACGCAGCTTGCCAAGCTTTTCAGGATAAGTCTGTCAAAGGGACATACTATAATCAGTATAAGAGATGAATTACAGCACGCTCAAAGCTACATGAATATACAAAAGATCCGCTATAAAAACAAGTTCGAGGTTATCTTTGACACTGATCCGGAAATACTTGACTGCTGTGTTGTAAAGCTTGTGCTCCAGCCGGTTCTCGAGAATGCCATAAACTATGGCATACGTGAGATGGACGGCTGTGGAAGGATAGAGATACATGGTAAAAAAGCTGATAATATGATCATTCTGTCGGTATCGGACAATGGTATGGGAATACCTGAGGACGAAATTGCATTTTTACTAAAGGATACGAACCGTGTCAGAAAAAGAGGTTCAGGAGTAGGTCTTGTAAACGTAAACAACCGGATAAAAATATTATTTGGCGAGAGGTATGGACTTTATATAGAAAGCGAGCTTGATGAGGGAACAACGGTTTACATAAAGCTGCCGGCTATAGAGTATACGGAAGAAAACAGGAAGCACTTTGAAGAACACAGCCTGCCGGAGGAAACGGAATGAATAATGGAAGAAGATCATTTATCATAACGGAAATAATATTTGGGATACTGCTCATTATTTCGCTCATTTACATTGTTTATAACAAAAACGGTCCTAAACAGGAAAAAATAGCTGTTATAGTGCCGGATGTGGATGAGAGCCAGTGGTCAGCTTTTAAATATGGTCTTAAAATGGCAGCGCAGGAATATGATGTGGATATCGTCATAATCAGTAAGGACAATATGGAAACTGTAAATGATGAGACGGATGTAATAAAGCAGGAAATAAAAAAGGGTGCTGATGCGGTAATAGTAAAGTCTGTAGCTGACAGCACGGATCAGGATAAGCTTGATCAGATCACAAAAAGTGTCCCTGTCATGATAGTGGGAGATACGATAACGGATGAGTCGGAGAATATTTTTACAACGATAGAACCGGATCAATACGGTATGGGAGTGGCACTTTCCAACAAATTGCTTGAGAATAATAATGGCAGTCTGGAAGGTAAAAAGATAGGTATTTACTCTCAATATGCTTATTCGCAGGCGCAGGAACAAAGGCGTCAGGGAATATGCGATACACTTGAGGGAAGTGGAGCACAGATACTGTGGTCTGTTTCAAAAAATTCTGATTCAGATGAGATCGTAAACCTACAGACACAGCGCAAGGTGGATATAATAATGGCACTTGATAATGAAAGTGTAGTTGAGGCAGGAAAGGCATCCTGTGACAATGAGCTTTACGGAGCACTTATATATGGGATAGGAAATTCTACTGAGGCGATCTACTATCTTGACGCAAGGTGGATGGAGTGTCTTATAGTGCCGGACGAATTTGAGGCAGGATACAAAAGTGTGAGTAATCTGGTGGAGTCACTCAGAAAAAATTGGTATATCATGAAGGATCAGGAGATTTCATATACCATACTTACAAGGGATAACCTCTTTTCGGAGGAGAATAAGAACCTGTTATTTACGATAAGCCAGTAGGAGACAGCCAATGAAATTGAGAAAGATTAAAGATACTGCGGTACTGCTTGTTTTTCTTGTAGCCCTGATCTGGGCATCGTGCGGACGTAGTGAGGAGAATGACGATAAACAGATATATATTGGAGTGGCATGTTATGACCAGAAGGATACATTTCTTGGAGAGCTTATGGAGTCATTTAAGGATGAGTGCAGCCGTCTGGAGGATAAAGGCTATGATATCAGCCTTACGATAATGGATGCGGCAAATTCCCAAAGAACACAGGATGATCAGGTACAGGAAATGATAAGCAACGGCTGTGATATACTGTGTGTCAATCTGGCAGACAGGACAGATCCATCTGAGATCATAGATGCCGCAAGAGAAAAGAATATACCTATAATATTTTTTAACAGAGAGCCGGTCGAGGAGGATCTCATGCAGTGGGATAAACTCTACTATGTCGGTGCACTGGCAAAGCAGTCAGGGCAGATGCAGGGAGAGCTTGCCGCAGACATTATAAAAGAAAATCCATCAATAGACCGTAATAATGATGGAAAAATACAGTACGTGATACTGGAAGGAGAGCTTGGACATCAGGATGCTATAATAAGGACTGAAAGCGTTGCTGAGAGCATGAAAGAAAACGGTGTAGAGCTTGAAAAACTAAGCTATCAGACAGCAAACTGGAATCGCGCCCAGGCGCAGAACCGTATGACGCAGCTTATCGGACAGTACAAAAGCAGCATAGAGCTTGTTATTGCAAATAATGATGCGATGGCACTTGGCGCAATGGAGGCATATGAAAAGCTTGGCATTACAGAGTCAAATTATCCGGTGTTCCTTGGTATAGACGGCACGGATGAAGGACTTGAGGCAGTACAGCAGTCAAAGCTTGCGGCTACCGTCTACAACGACAAGGAAGGACAGGCAAATGCCATGGCGCAGCTTGCATTTGCAGTAGTTACAGGTCATGGGATAGAAGATATAAAGTTTGAAAATCAGAAGTATATTTATCTGCCGTACCAAAAGGTCACACAGGATAATGTGGATAGTTTTATCAATGATCAGGAATAAAGCTTGAAAGCCGGGAGTATATCAGGTTATAATGCTGAAATTAGAATATTATTCAGAGGTATGATTAACATATGAAAACAAGAGAAGTTGATAAGACATTTTACAAAAAGCTATGGATGCTCATGCTTCCGATAATGCTGCAAAATCTGATGCTGGCACTCGTGGCGGTAGCAGATGCTTTCATGCTCGGAGGACTGGATCAGAATTATATGTCAGCGGTTTCACTCGCTACACAGATACAGTTCATCCAGAATATGTTTCTGTCGGCATCCACCGCAGGACTTGCGATACTCGGTGCGCAGTATTGGGGCAAACAGGACATAAAGACACTTGACGATATTTTCAGTATGGCGATAAGGATATGCGGAATTGTCTCAATTCTGTTTTTTGCCGCGTGTGCATTTTTCCCGCGTTATCTGATGCTCATATTTACAAATGAGCCGGTGCTGATAGGTTACGGAGTAAGCTATCTTAGGATTGCCTCGTTTTCATATCTGCTTACAGGCTTTTCGCAGTGTTACATAGTAATGATGAAGATATCAGAGCATGCCGGGGCTGCGGCAGCGGTCAGCTCTATCACGGTTGCATTAAACATCGTGCTCAATGCCGTATTTATTTATGGTGCATTTGGGATAGAAAGCATGAATGTGCGCGGTGCGGCACTTGCCACACTTATATCGCGCGTTGCAGAACTGCTGATTTCAATCACATTTTCGTATAGACCGGGATTTATAAAGCTGAAAGTGCGTGAACTTTTCGTGAGAAATAAGCAGTTGTCAAAAGATTTTATGAAATGCTCAGGACCGATACTCGGAGCGAGCCTCGTATGGGGAATAGGTTTCACCTCATATTCATCATTCATGGGACATCTCGGAACAGATGCCGCGGCAGCAAACTCAGTCGCAGCGGTGGTACGCGACATCATATGCTGTCTCAGTGCAGGAATATCGAGTGCGGCTGGTATCATGGTCGGAAATGAGCTTGGTGCAGGAAAACTAGAAAAAGGCAAGAAATATGGCATACGATTATTAAAGATTTCGCTGATCAGTGGTGTGGCAATGACATTACTTATGATTATCTTTGCACCGGTTATACTTCACTTTGTGAAGCTGACACCTCAGGCTGCTGTATATCTAAAACAGATGTTTGTAGTTATTGCTTTTTATCTGATCGGACGAGCAGTTAATGACGTAGTTATAAATGGGATATTCGGTGCAGGCGGAGATACAATGTTTGATATGTATAGTCTGGTAGTTGCAATGTGGTGTGTTGCGATACCGCTGGCGGTTGCAGGAACGTATTTCCTTAACTGGCCAGTTGTCGTGGTGTATGCGTGTACATGTGTGGATGAGGTCGGAAAGATACCGTGGACGCTCATCCACTTTAAGAAGTATAAATGGGTTAAAGATCTGACGAGATAGCTTTCCGGATGTTGGTCGGAGTGTCACCGAAGTTTTCACGGAACATTCTGCGGAACAGCTTGTAATTGGTAAAACCATGACGTTCCAGTATCACATTTACCGGATCGTCAGTCTCTATAAGATCCTGATATATATGGGAAAGACGCAGCTCGTTCTGGTATTCGAGAAACGTCGTTCCCATTGTATTTTTGAAAAAACGGCAGAAATATCCCGGCTGCAGGATCGCGACATCTGCGATCTCCTGCAAAGGGATAGGGCGGTTATAATTTTGAGCAATATATTGAAGAACCGGATTAAGACGATCCAGTTCTTTTTTCTTTTTACTGAAATCCGAGTGTAGAACCTGCGTGCTGAAATTATGATACAACTGAAACAGAAGTTCAAACAGCAGGCTGTTAAATCGCAACAGATATCCGTCAGGCTTATTATCGTTTGCATATTGCATTTTTTGCATAGTGTTTTTCAGAATATCAATTTTAGTACGTTCTTTAGGATCATTTGTATTTTCATTGATATGGAAAAGCAGATTATGTATATTTGGAATATAGGTTTCTATAAAATCTAAAGGTATCTGAAAGACAATAGCCGTATTCGGGGCGGTACACTTTGTTGAATGAAGCATATTTGCATTGATAAGTATGCACTCTCCAGCCATAAGCTCAAGACTATGGGACTCTATGGTAACGGACAGTGAACCCGACTGCATATATATTATTTCTATTGCCCGATGCCAGTGAGGAGGAACATAACTGCCGTTATCGTTTGAGGTATAAAAGCGGACACGCGTTGTTTCCGGTGTCATGACCAGCTCATGATTTTTTTGATACAACATATCACAAAATCTCCTTTAAATAATCTGATTTTAAAATATCACATTGATCGTATGAATACAAGAAAAAAGAGAATATCGACCTATTTATAAGCGATAATTGATACTTAAGATAAATAAAAAATATAGTAAAATATAGGTATAAAACAACAAATACAGATATCTGAATTTAACAAATGAAACTACAGTAAAATTAAGGAGAAAATTTACCTTACCTATAAGGTGTGGTATCTATATCAGGAGGTTTAAAATGAAGAAGAATAATTCTACGATTGATATGAATGCAAAATTATCAATTAGAGAACGACTGTTTTATGGAAGCGGAGATCTGGCAGCCAATCTTATTTATTCTACGCTGACAGCGTTTCTACTTGTATATTACACAAATGTTGTCGGAGTAGGAGCAGGTGTGGCAGCTTCAATAATGGCAATATCAAGAATTTTTGATGGTATATCAGACATCATAATGGGACGCATAATCGACAGAACACATTCTAAAATGGGAAAAGCCAGACCATGGATGCTGAGAATGTCGATACCGTTGGCAATCTGTTTTGTACTTATGTTTTCTGTTCCGGCAAATATTTCTACACCGCTTCAGACAGCATATATGTTTTTGACATACAATCTGGTTTCAACAATCTGTTATACAGGTGTTAATGTTCCATATTCATCTCTTCAGGGATATATTACAACCAATCAGTATGAAAGAGGCTTACTTGGAACTATCAGAATGTTAATGGCAAATGCAGGAACATTGATAATAAATACTTTTTTCCTCAAAATGTGTACATATTTCGGAGGCGGAGATACATACAGCCAGAAAGGCTGGACAATTTCGATCGCCTGTCTTGCAGTTGCTTTTATTGTGATAAATACATTGTGTGTACTTAATTGCAAGGAACGTGTTAACGCAGATACGATTGATGTTAAAGAAGAAAAAGTACAGCCTTCTTTAGTAACTACATTAAAATCATTATTAAAGAATAAAAACTGGATATTTATAGTATTATTCCTGTTCGCTAATTATTTTTTACAGTCAACATTTTTCGGAAGCCAGTACTATTTTGCACAGTACGTACTGAAAAGTGAAAGCTCATACGCCATGATCTCAAATGCATGTAATTTGACAGCACTCATTGCAATGATGACAGTTATTCCTTTATTGCTGAAATATTTCTCAAAGAAAAAAATAGCTATTATAGGTATGATTGGAAATATAATTGCATTTGCAGCGACCGGATTTGTCGGTGGATCTGTTACAGCAGTACTTATACTTAATATAATAAAGGGAGTTGCACTCGGATGTCCGATAGCACTTCAGTTTGGAATATTACAGGATACCATAACATACGGTTCATGGCTGACCGGTATAAATGCTACAGGAATGGGAAATGCGGCATCATCATTTTGTACAAAAGTTGGATCAGGACTTGGAACTGCTGCATTGGGATTTATATTAGATGCAGGTAACTTTAATAAAGCTCCGGAGAGTGCGTCTTCTTTAACCGCAATATCATGGGGATATGTATGGATACCTGTAATCGTTTCAGTATTGATGTTAATCTGTCTGTTTTTCTTGGATTATGATAAAGATTATAAAATTGCTGTTGAAGATCTTGAAAATAATAAATGGAAAAACGGAGAGTTATAAGAAAGAGGCAGATATATGGAAAACAGAGAATTTTACATAAAATGTGATGGAATTAATTTGCATGCTAAGCTTGATTTTCCGCGTGAGGATAAGGAAAAATATCCTTGTGTGATAGTTGTGCATGGACTTACAGGACATATGGAGGAAACTCATATAAAGGCAGTAGCTAATGCCTGTAATGAAATGGGATATGCTGCTCTTCGGGTGGATATGTATGGACATGGAAAGAGCGAGGGCGAATTTAAAAATCATACGGTAACACATTGGGTGCTGGAATTAATGCAGATAATCGATTATGTAAAAAGTCTTGAATTTGTGACAGATGTTTATCTTACAGGACATTCACAGGGCGGGCTTACCGTAATACTGACTGCGGCAGTAAAGAAAGATGCTATTAAGGCAATAATGCCTTTATCGCCTGCACTTATGGCAAAAGATGTGGCATTACACGGTGGCTTTCCGAATACTGAATATGATCCGGACAATATGGGAGAAAATATTATGCTGTTTGGGGAGCATGAAATTTCATCAAATTATATGAGAACCTGCAGATATCTTCCGATAGATGAGGCAATACGTGATTTTGATAAAAAGGTTTTATTAGTACATGCCGACACGGACGAACTCGTACCGTACAGATATTCAGTAGAAGCGCAGAAAAAATATAAGGATGCAGGATTAGTTACAATTCCGGATGATGATCATTGTTATTCAAAGCATCTGTCTATGGTTACAGATGCAATCAAAGAGTTTTTGAAGGATATGAATAAGTAAAGGAATACAAGCATTATGATCAAAAATCCTATTTTTAAAGGTTTCAATCCCGATCCATGCGTGTGCAGGAAGGGCGATGACTATTATGCAGCAGTCTCATCATTTGAGTGGCTGCCGGGAATACCGATATATCATTCAAAAGATCTGAAAAACTGGGAGCTTTACACTCATGTCATCACAGATGAGCAGGTGGATCTTAAAAAGCTCCCATCAGCAAAGGGCATATGGGCACCATGCCTGACTTATTGCGAGAAAGAGGATCTGTTTTACGTGGTGTATGGCGTGATGAATTCCATGAATGCAAGATATTTTGACGTGGACAATTTTGTCATAACCGCAAAGGATATAAAAGGACCTTGGAGCGAGCCTGTATATCTTCATTCGTCAGGTTTTGATGCATCAATGTTTCATGATGATGACGGTAAAAAATATGTTGTGGCACTCGAGTGGGAGACAAGAGAGGGCTATGAGAAGCCGGGATTTATCTGCATAGTCGAGTATGATCCTGTAAAAAAAGAGATAGTTGGATATCCAAAGCCTATGTGGCGCGGCGGAACGGACAGAGGCTGCATAGAAGCTCCGCATCTGACAAAAAGAGGCGATTATTACTATATTATGTGTGCAGAGGGCGGTACCGGATATAACCACAGTGTCACGATGGGACGCTCGAAAAATGTATGGGGACCGTATGAGCCTGATCCAACAAATCCTATCGTGACGTCATCACCGGGATACTCAAATGAGCGTCATGATCCGGATCACTTAAAACCAAAGTATTTTAATCCGGATTCAGTGCTCCAGAAATCAGGACACGGAAGCTATGTGGAGACACCTCAGGGAGAGGTCTATCTGATGCATCTTTGCTCACGTCCGTTTGTGCCGGAGCTTCGATGCACACTTGGCAGGGAAACCGCCATCCAGAAAATGAAATGGACGGATGATGGATGGCTTCGCATGGCTGACGGAAGCAATCTGGCAAAGATAGAGGTAGTCGAAAGTTCACTGCCAGAGGTCTTAATGCCGAAGATACCGGAGTTTGATGATTTTGACTCAGGGGAGCTTGGCAACTGGTATTATGCACCGAGGATCATGCCGCAGAGTTTTGCGGATGTAAAGGCGCGTCCGGGATATGTAAGGCTTCGCGGACAGGAGGCGCGCACCTCACTGAACAAGGTAAGCATACTTGCAAGAAAGCTGACGAGTGTGTATGCGACCATTACGACAAAGATGGAATTTACTCCTGAGATACACCAGCACAGCGCAGGACTTATCCTGTATTATGACAACATGAACTATGTAAATCTCAGAAAGTATTACAGTGAGACACTAGGTCAGAGCGCGTTGTCCATAATACAGCTCGAGAACGGAGAAAAAGAAGAGTTTTTAAACACCCGTATACCTGTGGATGAAAGACCTGTATATCTGCGTCTTAATATCAGAGGCAGAAAGTCATGGTTCGAGTGGAGCTATGACGGTTGCACATATGTGCGCATAGGCAGGGAATTTGACACGACAAAATATTCAGATGAGTACTGCAAATACGGAGAATTTACCGGTGCATTTGTCGGACTGACCTGTGCTGACCGCATGAAACACAGCCATTATGCAGATTTTGATTTCTTTGAGTACAGGGCAGATGAGGATGCACCGGTGCAGTAAATTTCTGATATTTAATGGTTTAAAAACCTGCGATATGTCGCATCCATTCCAAAAGCACCAAGCGGTGCTGTTATAATGATAGCCATCACGGCCACCGACAGGACTATTTTTCCACAACCCAAGCCGGCAGCGAGGGGAACGGAACCGATAGCCGCCTGTACGGTGGCTTTTGGCATATATGCGATAACGCAGAAAGCACGTTCCTTTATGCTCAGATTTGTTTTTGCAACACAAAGCAGCACTCCGAAAGCACGGAAAACCAGTGCTGCAAAGATGAGCGCAACAGCGGCAGCTCCGGCTTTTGCAGTGTATCGTATATCAACGGCAGCTCCTACGAGCACGAAAAGTATGACTTCGGCAGCTATCCACAGTTTACCGAATTTCTCAGAGAGCCGTTTTGAGACAAATGCTATGCTTTTCATCTTAAGCACACATGCCATGGCTACAACTGCGAGAAGTCCGGAAACTGCGACTTTTCCCTCAAGCCATGTCTCTATTGATACGAGAAGAAATGATACACCGAGCACGATAATGACTTTAGTGCTGTTTCTTACACAGTTTTTGTGAGCGTAGGCAGTTTCGAAAAAACGATAAAGTATATATCCGGCAACTGCTCCAAGCGCGATCCCAAGAATGATCGAAACAGGAATATTTACAAAGGACATGACACTTGCGCCCTGTCCCTGTGCCATGCCAAGGAATGTGGTAAAAAGCACGATGACAAATATATCATCGCAGGAAGCTCCTGCCATGATCATCTGCGGTATCGCTTTATCAGTGCCGTATTTATTTTCCATGAGATTTACCATGCGTGGTACGACAACAGCAGGTGAAACAGCGGCAAGCACCGCGCCCATTACAGCCGCATCAATCCGCGATATGCCAAGCAGTATCGGTGCAAATATGATATATCCAACAATCTCGCAGGATGCCGGTACAAAAGACAGCATGACCGCTGGGCGCCCGACTTTCTTTAGGTCACCGAGATCAAGTGACAGTCCGGCTTTTAGCAAAATGATGATAAGAGCCATCTTTCGCAGATCTGCCGAAATCGACAGGATGGACGGATCGAGCAGATCGAGAACATACGGACCTAGCACGATACCGGTAAAAAGCATACCTATGATGCGTGGGAGTTTGATCTTCTGGCAGATAGCGGCAGTGGCCAGACCTACCAGAAAAATGAGTGATAATGATGTAAGCATGAGTTGCTCCTTTCGCTTGAAATTGAATATTTTTAATGCTAATAGTTTTTTAAATAAGGCTATGTATAAAATAAAAAAAGCTGGTGCTCCTGTGATAGATCACAGAAGTCATCAGCTTAATAAGCGGTTTAGGATAAATTTCCAAGGGAGAACTTCATTCCCTGTATGTCAGTTACTATACACTTGTGAAGTGTGAAAGTCAAGATGGATTTTATTCGGTTGTGGTTGACTCGGTTGTGACCGAATAAAAATTGACATTGACAGAATTTAAAACTATACTATATATATCATTTAATTTTGTGGTTTGGAGGCTGTTTCGTATGTTTTATGGAAGAGAAAACGAAAGAAAAAAACTGTGCTCAATGTTCAATTCAGATGGACAGATGATCTCTCTGATTTATGGAAGGCGTCGAATTGGAAAAAGTGAGCTTATAAAACAGGTGCTGAAAGAAACGGATATAAAAAGCATTTATTATGAATGTAAGCAGACCACAGAAAAGAATAATGTAGACAGTCTGGCAGAACTGATCGGTGAGATTTTTGAGTTTCCAAAGCCTGCATTTGAAAATATGGAGGTTTTATTGAAGTTCCTGTTTAAAATGTCTGAAAAAGAGCCGATGATTTTTGTTCTGGATGAATATCCATATTTACGTGAAAATTCAAAGGGACTTGACAGTGTCCTGCAATCGGTAATAGATCAGAATAAAGATACTTCCAATATGAAACTTATTGTCTGCGGCTCTTACGTGGATACGATGAAAGCTCTTCTGGAAAGACAAAATCCGCTGTATGGGAGGATTGATCTTACACTTAACTTAAAACCAATGGATTATTATGAGTCAGCATTGTTTTATCCGGAGTTTTCGGATGAGGATAAGGTAAGACTGTTTAGTGTATTTGGCGGAATACCATATTATAACCGGTTGATCGATTCAAAAAAGAGTGTGCGGGAGAATATCATAGATCTTATCGCCTCTTCAGGAGCGCGCTTGGAAAACGAAGTATCCATGTACCTGAGTTCAGAAATCTCAAAAATAACAAATGCGAACGAAGTCTTTGAAGCACTTGCGAAAGGATTTTCAAGATATAAGGATATACTTGATCAGTCAAATGTCTCAAGTGGACCGGCATTGATTGATATTCTCGATAAGCTGATGCGTATGGATGTTGTTTCAAAAGAAGCTCCGATCAATGATGAAAACAATAAGAAAAAGTCAGGATATTTTATTTCGGATAATCTCTCGCTGTTTTACTATAAATATATTTTCAGAAATCTGTCACGGATGAATATTATGGATGCGGAAGTTTTTTTTGATAAATATATAGCAGAGGATTTTGAGACGAAGTATGTTCCGAAAAGTTTTGAAAGGATTTGCAAACAGTATCTGATCATGAAAAACAGAAAAGGTCTTATGGATGAGATTTTTGAGAAAATAGGAAAATACTATTATGATGATCCTGTCGAAAAAAAGAATGGGGAATTTGATATTGTCACATTGGATGATAAAGGCTATATTTTCTATGAAGCAAAATTCAGAAAAGAGCCTGTAACTGAAAGTATCGTACAAAATGAAATCCGTCAGGTAAAACAAACGGGACTGGAGTGCTATAGATATGGATTTTTCTCAAGATCAGGATTTGCTTGTGAAGAGAGAGCAGATCGTATATTGATTGAATTAGGGGAGTTGTATAAATAGGAAATAAACCATTGCCAAATCACCAATAATCTGCTATAGTACTACAGTATTTGATATCGATTACAACATAACAAGACAGTTCGTGACCATCCTGTCTATAAACAAAACTAGGGATAATTTGCATATATTTGATAGCGGTCTGAGTTATCAATCTGCGAAGGGTACTTTATGTGGTCAAAACATATAAGTGCCCTTTTTATTTTATGCATACATTGAATTCACAAATAGTGTTTTCATAATTTCTCGTACATAAAATGTGGTCAAAAACATTGAAATGGAGAAAAGAAAATGAATGAATTTTTACTGATCGCAAGTCTTTTTGTGATCTACGGAACAGTGCTTTTGGCATACAAGATATTTGGTCTGCATGGTCTGTACTGCTTTACGGCAATAGCTACCATCACAGCAAATATAGAGGTTCTTATCATGGTAAATGCCTTTGGCATGGAGCAGACACTCGGTAACATCCTGTTTGCATCAACATTTCTGGTTACAGATATTATCAGTGAGGTTGAAGGTAAAAAGGCATCACAGAAAGCCGTAAATATCGGAATATTTACATCAATATTTTTTATTATCATATCACAGACATGGATGCTTTATCAGCCTAGCGCAAGCGATTGGGCTCAGCCGGCTATAAAGACAATATTCTCAAATACTCCGCGTCTGATGATCGTGAGTGTGCTCGTATATGCGATCTGCCAGCGATTTGATGTGTGGGCATATCACAAATGGTGGGCACTTACCAAGAAGCATTTTAATGGTGACTCAAGAAAAGCTCTTTGGCTTAGAAACAATGGTTCAACACTTGTATCACAGCTTCTTAACACATTGCTTTACACATTCGGAGCTTTCTGGGGCATGTATAAACTGGCTACACTTGTTAGCATCGCGCTTTCAAGTTATGTAATATTTATCGTGACAAGCCTGGCTGATACACCATTTGTCTATCTGGCAAGAATGATACATGACAAGGCAAATAAATAACAGCAAATTGTAATTTCTATATCAATCCGTTATACTATATGCATAGTGTAGCGGATTTTTTAGGAATATAAAAATTATGAGGTAGTATATGACAGCAAAAGAGAGAAATGATTATTTTTATGTATGCTCGTTGATTGAATATATAGCAAGGGAAACTTTATAGCATCATGATAGAGGATTGTGCAAAAGAAGGAGAAGAAGTGCAGGAACTTATCAATATTTTTTCTTCTTTTATCAGTGATAAAATATCAGAGTTTAACACTGATCTGTACTATCAAAATCCTGATTATCTGGAGTGGTCTTATAGGGAAGGGAAACTTTTGGATTGAATGTAGTGTATTGACCACCATACCAATAGATGGTACTATAGTAGTAACGAAATTATACGAAAACACAGTTATTTAAGTGGAGGGTACACAATGAGTAATTCATATAAAAGCTGTAAAATACAGGACAACACAGCAGAGCTGATCTACGAAAACAGCAGTCTGTTTGTTACCATATTTGAAAACAACATAGTGCATGTTGCACAGAAACCTGGCATCGAGAGTGTTGCAATAGAGGATAGCTACATCCCGACAGCAGCGGCTTTAAAGGTTCAGACGGCAACAGAAGCCGGTGTCAGCGATACCGCAGTTAAAGAAGTTATCAGTGCAAAAGATATTGCCGTAAATGTGAAAGATAACGAGAAACTTGATATATATTACAACGGAAAACTCGTGCTTTCAGATTATGAAAATGCCCGCAAAAAGAGCGAGAAAAATCCATACGAGGATCTTGCGGTTGCAGAGCTTGAAGGTCATACCGTAGGAAAAGATGAGAGCAGCAGTGATGCAGTTACCATAGTTAAGAAGCTCGGAAAAGATGATGCGATTTACGGTTTGGGCGATAAGCCGGGGTGTCTCAACAAACGTGGATATTCATATGTAAACTGGAATACGGATGATCCTGCGCCACATGTGGACAGCTTCAAGTCGCTCTACAAATCAATCCCGTTTTTTATGGTATTAGGGGATGATTACTGTTACGGAATTTTTGCAGACAATACCTACAAGACAACATTTGATTTCGGTTTTGAAAATACCGATTATTATTTTATTGAGCATGAGAAGGGCGAGCTGGACTACTATTTCATGCCGGGAAAAGACATGGCAGATGTGGTAGGACTTTATACATCACTGACAGGTACTACACCTCTTTATCAGAGATGGATATACGGAAGTCACCAGAGCCGCTGGGGTTATTATACGCAGGATGAAGTACTCGATATAGCGGACAAATTCCGCGAACTCGACATCCCTTGCGATGTGATCCATATGGATATCGACTACATGAACGGCTACAGGGTATTTACCTTTGATGATAAAAAATTTCCTGATGTAAAGGGACTTTCGGAGAAACTTGCTGACAGAGGCATAAAGCTCATATCCATCATTGATCCGGGCGTGAAGAAGGATGAGGACTATTTCATGTACAAAGAGGGCATGGATATGGACGCGTATGCGTATGCCGCAGGCGGAGAGGTATATGAGAACGCAGTATGGCCGGGAACATCGGTATTCCCTGACTTTACAAAGGAAACTGTCAGAAACTGGTGGGGAGATAAGACAAAGATACTTCTCGATCATGGTATCAGAGGCATATGGAATGACATGAATGAGCCGGCAAGCTTTAACGGACCACTGCCGGATGATGTACAGTTTGAGTATGGCGCACATGAAAAGGTTCACAATATTTACGGACATTACATGGCAAAAGCTACATACGAGGGACTGGCAAAAAATGATGGTGGAAAACGTCCGTTTGTACTTACAAGGGCAGCATATGCCGGAAGTCAGAAATACTGCGGTGGCTGGACAGGAGACAATCACAGCATATGGTCGCATATAGCACTTTCACTCGAGCAGGTGTGCAATCTGTCAGTCAGCGGACTTGCAATGTGTGGCAGTGACATAGGTGGATTTGGAAGTGATACGACACCGGAGCTTCTCGTTAGATTTTATGAGGCAGCAGTATTTGTGCCGTTTTTCAGAAATCATTCAGCGATGGGAACACGCAGACAGGAGCCTTGGCAGTTTGACGAGACTACGATAGATGCAGTCAGAAAGACCGTAAAGCTCAGATACAGATTTATTCCATATATTTATGATCTGGCACATGAGTGTGAAAAGACAGGCGCACCGATCGTGCGTCCGCTCGTATACGAGTATCCGGCAGACAGGCATGTGAGAAATATTTCCGATGAATATATGCTTGGAAGTTTTGTACTGGTTGCACCTGTGATCGCACCGGGCAAAGAGGCAAGAGAGGTATATCTGCCGGACGGTGACTGGTACGATTACTACACAGGTGAAAAATACAGCGGAGGCAGATATATTCTGGCAGATGCACCGCTGGATAAAGTACCTGTTTTCATAAAAGCAGGAGCAATTATCCCTGTTGCCGACGGAGATGTCAGATCTACGGAGGATATCACAGAGGATAAGATCAGCATACTGACATATCCGGGCAAGGGCAGCTTTGTGCATTATCAGGATGACAATGAGACATTCGCATACAGAGATGGTGCATACAATGCTATCGAGTATACCCTTGATGGGGATAAGCTCGAGAAGAAGGTATTGCATAAGGGGCTGTAGAAAGGAGTCCTAATATGGAGTGCTTTATGTGTAAAGGAACGCTGGAAAATAAACTGACAAATTTTATTGCTGACATGGGAAACTGCATTATTATTGTGAAGGAAGTTCCATCTCAGGTCTGCACTCAATGTGGAGAGGTATCATACAGTAATGAAGTTGCCGAGCAATTAGAGAAAATTGTTGACAAGATGAAAAATGCAATGACAGAAATTGCTGTTGTACATTATTCAGACAAAGTAGCATAAATAAAGGATAATTAGAATAAAATTGTCTTTTATAAATCAATCCGCTATACTATATATTTAGTGTAGCGGATTTTTTTAGAAATATAGGTAATTTAATGTTAAAAATAGGAATATGCGATGATGATCCCGCATTTGTTGATGACATAGAAAAGAATATAGAGCAGATGCTTAAAAAATATCATTGGAAGGGCGCGATCGCAAAATTTACGGACGGCAGGCAATTAGTAAGAAGTAATGAGAAAAATAAGTTTGACATAATTTTTCTGGACATTGATATGCCTGAAAAAGATGGATTTTCAGTTGCAAGGGATATACCTGAAAAAGATAGTCTTTTAGTATTTTGTACAAGCCATAATGAATTGGTATATAATTCATTTTCATATCAGCCCTTCTGGTTTTTATGCAAAGAAAATTATGACAAACATTTAGATGAAGTTTTGACGGCAGCGCGCAAAAAAATAGCATTAAGAAATACAAATTATGAGTTTGATATTAATGGGAAGATTTATAGCGTAGATATTGAACAAATATTATACATTGATGTTTTAAAACATAGGGTATACATTCATTTTAAAGATGGCGGTGAAATAGATTTCAGGGAAAATTTATCTACAACCTGAATCCGTGAAGTTCATTACCTATGTATCTAATATTTCCTTATAAATACTG
>CAVABC010000028.1:0-31348 GCA_963586665.1 Acutalibacteraceae bacterium
GTATAAGGTATTGCTTGATACATTAAAAACATCACTTATTGTTACTATCATAACAATAGTAATAAGTTTTCCGTTAGCCTATTTCATAAATTTTATAGTGAAAAAAGCAAAGACTAAAAAAGTCCTTTATATGATGGCAATAATTCCATTATGGGTCAGCTACATTATGAGAGCATATGCATGGAAAATAATACTTGGAACTAATGGTGTATTAAATTCATTTCTTATGTGGCTTGGAGTAACAGATGCACCGTTGGATGTTTTTCTATATAGTAATGTTTCTGTGATCATCGCAATGGTACATATTTATACACCATATGTATTGATGCCAATATATACATCTTTAGAGCAGATACCGACAAATCTGATAGAGGCTTCCAGGGATCTTGGATGCAGTGGAATAAAGACACTGGGAAAGGTTATAATTCCACTTACATTACCGGGAATTATAACAGGTGCGACATATGCATTTGCGTTGTCAATGGGCGATTTCCTCGCACCATCTCTGTTAGGTGGCTCGACAACATCAACAAAGATTGCAAATATTGTTCAGATGCAGTTTGGTACATCAAATAACTGGCCATATGGTGCGGCTATCGGAATTATTATTCTTATATTTGTACTGGTGCTTTTGGAAGTGACAGACAGATTGGAAAAACATTATTCAAAATTGGAAGAGATGTAGAATGGAGGAGATATCATGGTAAAGAAAAAACAAATGAGTCATGTACTCATCGCCATTCTTGGTATATTGATTTTGGTGTTTTTATACTTGCCTATTGTAATAGTAGTGGTATATGCATTCAATTCGGATACAGTAAACTGTTTCCCAATGAAGGGTTTTTCATTGAAATGGTTTCAGGTTATGGCAGAGAACCATGATCTGATACTTTCATTAGAACACTCGCTTGCAGTTGCAGTGGTAAGTACATTGGTAGCATGTATTTTAGGTGTGCCTGGGGCATATGCCATGTATAGATACAATTTTCCGGGAAAAAGTTTTTTAAACAAGATAGTAATGCTTCCGCTGATATTACCAGGAATTTTGACTGGTGTTGCAATGTTAACATTTTTTCAGGTATTAGGAATACATCAGGGCATGGTGGCGGTAGTGTTTGGACATTCGACATTCCTTATTGCAACTGTATTGCCACAAGTCTACGCAAGATTGCGCAGACTTGATGGAAATATCATAGAAGCAGCGGAGGATTTGGGCGCAAGTGGTATTCAGACATTTGTAAAGGTAATACTTCCGAATGTTAAAACTGCGATTATCAGTTCAGCATTACTTTCGTTTACTCTTTCAATGGATGAAATTCCTGTAACATATTTCCTGAATGGTATATTCTCTACATTACCTATTCAGATATGGGGAATGACAAGAAATGGTATTACACCTGAGGTAAATGCTATATCAAGTATCATATTTGTGGTATCACTTATAGCTATATTACTTTCAAATCTTTTGAATAAGGAGGATGCGTGATGAGTGATGAAAAAGTATTGATAAAGCTCCAAAATATTCAAAAAAGCTATGGTGAACAAAAGATAATAGATGGTATTGATCTTGATGTATACGATGGTGAGTTTCTCACTTTTCTCGGACCATCCGGATGTGGTAAGACAACACTTCTTAGAATGATAAATGGCTTTGAGACACCGGATGAGGGTGTAGTGTCTCTGGCGGGAGTCGATCAGGCGGGAATCGCGCCAAATAAAAGAGAAGTAAATACCGTATTTCAAAGCTATGCACTTTTTCCACATCTTACAGTTCGCGATAATATAGCATTTGGACTTAAGATGAAAAAAGTTCCTGAAAAAGAAATAAAGGAGCGCGTGGATGAAGTTATTGAAATGACAAAGCTGGAGGCTCTTGCAGATAGAAAGCCTGCAAAATTGTCAGGAGGCCAGCAGCAGAGAGTTGCGATTGCAAGGAGTCTTGTAAATAAGCCTAGAGTCTTGCTTTTGGATGAACCGCTTGGTGCTCTTGATATGAAACTGCGAAAACAGATGCAGATAGACTTAAAACAGATGCAGAGGGATTCTAAGATCACATATGTGTATGTTACACATGATCAGGAAGAAGCACTGACTATAAGTGATCGTATCGTGGTCTTGAACGGTGGAAAGATAGAGCAGCAGGGAGAACCATGGGAAATTTATCATCATCCAAAGACGAAATTTGTCGCATCATTTCTTGGTGAGTCAAATTTCTTTACAGACGATGTTACAATCGCAGTCAGACCGGAATTTATATGTATGCATAAGGAAAATTCAGATAGAAGAATACCGGCATTGGTACAGAAAATCGTATACATGGGTATAAGCAACAGAATAGAACTTGTACTTGAAAATAATCAGAAAGTATATGCATTATCGCAGGAAGATTATCAAATCGGAGATCGTGTATACATAGACTGGCTTCCAGAAAATGCAGAGCGGATAGAGGATTGACAAGGAGGAAATAAAGCATGAAGAAAGTAGAGTTAATCATTCGACCGGACAAACTTGAAAAATTGAAACATATACTGAATAAGTGCAATGTAGGTGGAATTACAGTTACATCAGCAATGGGCTGTGGTAATCAGAAAGGAAGCACGGATGCAAGCAGTTATAAGGGAATAGAGATCACAAATATGAATCTTATTCCAAAGATTAAAGCGGAGGTAATTATCCGTGATGAGGAATTGGAAGATTTACTTGCACTGATTTATGATCATCTGTCAACAGATACGGTAGGAGATGGAAAAGTATTTGTCTCTACAATAGATGATGTAATGAGGATCCGTACAGGACAGAGAGGTAAAAAAGCAATCTAGCAGGAAGGAACGTGGTTATATGGGAAAACGCGGAGCAGTTAGGATCGCAGAACTGGATAAGTCATTTAAAGATAATCATGTGGTAAATCAGATTTCTCTGGATATAAAACCGGGACAGTTTATTTCATTTCTTGGTCCGTCTGGTTGCGGAAAAACTACTATTTTACGTATGATAGCCGGATTTGAGACGATTGACGGAGGCGATATCGAGATTGATGGAAAAAGCGTTATCCATCTGCCACCGGAAAAAAGAGAACTAAATACGGTTTTCCAGCAGTATGCACTTTTTCCACATTTGAATGTATATGACAATATCGCCTACGGCCTTAGGGCAAAAGGTAAAAAGAAAGCAGAAATACAAAAAGCAGTCACTGATGCTTTAAAACTGGTGCAGCTTGAAGGTTTTGAAAAACGGATGCCGGCACAGATGTCCGGAGGTCAAAAGCAGAGAGTTTCAATAGCAAGGGCAATAGTCAATGAGCCATCATTGATATTGCTGGATGAACCGCTTACAGCACTTGACATGAAACTAAGAAAAGAGATGCGCTATGAACTGAGGGAATTGCAGCAAAAACTTGGAATTACATTTATATATGTCACACATGATCAGGAGGAAGCCATGGTAATGAGTGATTATATAGTAGTGCTCAATGGTGGCAATGTGGAACAGATGGGGACACCGATGGAGATTTATACGAAGCCCAAAACAGAATTTGTCTCTGATTTTATTGGAGAAACAAATGCATTTGAGGGGGCTGTAGAGGATGTTCTAGAAAATGAGCTTCATGTAAAATGTGAATCAGGAGATTTTCTTGCAACTGGTGAAAATGTTTCGAAAAAGGAATTCGTAAACATTTCCATACGTCCTCATCAGACAATGTGGAGTGAAAATCCGATTGTTGGATTCAGTATAAGTGGAATAGTAAAAGATTTTCTTTTTACAGGTTCGTATGTAAGTGCAATAGTAGAACTCATAAATGGAAGAAAAGTAAGAATTTCAAGGTTGGCTGGATCAGGACTGCCTGAAATGGGAGAACATGTTTATTTGTACTGGAATCCTGAGGATGCCATAGTTATGAAGAACTCAACGGGTAATGTACCACAGATGATAGAGGATATAGATCTGGCCAAATGGATAGAGATGTAAAGGAGAATTTTGATGGATATATTAATGAATTATATTGATGGAATATGGGAAAAATCACAGACAGGAAAAACAAGAGATGTGATTTGCCCTTCGGATGGAACTGTAATAGCTGTTGTAACAGAAAGTGGACCGGATGATGCAAAAAAAGCTATCGCGGCAGCAAATAAGTCATTTTATAAAGATCGTACATGGAGAGATATGGCAGCGGTAGACAGAGCGGCAGTTTTGAGAAAAATAGCGGATCTGATGGAAGATCAGAGCGAAGAACTTGCAAAAACAGATACTTTGGACAATGGAAAACCATACAGAGAGGCTGAAGGTGATGTCTCTGATGCGATAGAATGCTTTCAGTATTATGCCGGATTGATAGATAAACCGGAAGGTGGTGTATACAATGTAAACAAAGGATTTGGAGCAATGCATAGTTATACGGTTCATGAGCCTGTAGGTGTATGTGCTCAGATAACGCCATGGAATTACCCACTTTTGATGGCTGTCTGGAAGCTGGCACCAGCACTTGCAGCCGGAAATAGCGTTGTGTTCAAGCCAAGTGAGAATGCTCCATTATCTACAATCAAGCTTTTTGAAATATTTGAGAAAGCAGGAATACCAAAAGGAACAGCAAACTTAGTCCTTGGAGATGGACCAAATGTAGGAGCTGTTTTTGCAGAGAGTGAGGATGTTGATATGATCACATTTACCGGAAGCACAAAGACCGGACAGTTCATTGCAAAGGCTGCTACATCAAACCTGAAAAAAGTCGGACTGGAACTCGGAGGAAAATCTCCTCTTGTAGTGTTTGCAGATTGTGATCTGGATGCAGCAGTAGAATGGGCAATGATAGGTATATTTTTCAACGCAGGGCAGGTCTGTGCGGCAACATCAAGGCTTATTATTGAAAAAAACATCAAAGAAGCTTTTTTGGACAAACTTGTAGAAAAGGCAAAAAAGATAACTATCGGACCTGGAATGGAAAACCCGGATATGGGAGCTATAATTACTGAAGGTCAGATGAATAAGATTCTTGGATATATAGAGTCGGGAAAAAATGAAGGAGCTAAGCTTTTATGTGGAGGAAGTAGATATACACAAGGAAAATGTGCGGATGGATTCTTTATCGAACCTACAATTTTTGATGAATGCACACCGGATATGACAATCGTTAAAGAAGAAATTTTTGGACCTGTGCTCAGTGTTCTTACCTTTGATACTGAGGAAGAAGCAATTGAACTTGCCAATGATACAGAATATGGTTTAGCAGGAGCTGTGATTACCAAAGATGGAGCTAGAGCAATGAGAGTGATACAGGAGCTTAGGGCAGGAATTACATGGATTAATTGTAGTCAGCCGACATTCTGTCAGGCTCCGTGGGGTGGATATAAGAAGAGCGGTATCGGCAGAGAACTTGGGGTACATGGTTTGGAAGAATATCAGGAAGTAAAGCAGATCAATATGAATCTGGCACCGGCTGAATCGGTAGGATGGTTTACACATTAAATTTTAAGTGTGAGTTAAATTATGCGTGCAATTATAAGAAACGGGATATATCAGAATATGATATATCCCGTTTTTGTGTTTGCGCGCCATGGACTCGCTCTAATGGAAGATAAGCTGACAACTACCTTGACAATCAGCGTTTCAAGGGATAGTATGATACTAAGGAGTTAGATGAAACTAACAGAGATACGATATATATAACCCTGATGGTTGGTAATGGATCATAAAGACGTTGAAAGAGAGGATGAAATATGTCAGAAGAAGAGAGAAAGTTTTTGGAGATTGTTGATTTAAAGAAGGGTTTCGGAAGTGGTGAGACTCGTCAGGAAGTACTGCGTGGAATGAATTTTTCTGTGGCAAAAGGAGAGTTCTGCGTGCTGCTCGGACCGTCCGGTTCGGGAAAATCCACACTCCTTAATATTATCGGAGGAATCGACAGTGCAGATTCGGGATATATCAGCATAAACGGTGACAAACTAAAGGATATGAGCGAGAAAAAGCTTACTCAGTACCGCAGAAAACATCTCGGATACGTGTTCCAGATGTACAATCTGATCTCAAACTTAAACGTAAAGGAAAACATCGAGGTAGGTGCTTATCTGTCTGACAATGCGCTCGATATCGATGACCTGTTACATACCTTAGGGCTTTACGAGCACAGATATAAGCTGCCAAACCAGCTTTCGGGAGGACAGCAGCAGCGTGTTTCCATCGGTCGTGCGATCGTGAAAAACCCTGATATCCTGCTTTGTGATGAGCCAACGGGAGCACTCGATTACAACACCTCAAAGGAGATATTAAAGCTCATCGAGGATGTAAACAAAAAATACGGCAATACAGTCATCATGGTTACTCACAACGAGGCAATCAAGAACATGGCAGACCATGTGATCAAGCTGCGTGACGGTGCAATCCGCCACAACGATATCAACACGAATAAGGTTTCAGCAGAAGAGTTAGAGTGGTAAGGGGGCAGCTATGAAGAGTAAAAAGATAAAAAATCCCCTTATAAAACGAATACCGAAAGAGCTTGCCGGTGACTGGAAAAAGTATCTTGTGGTTTTCTTATTTCTGGTGCTTACGATCGGATTTGTATCCGGCATGTATGTGGCAAACGAGAGTATGCTCACTTCAGCCGACGAGGGAGTTACCAAGTATAAGCAGGAGGACGGTCATTTTGAGCTGAAAGAAAAGGCGGACAGTGATCTGATCGAGGCTATTGAATCCGGTGAAAAAGCAGATATACCGGGCTATACAGACGATTCCGATGATAAGGATTACAAAAAAACTCCTGTCACGGTTTATGAGAATTTCTATAGAAATGAAGAAGAGGACAACGATAACGATGGTAAGAAAGACGGAACGATCCGTGTTTATGCAAAGACAGACGATATCAACCTTGCCTGCCTTTTAGACGGAGCTTTTCCACAAAATGAGAATGAGATCGCGGTTGACCGTATGCACGCAGACAACGCAGGCATGAAGGTTGGAGATACGATCAAGGTCAGTGGAAAAGAGTTTAAGATTTCAGGACTTATCGCGTATGTAAATTACTCAACATTGCATGAAAAAAAGACAGATTTTATGTTTGACGCGATAAAATTTGACGTGGCAATGGTCACACAGGAGGGCTTTGACCGTCTGGATAAGAGCATCCATTACTCATACGCATGGAAATACGATCACGCTCCGGCAGATGATATCGAGGAAAAAGAGCAGTCCGACAGCTTCATGAATGCAATGGTCACACAGGTGATGCTCGCAGGAAATGAACTGGAGGATTACACACCAAAATACGGAAACCCTGCTATCAATTTCGCAACAGACGATATGGGTTCAGACAAGGCGATGGGCGGCATGTTGCTTGACATTCTTGTAGTCATAATCGCATTTATATTTGCAGTTACCATAAGCAATACTATAGCAAACGAATCATCAGCGATCGGAACACTGCGCGCTTCGGGCTACACAAAGGGTGAACTGGTGCGCCATTATCTGTCGATGCCGGTTATCGTGACACTTTTAGCGGCAATAGTCGGAAATGTACTCGGCTACACAGTGTTTAAAAATGTAGTTGTTTCCATGTATTACAATAGCTACAGCCTTCCTGTATACAAGACGATCTGGAATCCTGACGCATTCCTTAAAACAACGGTTTTACCTGTCATTATCATGCTGGTGGTAAACCTCATAGTTATTGTGCGCATGATGCAGCATACACCGTTGCAGTTCCTGCGCCATGCTATGAAGAAAAATAAGCATAAAAAGGCAATGCGCCTGCCAAAATGGAACTTTATGAGCCGTTTCAGACTGCGTATCATGTTCCAGAACAAGGCAAATTATCTGATACTTTTTGTCGGAATACTGTTTATCATGGTTATGCTTGCGATGGCAGTCGGTATGCCGGATACGCTCGATTATTATAAGAGTAACACAGATGGCATGATGTTCGCAAAATATCAGTATGTGCTCAAATCCTAC
This sequence comes from Acutalibacteraceae bacterium, assembly GCA_963586665.1. Classification (GTDB taxonomy): domain Bacteria; phylum Bacillota; class Clostridia; order Lachnospirales; family Lachnospiraceae; genus Roseburia. Next base: position 7,945 of record CAVABC010000028.1, read on the forward strand.
GTGGATGAGGACGGAAACATCGTATCGACTGACAATGAGGATGCAGAGAAATTTGATATGACTTCCCTCCTTAAAAAGAGTGACTCACTCGATGAGGAAGTTTCAATATACGGAATTGCCGATGACAGCAGCTATGTAAAGATCAAGGATCTTAAGTCATTAAAGAAAAATGAAGTGTATATTTCACATTCATTCGCAGAAAAATACGATCTGAGTGTGGGTGATGAGGTATCACTCGAAGCCCAGTATGAGAAAAAATCATACACTTTCAAAGTGAAAGGAATATACGATAAATCGCAGAGTATTGCGGTATTTATGCCAATCGATAAGTTTTCGGATATATTCGATCTGAAGGATGATCAGTTCAGCGGTTTTCTCTCAGACTCAAAGATAACAGATATTGACGAAAATAATATCGCGACAACCATCACGATACGTGATATTACAAAGATGACAGATCAGCTCGATCACTCAATGGGATCATACATGAGTTATTTCCAGGTGCTTTGCATCCTGCTTGCCGCAGTTATGATCTACCTGCTCACAAAGCTCATTATTGAGAAAAACGAGACAGCTATTTCAATGACAAAGATCTTAGGATACGAAAATAAAGAGATTGCAAGCCTTTATCTTGTGTCAACATCAATAGTCGTAGTGATCGCAGATCTGATCAGCGTGGTGCTTGGAACACTCGTGATGAAGACAGCATGGAAGCTGATGCTGTTCTCTTACAGCGGCTGGTTTGCTTTCAAAGTAAATCCACTCGGCTATGTAAAAATGTTTGCATTTGTGCTGATAGGATATCTGATAGTAATGGTATTCGATTTCAAGAGAATTAAGAAGATCCCTATGGATCAGGCACTAAAGAATGTGGAGTAATGAAGATAGGTAAAAGTAATTCGATATATGATGTTACTATAAAGCGTTAGCAGAAAAAATGGGAGCCGCTTAGGCTCCCAATTCTCTGTCCTTTGCCATAAAGAACAATGCTATTGTATCCGGTCCGACATGGCTGCCGGTACAGAAATCATAAGAGGTGTTGATGAAACCGCGCACCTTTATACGTTTCTGGATCTCGTCCATGACGTAGAGTGAATCTTCATAAGAATCAGCGTGAGCAATTCCAATGATCTGCTCCTCTGGATTTACGATGTTGTCACACACCAGATTTATAAGTTCGTTCAAAACAGGCTTTCTGCCGCGGCATTTCTTGAACTGTACGATGTATCCGTCCTTGTTTCCACGAAGTATAGGCTTGATGCTCAATACGTTTCCGATAACTGCGGTAGCACCGCTGAGGCGTCCTGTTTTTGCTAGATATTTGAGATTTCCCACGGTAAATACACCGTTCATTCTTGCAGGATAGGTCTCTAAGGTATCGGCAATTTCATCAAATTCCATGCCTTTATCACGCATCTCGCTTGCGTAGATGGCAAGTATTCCCTGTGCTAAAGAGGCATTGAGCGAATCGATCAAGCGGATTTTTCTGCCGTTTGTACAGTTTTCCATGACTTCTTCCGCTGCCACTCTGGCAGAGTTGTAATTTCCACTGATATTTTTACTGAGAGAGAAATAGAGGACATCTTTGTCTGCCTCGACGATCTCGCGGAAAGTATCTTCGAAAATACCGCTGCTTATGAGCCCGGTTTTTATTTCAGCTCCGGCTCTTACGGCATCATAGTATTCTTTTCCTTTCTGGCGTTCCTGCTCAGGTGAAAGATCAGGATCAAAACAGGTCACTTCTTTTCCGTTTACCAGATTGACAAATGAAAGTACCTTTATATTGTATTTTTTACAAAGCTCTGCAGGAATATTTGCCGCAGAATCAACAACGATTTCGAACATATTATATCCTCTTATTTCTGAAAAATGGTTAATTGTAATTATGCACCACATACATGTTTACTATGTGTTTTTTGATATATGTGGTTGCAAAGAATAGTATACGTAGTCTTTAATACTATGTCAAGTGGATTGCACATATTTATGGTAAGTTTATAATTGCACAGGTCACTGTTTACACATTAAAGTGTGTCACCGGCAGCTTACTTCCCCAGTCAAGCGATAAAATTTAACTTAAATTAAAAATATTTAGGTAGAGTTACCCAAAATGTAGTGTTATAGTATACATGTGTGTAGATTTATGGAAATGAGGAGAATTAAAATGACGATATCAAGTATAATCAGTCCGGGTACAGAAGCCTTGTTTTTAGCACTAATATGCGATGAAATAGAGAAAACTATATAAGCACAATAATAGATACGGTAAAATAGATACAACGAAATAGAGGGAAAAGTATGAGTAATATAAAATTAGGCTGCCATGTGGGAATGGCGGGAAAAGATATGTTTCTGGCATCTGCCAGAGAAGCAGCGTCATATGGCGCAAATGTGTTCATGCTCTACACGGGAGCACCGCAGAACACAAGAAGAAAAGAAATCTCTGAGCTTAACATAGATGCCGGCTGGGAATATGCGCATGCGCATGGAATAAATGAGATAGTGGTTCACGCGCCATATATCATAAACCTTGCAAATACGGTAAAACCCGAGACTTATGAGCTTGCGGTGGAATTCCTTGAAAAAGAGATAGTAAGGACAGCGGCAATGAAGAGCCAAATACTCGTGCTTCACCCGGGAAGCCATGTAAATGCCGGTGCAGAGGCTGGAATTGCGCAGATCATAAAGGGACTTAACACTGTGCTTGACCAGAACGATGATGATGTTTTTATAGCACTTGAGACCATGGCTGGAAAGGGCAGTGAAGTAGGACGCTCTTTTGAGGAACTCAAGGCGATTTACGATGGAGTAAACAAAAAAGACAGGCTTCGTGTATGTTTTGATACGTGCCATGTAAATGATGCCGGATATGATCTGGTGAACCATTATGATGATGTTTTTGCCGAGTTTGATAAGGTCATCGGACTTGATCAGATAGCTGTTTTTCACATAAATGACAGCTTAAATCCACTGGGCGCACACAAGGATCGTCACGCAAACGTGGATAGGGGCAGTATTGGCTATGAAACACTGCACCGCCTTGTGCATGATGAGCGGTTTGCCAATGTACCAAAGATACTTGAGACACCATGGCTTTGCGAGGAAGGTTCGACGAAAAAGACGATACCTCCGTATAAAGAGGAGATTGCGTGGCTAAGGCAGGAGTAATAATCAAAAACTAAGTTATTTAGGAAGTGAGCGCATATGAGTGATTATGACAGCAAGATCATTAGAAAACAGATAAGAGTATACGGCTCGGTGCAGGGAGTAGGTTTCCGCTACAGAACTGAACACGCGGCAGAAAGTGTTGGCGCGACAGGCTGGGTGAGAAATGATCCTGATGGCTCGGTATTTATGGAAATACAGGGTACAGAGGAGCAGATAGACAAGGTTTTTATGATGGTAAGTCAGGGAACTTATGTTAATATAGAGAAAATGGATGCCAAAACGATACCGCTGGTCGAGGACGAGCGAGGCTTTCACACAAGAGAATCAATCGGAGACTTCTGGGGAGCATGGCACAGATAAATGGAGGCAGAAAATGAAATCAAATCTGATAAAAGACACAACAAAACAGGAGCGCATAGCTCTTATAAAGCAGTGGATACCTGACGAGGACGGCATGGAGGACTGCGGTATGGATCTGTGGGATATCTACGCAGATTACATAAACGGAGTGCGTGAGATCGCAGAGATAAATGCATCCATGACGGGCGCGTTTATGACGGAAGAGGATTTGTAGGAGGCATCATATATGTTTTTTATGATGGGAATCACGGACGGCAGGAAAGACTTTGATTTTAATCAGGTCATTACCTGTGATGAATGTGGCAGATACGGCAGGTATCAGGTGTATATGACATATATGGTGCTGTCGCTGTTTTTCATTCCATGTTTTAAATGGAACAGGCATTATTACGTGCAGACCACATGCTGCAATGCAATTTACGAGCTTGATCCACAGATCGGGCGCAGGATAGCAAGGGGTGATGATGTGGAGATATTGCCACAGCATTTGCAGCGCGTAAATTCGCAGTATGGGTACGGCTGGGAAAATGGCAGTGGAAACAGAATAAAAAGATGCAGTAATTGTGGATATACAACTACAGAGGACTTTGAATTCTGTCCTAAATGCGGCAGCAAATTTTAATGTAAAGTTTTATAAATTGAGTTAGATTTTTCTGTATTTTTTTTGGAGATGAAAATTAAGAAATCCATGATTTTTAAATTTAAGCAAAAATAACATAGAAATTTAGGAGGATAACACATGGAAACCTGGTATTATGAGGTAGTTTCCATAGACGGAGACTATGCCAATTTAAAGAGAACCGATATCGAATCAGATGATCTTAAGCTCGTGGCAAGGGCACTTCTCCCACCGGAGATCATGGAGGGAAGCAGGCTGAAATATGAGCTTATGCAGTATGAGATTATTTAACAGGAGGACTAAAAATGAAGATAAATTTCAAAGAAATGGAAGCAGCTACAATTCCACATTTTAAAGGTGGTGAGGGTGATTTTATAGCAAAAATGCATACTGACGATCTCAACAAGATCATTAACGGAAGATTGCAGCCGGGATGTACGATCGGACTGCACACACATGAGACAAACAGCGAGATAATCTTTATTGTAAGCGGTACAGCGGATTTCATCTATGATGACGGAACAGAGACTGTCGAGGCTGGAAACTGCCATTACTGCCCGAAGGGACACAGCCATTCCATGATAAATAATGGAACGGAAGATATCGTATTCTATGCAGTTGTACCTGAGCATTGATCTTGCCGTGAATTTGGGTTAGTGAAACATTAAATTTGTTATACCTTAATGCTGGAATGGCAATACATTATGCTATGGTAGAATAGTGGGGCTGATCAGCAGGACAGATACAGCATGCAATATATTAAGGAGATATCAGAAATGCAGCAGAAATCATCACAAAAAATACTGCTATTTAGCGTAGCAGCATCCAAAGTGGGAAAAATAGAAGCATTGTGCAAAACTCTTGGAATTTCGGTGCAGCAGGTGGAAAAGTCAGATTACGAACAGCAGCTCGGTGCGATAGCCGGAGTTTCGGGCTTTAAGAAAGATGGATCAAAGTACAGCGGGGCTGATTTTCCGGCGGAAATGCTTATATTCTCCGGGATGAATTCATCGCAGATGGATGTTTTTCTGGCAGAATATAAGAAATCCGGCATCGAGCCGATCGGCTGTAAAGCCATCGTGACACCGGATAATGTATTCTGGAGCGCGGAAAAGCTCTTCCGTGAGATATTGAAAGAGCATATGTTTATGAACCGGAAGTAAATGAGGTTATATACTATAAGGAGAATTTACATGAAAGAAAGCACCTACGAAGGCAAGAAGAAAACGCAAAATGGCTTGAAAAGAATGGTATTTTCGGCACTTTCGATAATACTTCAGGCGATGTTCATGGTGTATGTGTTCACGCGGCTGAACAATTATGCGGTGCAGATAAATACAACCACGAGCATACTGGCATTTTTACTTGTGCTAAAAATCTATGGTCAGGAGCAGACATCATCAATGAAAACTCCGTGGATCATATTGATATTGACACTTCCGATCATGGGAGTGACATTGTATCTGCTAGTAGGTTTAAATATAGTTCCGCACAAAATGAAGGCGAGGTTTGAGGAAGTAGACTCCATGTTAATGCCTTGCCTGCCGAAAAATGATGAGATACTTGAAGCTCTTTCGGTAGAAGCGCCTCAGGTGGCCGGAATATCAACATATCTGAGCAAAACAGCCCTTTATCCGGTATACAGAAACACGGATGTGACCTATTATGACGAGGCGGCAAAGGGACTCGAGGCGCAGCTTGAGGATCTTTCAAGAGCGGAAAAATACATATTCATGGAATATCATGCGATAGAGGATAAAGAGTCATGGCACCGCATACAGACAGTGCTTGAGGAGCGCGTAAAAGCCGGAGTCGAGGTCAGAGTATTTTATGATGATATGGGGTCAATCTGGTTTATAGATCATGATTTTTCAGAAAAAATGGAAAAGCTTGGCATAAAATGCAGGGTATTCAATCCGCTTGCGCCTGTTTTTAATATGTTCCTGAATAACCGAGATCACAGAAAAATAACAGTTATCGATGGAAAAATCGGATACACAGGCGGCTATAATCTGGCGAATGAGTATTTTAACGTGACTCACCCATATGGCATCTGGAAGGATACCGGCATCAGGCTCGAGGGAGATGCCGTCAAATCGCTTACTATCGCATTTCTTGAGATGTGGAATGCATCAGAGCGAAAGGTGCCAAGAGAGGTGGATGTGTCAAAATATCTCCTGCATTATGATTACAGGGCAAAACAGACCGGATTTATCCAGCCATATGCTGACAGTCCGCTCGATGGAGAGCAGGTGGGCGAGGAAGTTTATATCAGTATAGCCAACAAGGCACAGAGTTATTGCTGGTTTATCACTCCATATCTGATCATCACGGATGAGATGAGCCATGCGCTCACACTTGCAGCCAAGCGAGGTGTGGATGTGCGCATCATCACACCGGGCATCCCGGACAAAAAGCTGGTATACAGTGTAACACGTTCATTTTACAATCAGCTCGTTAAGCATGGAGTAAGGATATTTGAGTGGACACCGGGATTTTGCCATGCGAAAATGAGTGTGGCAGATGACATCATGGCAACCTGTGGCACGATCAATCTCGATTACAGAAGCCTGTATCATCACTTTGAAAATGGCTGTTTCATGGCAGACTGTGGTGCTGTCACGGAAATCCGCGATGATTTCGTGCGGACATTTGCGGAGTGCAATGAAGTAACCGAAAAATACAAGTCAGGAAGAAGCGCAAGATTGCGTATAGGACAGTTGTTTATGCGCTTGTTCGCGGAACTGCTGTAGAATAAAATATATACTGACTTGATAAGTGCGGCTGATTTGGTGAGTGTGACTGACATGGTAAGTGTAACTGATGTGGTAGTAAGCGTGATTATTACACCAACGGTTTCATTTGAAGAATTTATGCCGTATATGCAACAGCTATATTCTGATGAGCTGGCATCGTTTAAAATAGCTACAATTTCTATTGAATAAGTGGAGGTACAGATATGCTTCTTATAGAACTTTTTTTGAAATGATGGCATTATTAATTACAAAAGCCTGTACATTTTTTAAATATACACATAGAGGAATAACTTTCTTTTCAGCTAGTGCAATAGCATATACACTGTATTACTTTAGTGAAATAATTCCATGGCCGACTAATATCATCAAATTGATCATATTGATTGTCGCAGAAATCGGCTTTTGTATATACATATATATTATGACATACGATGGAATGGATGATCACAATAACCCTATTACATTGATGGCATCTTCCTTGTTATATATGTTAGGAAATGTACTTATAGTGTCAGGTTTCTTTGAAGTCCTTTCTACAATGGATGATGCAACGGAGAATAAATTCATAGTAGTGATATCTATTGTATTGACTGTTATTGAAACGGTAATTAGTTTTTTGATAAGCCGTATAGATACAATCGGTACAGAAGAAGTAGCTGAAGCCTAACATAAAAAATAAATTGTATCATACACTATAATAAAGATAATTTTTGATTGACTTTCTTAGTTATATCAGTTATATTGTCTTTAGTGATCAGATTGCAGAAACTTGAGAAGCCTGCGATCGAGGGAGAGTGCTGAGGCCTCTCTCTTTTTTTATCTAAAATATTTTGCAACGAGGTACATATGAGCAAACCATTTATTACATATACCGCACAGGTTGAAAAACTGAAAACAAAAATGGAATTACCAAATTAATCAAAATGCTGGACATGATGGCTAATAAAAACAAGGATCATGAATATCTCGTTTATCAGCGCAACAAATATCACAATATTCCATTGTGGGTGATTATGAATACACTTACTTTTGGTCAGATATCCAAAATGTTTGAATTTTTATCTCAGAATATGCAGGGAACAATTTGCCAAGACTTCGGAAATGTTAAGAAAAATGAAATGATAAAATATTTAAAAGTATTAACATTATACCGGAATGTGTGTGCTCATAACGAAAGATTATTTTCTTATCACACATATATTGATATTCCAGATACACTATTACATAAAAAATTAGGTATCTCTAAAAATGGTTCAAAATACATGTACGGTAAAAATGATCTGTTTAGTGTAGTCATTGCTTTTCGTTATCTACTTACAAAGACTGATTTTTTGTTATTTAAAAAACAGCTATTACATATTTTTAATCAGTATGAAAAGCAGAATTCAAATTTGAAACTAAACAATCTTTTTGAATATATGGGTTTTCCGACTAATTGGGAAGAGATAACAAAATTCCGCAAAATATAAGTGGAAATATTAGTCGCTGATTGTCAAGGTAGTTGTCAGTAAAATTTTATTATTTATACGGTGATATATAAATAGGAAAGAAAATAATGCAATCAGGAATACTATAAGGAGAATTTACATGAAAGAAAGCACCTACGAAGGCAAGAAGAAAACGCAAAATGGCTTGAAAAGAAATGGCTGTTTCATGGCAGACTGCGGGGCTGTCACGGAAATCCGTGACGATTTCATACGGACATTTGCGGAGTGCAATGAAGTAACCGAAAAATACAAGTCCGGAAGAAGCGCAAGACTGCGCATAGGACAGTTGTTTATGCGCCTCTTTGCAGAACTGTTGTAACGGAGCACTGAGCAGGAGGGGGAGCAAGTCTTACAAAAGGTCAGGAAGCATTTCCTTAGTCAGTCGGATAAACTTGTTGGCTGCCGGTGATACTATTTCAGTCGATTTTAATGCTATTCCTAGTTCTCTTGAATATTGAGGTAAAAGAGGATGTGCCTTTACTTGTGATTCTACTCCGTTCAGAGTTAATTTCGGCAATATGCTGTATCCAAGGTGATTGGATACCATAGAGATGATGGCATGATCATCTTTGGAAGTGAATTTTACATCTGGTACGACTTGCGCATTTGAAAGTATAGTATGCACATCGTAGTCGGTACCCATCGCAGTCATTATAAAGCTTTCATTTCTGAAATTTGATATGTCAAATGGCGCATCATCGTCCAGCGGGTAGTCGTTCGGAACAATAGCCATTAAAGGGTCGTCGCAAAGGGAAATCCAGTCGAGTGCGCATATCCGTTGTCTTGATACAAAGCCAAAATCTGCGATATCGTTTTCTATCCATGCTACGATATCGTCAGTTCCGCCTTCCATGAGCTTGATACTGATGCCGGGATATGTCTTCTGAAACCTATGTATTATGGAAGGAAGCCAGCTTATGGAGATGCTTTGAAACGTGGCAATCGTAAGAGAGCCACTTTCCACACCATGTATTTCATCAATATTTTGCTCGAGTGATTCGTACATGGAAAGAAGTGCTCTTACAGTTGGAAGTATCTGCTTTGCACTTTTCGTAAGTGTGACACCGTGCTTTGAACGGATAAACAAAGGGAAATCTATTTCTTCTTCAAGTGATTTCAATATATGGCTTACACCAGACTGGGTATATCCGAGCCGTTCGCCGCTTTTGGTAAAATTATTAGTTTCAGCAACATCAGCAAAAAGTTTAAATTTCTTGATATCCATAGAAAAATCTCCCTTCACTATATTAATATTACGCGCGAATGTGGTAGGCATTAGCGGCAAAAAGAAAAAGGTGTTGGAGCACATGTGAGTGCTCTAACACCTTTGTTATATTGGGAAGTTTACAACAGGTATGATAGATTTGTCAATATAAAAACAATGACATGACAAAAACTGATTACAAACATAAAAATTTGTCATGATAAAATCTTATGTATCATAAGTATGACATGACAAAACGTCATGATAAACCGCACAAAGCTTCATTTTACAGACCAATAAACCGCTGATATAATGAGTGCAAATCAAAGGCAGTCACAACTGCTAAATAAGATTGCAAAGGAGAAAACATATGGCTGAAACATTTTGTTTTCCTCTAAAGCAACATATCGGTGCACAAGCTGCCCCAACAATTGTCGAAGGAGACACAGTTGTTCGTGGGCAGCTTATTGCATCTAAAGAGGAGAATTCTCTGGGTGCAAACATTTATGCGAGTGTATCCGGTGTTGTTACGGAGGTCACTAAAGATTCAATATATATAAAAGCTGATGATAAGCAGGGTAAAGAATATAGACCACTTACATCAACAAAGCCGCTAGAGTTAATCGAGGAAGCCGGTATAGTAGGACTTGGTGGAGCAGGATTTCCTACATATGCAAAATTCTCAAAGCCATTTGAGTCGGATGGCGTAGTTATCATAAATGCGGCAGAGTGTGAACCAATTCTTGAACACAACATAAAGGCAATTGAAAATGATCCAGAACAGCTTATAAGAGGTCTTGAGATTGCAATGAAGATTGTGAATGCAAAAAGAGGAATAATCGCTATCAAAAAAATCCATGCTGATGCAGTCAAAAAGCTAAGAGAAAGCATAGAAAAAAAAGCCAATAGTATGAATTGTAAAAGTGAAAAAGAAAGCAGCGAAAATACCAGAAGTAATATAGAAATACATTTGCTGGATAATATTTATCCGATGGGTGAGGAAAGAGCGATCATAAGAGAATGCTTGGGAAAGCTCCTCGATGTAGAATGCTTGCCACTTGAGGCAGGGGCGATAGTAATAAATGCGGAGACAGCATGCAGGATACAGGAAGCTGTTGATCTTAAAAAGCCATTTATTGATAAAAATATGACTGTTGCAGGAAAAATCAAAGGCAATGATGATCTTATACAGGTGTTTTTCGATGTGCCTCTTGGCATTTCGGTAAAAAGTATGTTTGAAAAAGCCGGTGGTCTTTCAAATGATTATGGAGAGCTTATAATGGGTGGACCATTTACAGGAAAAAGAACAGCTCTGGATGCTCCTGTAGTAAAGACAACAGGGGGACTTATCGCAGCAGAGTGTTTTCCGAGGGGACCAGAAAAGATAGGTATCCTTGTATGTGCATGTGGAGCAAATAAAGAAAGACTTGAAGAAATTGCGAAAAGTCTCGGATCTAAGGTTGTTGGATGTGAATATTGCAAACAGGCGCACCCGGTAAAGAATACTCATAAATGTGAAAATCCGGGCAGGTGTCCGGGACAGGTGCAAAAAGTCATGGCACTAAAGAAAGCCGGAGCACAGGCTGTACTTATAAGTAACTGTACAGACTGTTCAAATACAGTAATGAGTTGTGCACCACAACTTGGCCTTCCGGTATACCATTGCACAGATGGTGCATTAAGAGCTGTAAATGAAAAGCTTATAAGAAAATTTAAATCATAAACTTAATTTCAAAAATAAAAATCCAGCTATATGGGATATAAACAGACGAAATGGAGGAATGTATATGTCAATCACAAAGGAAACATTGGAACAGCATTTAAAAGATCCTGCAATTTTCTGTTGCAGGAGACAGAAAGGATTAGTTATCAGTGCAGCTGATCTCGAGGATCCATCATTGTTTGATGATATGGTAGAAGCGGGGCTTCTTACCTTGAGTGACGATGGACTTACAATTGAGCAGGTATTGGGCTCAACATTGCAGTGTGATGTAGAAGCACTTACTCCAATAACAAAAGACGTATTGGATAAGATAAATGATGTATCAGATGATAAAAAAGCAGAACCAGAAATTAAATCAGAGAAAAGCGAGGCAACATCGACCGCCCCATCACCGGAGGTAAGCACGCAAGAAGGAGGAAATGGAATGATTCATATTGAGATAGGACATGCAGAAAAATTTGAGGGCCTTAGTATTGATGTGCCTATTGCAGCAGGCATACCGTATACACAGACCGCTTCAGCGCCAGCACCGGTATCGACTGAAAAACCAGTAGGCGAAAAGAAAGTCATCAGAACCTTAACTAAAAAACATATAAAGATTACTGATGCCGAGATCGGAGGTGAGACATCTATTAAAGATGGAAAGATAACGATCGATGGAAGCATTGTAGAGAAAGCAATTCTTGAGGATCCATTATGTAAGAGCATGAAGCTTGATGTAATCCACCCAAGTGAGAGACATCAGTATACAGAGACTATAATGGATGTTTGCCCAATAGCTACAAAAGTAGAAGGTGAGCTTGGAAGCGGTGTCACAAAAGTAGCAGATGGTGTTGTATTTATGCTGACAGGTGTTGATGAAGATGGTGTTCAGGTTCATGAATTTGGATCATCAGAAGGTTTTCTTGATGAAAAGATGTATTTTGGACATCCGGGATGTGCTGATGAGAATGATATTATCATCAGATGTCACGTAGTGATCCAGAGATTATCAGGAATGACAAGACCAGGTCCATTCGCAGCACACAAATGTCAGGATTATGTTATTCAGGCGGTAAGAGATGAGCTGAAAAAATATGAAGGAGAAGTTGTACGTGAGGAGATTTGTGAGGATGTAAGACGTCCTGGAAACCCTCGTGTAGTGCTTGTAAAAGAGATTATGGGTCAGGGAGCTATGCATGATAATGTAATCTGTCCTACAGAGCCTTGTGGTATCTTAGGAGGACAGAAAAACGTCGACTGCGGAAATGTACCTATTATACTCACACCAAACCAGGTAAGAGATGGATCGATTCACGCACTTACATGTATTGGACCAGCGACAAAGGAGATGACACGTCATTACATCAGAGAGCCACTCGTAGAGGGACTTGCCGCTGATACAGAGATGGATCTCGTAGGCGTGGTGTTTGTTGGATCGCCTCAGGTAAATGATGAGAAACTGTGGGTATCTGAGAGACTTGGCTCACTGCTTGAATCACTCGATATCGATGGATGTATTATCACAACAGAGGGATTTGGAAACAACCATATTGATTTTATCCAGCATATAGGTCAGGCCGGACAGAGAGGAATTCCGGTAGTCGGTGTATCGTTCTGTGCATATCAGGGACAACTTGTTGTAGGAAACAAATATGCTACAGCAATGGTTGAGGAGAACATGGACAAAGGTGGCTTCGAGAACAATGTAGCCGGATGCTCATGTGTAACAAAAGAAGTTGCAGCGCGCGCTATCCAGATGCTTAAGAATAGGATGGCAGGTGTAGAAATCGCACCAGCTCCAAAAAAATGGAATAACGATGTTATCAACGCAAATAACAAGCTTCTAGGACTTCCGGAGACAGTACTTTTAGACAATGGAACGTTACACTAGATAAATAACATATGATAAGGCGTAGGAATGCTTATGAAGATAGATTATACAATTAATCCCATACTGATGGGAGGACTCGTAAAAGCAGTTGAAAATAATATAGTAAAAGTCCATCTGCACGGAAGACTTGGAGTAATCGAAGTGCCGCGGGAGTTCATTCTTGACAGGGATACGGAGCCAGAAATAGGTCATGACATGCAATTTTATTTCAGCTATATCCAGATAAATGAGGATCCGTTTGACTATGATGACACAGCTATCAAAAAGGACAAAGCATTTGAGCCGTGTTTCATCGGTGGAACGATCACCGAGGTAAATGATACTGCGATAAAGGCAAAGATGATGGACAACATAGGAACAGTAGCCGTGCCAAGACGATGGGCATTTACTGATATGCCGCTTAAAGTGGGTCAGAATGTAGAATTCTATTTCAGTCCTATGCGTATCGTGGGCAAAAAAGATATACCAGTAGAAAGCATATAGGAGGAAATCAATATGAAATTAACAACTTTAGAGGGCATGCAGTCCGAAATATTTGTACCTGTAACACCAACTCCGGTATTTACAGAGTTAAAAAAACCACTCAGCGAGTGTAAAGTGGCATTTATCACTGCAGGTGGTATTCACAAAAAGAGCCAGACACCTTTTAATACATCAGGAGATTTCTCATATCGTACAATCGAATTTGATACACCTTCATCAGAGCTTATGGTTACACATGGAGGATTTGACAATTCAGATATAAACAAAGATGTTAATGCAATGTTCCCTATCGACAGACTTCATGAGCTCGTAGATAAAGGCTTTATCGGATCACTTGCAAAAGAAACATATACATTCATGGGGGGCGGAGGAAATGTTGAAAAATTCATGAATGAGACAGGTCCGGAAATCGCCAGAAAACTTAAAGAGCAGGGGGTAGATATCGTACTTTGTACAGGTGGATGTGGAACATGTCACAGATCAGCTACAATCGTTACAAGATGCTGTGAGGCAGCGGGCATGAGCTGTGTAGTCATCGCAGCACTTCCTCCAATTGCCCGTCAGCAGGGTGCACCTAGAATTACAGCACCACATGTGCCGATTGGATCAAATGCAGGAGAGCCAAACAACATTCCAATGCAGACAGCTATAGTAAAAGAGTCTCTTGAGTGGGTAAGAGATTGTCCAAGCTACAACCAGATGAAGGTACTTCCATACGAGTACAGACATAATGTATAAGTGGTATATTGTGATTTCACAGGAGTGATAACTATGAAATTTCCGAAGAAAAAAAAATATGCATATCATCTTAAAACTATCGACTCGCACACAGAAGGAGAGGCAACGCGAATTGTATACGATGGCTTTCCGGAGCTTCCAGGTAGTACGATGATGGATAAAAAAAAATATCTGATAGAGCATTATGATTTTCTGCGAACAGCTCTTATGCTAGAACCAAGAGGTCACAGAGATATGTTCGGTGCACTGCTTACGAAACCGGTGCATGAGGAAGCTGATTATGGAGTTATCTTTATGGATTCGGGAAGCTGCCTTAATATGTGTGGACATGGAAGTATAGGTACGGCATCAATGCTCGTAGAAACGGGCATGGTGCCAGTTAAAGAACCATATACTGAGGTGGTACTTGATGCTCCAAGCGGAATAATTCGTACGCGTGTTCATGTGTTAGATGGAAAAGCAATAGAAGTCAGCATATTAAACGTGCCATCGTTTCTGTATAAGCGAGATCAGACTATATCTATTCCAGAATATGAAAATTTTACATATGACATATCATTCGGAGGTTCTTTTTTTGTACTTGTTGATGCTGAAAAGCTGGGACTTTCACTGGAAACAGAAAATATAGAACAGATAACGCAGCTAGGAATGAAAATACGGGATGAAGTTAACAGGACGCAGAAGATAAAACATCCATATCTGGATATTACATCGGTAGATCTTGTTGAATTCTATTCGCACACCAATAATCCAAATGCAGATATGAAAAACTGTGTCATATTTGGAGATGCTCAGGCAGACAGATCTCCATGTGGAACCGGAACAAGTGCAAAACTTGCCGCACTATACGCAAAGGGAATGATAGATATAGATCAGGACTTTGTGTATGAGAGTATCACTGGCTCACTATTTAAGGGAAAAGTAAAACAGACTGTCGATGTGAGCGAATATACCGGGATAATTCCACAGATTACAGGAAGCGCGTGGATTACGGGCTTGAACGAGTGGATTATAGATGAAAGTGACCCACTTTGTTATGGATTTTTGCTTGGTGCACATCAGGATCAGGAGGAAAATGTGCGCGAGAAGATCGTTCAGGCAGCATGGGAACTTTTTGAAGAAAAAGGATATAAGGCAACAGATATTGACGATATAGCAAAACGTGCAGAGATTCCTGTTGATGAATTTTATCTGTATTTTAGTGAAAAAAAAGAGCTGGAGCATACCCTTGGTGATCTATTTGAC
This sequence comes from Acutalibacteraceae bacterium, assembly GCA_963586665.1. Classification (GTDB taxonomy): domain Bacteria; phylum Bacillota; class Clostridia; order Lachnospirales; family Lachnospiraceae; genus Roseburia. The sequence continues at coordinate 23,601 of CAVABC010000028.1, forward strand.
AAGAAATATGCCCAACTTATGACAAATATGAGCTCAAAATATACGAATCTTGATAAGCTTGTATTCTTAAACCAGGAACTTTTTAAGTTGATAGAATACCATGTACCGCTTGAGCTTACGAGTCATATATATGTGGATATGCCTGAAGAACGCCAGGAGATGCTCAATAAAAAACGATTTTATTACACTATTATACCGCAGATCATAAAAGCTGGACAGGATGAAGGCGAGATAACAGATAAAGTGTCTGTGGAGGAAATATTTGAGACATATGCATCAATCGAGCGAGGCCTGATATATGACTGGTGTATCAAAAATGGAAAAGGAGATCTTGTTGAAAATGGGAAGAGACTCATATTTCCTTATTTAAAATCGCTTGCAGGGTAGTGGATTTAGGAAAATTAAGACGCGATGTAAGCAAAGTTAATTATATAAATGCATGACAAATTGTAATGACAGAAAGTAAGAAGTTGCACTTTACAAATTAAAGGTAATGATTATAATGAATTACAACAAAAGCCAAACGCACAGCGGACAAAGATGTCAAAAACATTTAGTCCGCTGTTTTTTTATATATTTTTATAAGCGTTTAGAAAAAAGGTTAGGTAAACAAGGAGGAAAACATATGAAGAAGAGATTTTTAGCAACAGCATTAGTAGGAACAATGGCGATGGCAATGCTTGCAGGCTGTGGAAGCAGTTCATCATCAGGCAGTGTATCAGATGATTCATCAAGTAAATCAGCATCTGATACATCGACAACATCAACAGCATCAGGCGACGAGCCATCATGCAAGGATGCATTAAAAGGTGTGACACTTACACTTGGAACAACAGGTACATATGGACCGTTCTCATATTTTGATGAGGATGGAAAAACACTTATCGGATTTGATGTTGATCTGTTGAATGATCTTCAGGAAATTCTGGGATTTGAGATTGCTGATGACACTATTCAGAATATGGATTATGGTCCACTTGGCACATCACTTAGCCAGGGACAGATCGATGTAGGAGCAGCAGCGCTTTGTGCTACAGATGAGAGAAAGAAAAATATGAATTTCTCAGAGACATATTATGATGCAGGACTAAAGGTTATTGTAGCACCAGATAATGACAAGATCACAGGTATTGACGATTTAAAAGATGGAAAATACACAGTTGCAGTCCAGTCAGGAACACTTGCTTATGAGTATGTAACAGGAGAGGGAGCACTTCCAGAGTCATGTTTACAGGTATATGATTCACAGGCGCTTGCTTACAAGGCTGTAGAAGACGGACAGGCAGATGCAACAATCTATGATGTACCTGGAACATCTTACTCTATAAAGACCGGTGAAGTAAATCTAAAGATGGTTGGTGATGAGTTCTATACAGGACAGGCTCCATATGCTATCGCATTTTCATTTGCAGCATGCGACGAAAATCCTGATATAATCGACGATTTCAATGCAGCTATCGATTACCTCACAGAAAATGGAACAATGGACGAATTAAAAGCAAAGTGGTGTGAATAATGAGTGTAGAATTTTTAAGTACAATAGGACCTATGCTGTTTCGTGGACTTAAAGTGACCATGTATATCGCGTTAGTTGGTATTTTTCTTGGATTCATTTTAGGCGCGATTACAGGATATGCCCTTCAGAGCAAAAACAAAATTGCAAAGGGAATCGCCAATGTATATATTTGGATCATGAGAGGAACTCCTATTGTAGTCCAGGCTTTGTATGTATATTTCGCAGTACCGGCACTGATAACATTAGTGTCCGGTACACGATGTACAATAGACAGCGTAGTAGCAGGAATGATCGTAATAACATTAAACTCAGGTGCATTTATATCAGCGATCGTAAAGGGGGCGCTTGAGAGTGTGGATATCGGACAAAGAGAAGCCGGATCTGCACTTGGACTTACTCATGGACAGATACTTTTACACATAGTGATCCCACCAGCATTTAAATCAATCGTGCCGGGCTTGTTCAATCAGTTTATCATCTCAGTAAAGGATACAGCACTTCTATCAATCATATCTGTAGATGATATTACAAGACAGACACAGAACTACGTAGCAAGAACATATAATACACTGCCGGCATATACAGCGTGTGCGGTATTTTACCTGATTTTATTATCAGTACTGATGATACTTCAGAAGGTAGTAGAGAATAAGATTAGAAAGTAGGAGGGTGCATTATGAGTGAACAGACATTTATGGAGATCAATCATCTCGTAAAATCCTTCGATGATCTGGAGGTCTTAAAGGATATCAATGTAAAAATAAAAGAGGGTGAGGTTGTCTGTATAATTGGACCGTCTGGTTCGGGAAAGAGTACATTTCTCAGATGTATTAATCAGCTTGAGACACCTACAGCCGGAGAAGTGATCTACAAAGGTGAAAATCTCTGTGAAAATAAAGCAGATATAAGAAATTTCAGGGAAGAAGTCGGAATGGTATTTCAGAGATTCAATCTCTTCCCGTTGAAAACTGTACTTGATAATATTACTCTTGCCCCAGTGCTTACAAAGCATATGAACAAAAAAGATGCGGAAGTAAAGGCTATGCAGCTCCTCGAAAAAGTAGGTCTGGCTAGCAAGGCAAAAGTAAAACCGGATATGCTCTCAGGTGGACAGCAGCAGAGGGTTGCTATCGCAAGAGCACTCGCTATGGAACCAAAGGCACTTTTATTCGATGAGCCTACATCAGCCCTTGATCCTGAATTGGTTGGTGAGGTGTTAAATGTCATGAAAGATCTCGCGGAAGATGGAATGACGATGATCATAGTTACTCACGAGATGGCATTTGCCAGGGATGTGGCTGACCGTGTTATTTTCATGGCAGACGGATACGTTGTTGAAGAAGGGGCTCCATCAGAGGTTTTCAACAATCCTAAGGAAGAGCGTACAAAGGCATTCCTCTCAAGGTTCCTTGATTCGTAGAGATATAAAAGAAAGCGTGAACAGGCAATGAAAAAATTTGTAGTGACAATATCAAGAGAGTTCGGAAGTCTTGGAAGACCAATTGCAAAAAGACTTTCGGAGCTTTTAAAAGTAGAATTTTATGACAGGGATATCGTGGAGGAAGCAGCGCGGAAGATGAAGCTTCCGGTTTCTGTCATAAGTAAGCATGAAGAAAAGAAATCAGGATTTTTTAAGATGATGTTCCCGCTTGGAACAGAGTCTGTAGAACAGCAGAAAGCTATATTTGATTGTCAGTCCAGGATAATATCTGAGCTTGCAGCGAAAGAATCCTGCATTATAGTAGGAAGGTGCTCAGATTTTGTTCTTGCTGACGAGCCAAATGCTGTACATGTGCATATATATGCCCCTTATGCTGACCGGCTTGCTAATTGTGTAGGAATACTCGGTATGGAAAAAGCGGAGGCAAAGCGTATGATAGATGAAGTAGATAAAGCAAGGACGGCTTATCATAAATACTTTGCTAAATTTACTCCATCGGATCCAAATCACAAGCACATAATCATAAACAGTGCGCTTATGGAGGTTGAGGGCACAGCGCAGGCTCTTGCAGCAATTATAAGGCAACAGTTCGGTGAGCCATCAGATACTTGATGAGAGAAATAACTGTATAAATAAGCGAAAATGCATGACATATGTCATGCATTTTGTTTTAACTGTAGTAGGAAGGGAGGCCATTATATGGGGAATATAAAAGGCATTAAAAAAGGAGAGCCGTATGTGGTGATAGCTGGAATATGCTGGGGTATAATAGGCATATTTACAAGAAAGATGAGCAAAGCAGGATTTGATTCGATACAGGTAACGTTTCTACGGAACTTCATAGCAGCAACAGAACTTGTGGTGCTGGTGGCTGTAAAAGATAGAAAATCTCTGAAAATAAAATTAAGAGATATTTGGATGTTTCTGGGAACAGGAATATGCAGTATAGCATTCTTTAATGTATGCTATTTTAAGACAATTGAGGTGACGAGCCTGTCAGTGGCAGCGGTACTTTTGTATACAGCGCCTGCAATGGTTGTTATCATGAGTTGTATATTTTTTCATGAGAAAATGACTGTGAGAAAAGTAACTGCACTTCTTTTGGCATTTGCAGGATGTATCTTTACAACCGGCATAATAGGAAGCAGTATGCAGATAAGCAGGATGGGGATACTTATAGGTTTAGGCTCAGGCTTAGGATATGCACTTTATAGCATTTTTGGTACTGTTGCAACAAAAAAATATAATTCGTATACAATTTCACTCTATACATTTATTTTTGCATCGATATCCTTGCTGCCATTGTGCAGGATAGAAAATGTGGTATATACAGTTTCCACAGCTCCATCTGTGATATTTCCGGCAATATGTCTGTCGACGATTTCTACTATCATTCCGTTTATCTGTTATACAAAAGGACTTAGGAGAATGGAGGCGAGTAAGGCATCTATTATGGCATTTATAGAGCCACTTGTAGCATCAGTTTGCGGTGTGTTGGTCTTTCGTGAAGAATTGTCGCCTGCAACGATCGTTGGAATAATACTTATATTTATGTCGGTAGTGCTTTTAAATATGTCTAAAGTTGATACTGTCAGAGAATGATAAAAATGTTTTTTTATCACTCCACCAGCCTCTTCGTTTTCCACTTTCCACTCTTCCAACGAAGCACCATGCCGACAGCTCTGGCACACTCGTCACTTGCCATTCCAACATACGCACCGACAGCCAGAAGACCGAGACGGATACCAAAGAAATATGTGCCGCCAACAGCCGCCAGATACATAAAGATCGCGCCCATTATCACAGGAAAAACTGCGTCACCGCTTGTCTTTAGGGCTTGTCCGTATACCAGATTGGTCACTCGTCCAAATTCAAGGAAAATGTCCACAATAAGCAGTTTTACAACCAGACTTATCATCTGCGGATCATCCGTGAAAATATTCACAATAAATCTTCCCAGTACGGCAAATGTCACTGAAAAACACGTAGCTGTTATAACTCCGTAAATAGCAGCTTTCCGCGTACCTTTGTCACATTCATCGAACTCCTTTGCGCCAATTCTCCAGCCTGTCATTATCGCATTTGCCTGCGCCAGAGCCGCTCCGATGCAATACGAAAAGTTTGCAATCTGCATTGCGTAAGAGCGTGCAGTAACATTCATTCCATTTGTGTCCATCTGGTTCATAAAACGCACGACAAGAGTCATTGCGACATTGTAAAGCGCAGTCTCACACGCAGATGGAAAGCCGATCTTTATGATCTGTCCGAGTATTTTGCGTGATGACATACGCTCGGGACTGCTTTTTGCTTTTATAAGCACCGCGCCCATTGTGGCAACCATTATAAGATTTATGACTCGCGAGATAACGGTTGCTGTGGCAACTCCCATAACACCCCAGTGCATGACAAACAAAAATACCGCATTGAGGATAAAATTTATAACATTTCCGACTATTGATGCAAAAAGCGACTGCTTCGTATAGCCAAAAACTCGCAGATAGCTTGAAAAAATAGGGATAAGTGCATTCAAAAAACATGCTCCACCGACTATTTTCAGATAAGTTTCTGCCGGTTCTAAAAGAGCAGGGGCAATACTTACTATTTTAAGGATATTTCCGGAAAAAGCCGCAAGAAAAGCGGACATGATCACACCTACAACTGCATTAAAAATAAGTCCGAGTTGTCTCGCCTGATATGCAATTCCCGGTTTTCCTGCACCGATATTCTGAGCCATTACCGCCACCATTCCGGACGATATCACACCAAACATTATGATAAAGACTCCAATATATGTATTTGCCGTGCCGACTGCACCTACAGCCTGATCACTCACGGATGACAACATAAGCGTATCGACCATGCCGGACAGCATATAAAAAAGTGTCTCAAAGCATATCGGAACAAATAGGTGCGTCAGTGACTTTCTTTGAACTTCCATTTAAATTACCTCGTTTATATTCTCTGATATTCTGTAATACTCACAAATTGCATGCAAACTTCTCATATATGCTTCAATTTGGGAGAGGAAGATATAAAGAAGAGAAGCTTGCATGTATCAATAATATGATATTTCTGTAAATAATTCTTGTAGTATTTCACGTAAAAATTGCACTATTTCTACTTTGTTATAGTGTATGATATGTTTTATATTTTATGTTTAAACTAAAGGAAATGTTCACAAAATTGACTACTCACGTAAAAATATAGTATACTCCTCCATGTTCATCGGATGCGGAGGTTATTGCAGCTGCAGCAGATTACCTGAAAGCGTGAATTTTGAAAAATACTGCACAATTCGTATATAATATATGGTAAAGTATGATTAGAATAGTTTAGAGGAGGAATGGGTGTATGCCATTAGTAAAAGAACAGACGCACACAATAGAGGAAATATATGCACTTCCGGATGGACAGCGTGCAGAATTGGTGGATGGACAGATTTATGACATGGCACCACCGAGTATGATACATCAGAGGATCAGTTTTGCGCTAGCACGTAAAATAGCTGATTATATTGATGTTAATAAAGGTGACTGTGAAGTATTTCCTGCGCCATTTGCAGTTTTTCTGAACAACGATGATACCACTTATGTTGAGCCTGATATCAGCGTAATATGTGATAAGAATAAAATAGATGACCGAGGTTGCAACGGAGCACCGGATATGATTATTGAAATCGTGTCTAAGAGCAGTCAGCGCATGGATTATCTTACAAAATTATTTAAATACCGCACAGCAGGTGTGAGGGAATATTGGATAGTTAACCCAATGAAACGCACAGTACTTGTATATATATTTGGAGAAAATGAGGACTCTACACAGTATGTGTTTGAGGATGATATTAGGGTTGGAATTTATTCTGATCTGACGATAAATATATCAGAATTATTAAATTGAGAAAATTTACGCATTATGTTTTGGGTGCGACATTATAGTGGAACAAAGCAAAAAAGGAAAAAACATGAATTATAGAAAAGCAATAGGTGGCTCATTTGCAGCCATAATAGCATTAGTAATAGCGCAAATACTGTCACAGGCAGTGGCAAGAATACTTTTATTGGTAAAATTACCGGTAAGCATCTGCAATATCATTGCGGGAATACTGTATGCGGTTTTAGCATTTTTATAACTGAAAGTATTGATTGAAAAATTATACAGACTTAAAATTTCGGATTTTGGAATTCCGAAATTTTACATAAAGGTTAAATGGATATTAGTGGTTTTGGCGGGAACTATGGTCGGAATTATGTTTTCACTGATAATGCTGGAAAGTGGTTCAATCTGGAACAGCGGTATCGTATGGAATGTCGTTATTATAGGTGGAGGATTGGCTATCGGAGAAAAAGCTGACAAATATTCGGTAATGACATATGTGTTAAAAACAAAATTTTTTTGCTATTACAGGTGGAACGTTCGGAATTGAGGCATCAGTTGTAGCCTTGATAGGATATGTTGCTGTTTCGGCAATAGCACTTGTGATGATCAGAAATAAAAAGGAATAATATAAAATTAGAAATATAATGAGTAAAGTATAAGAAGTATAAAAGCCCGTTCAGAGAAATATCTGTCCGGACTTTTTTTCTGTCCACTAGCTTTAGAGTTGCAATTACTGATTTTCTTTTCGATATTTTCCCGGGGATAATCCACATTTTGCTTTAAATTGTTTTCCAAAATAACAGATATCATTAAAACCACAAGACATTGATATATCAACGATGGATCTGTCAGTACTGACCAATAAATGTGCTGCCATTGATAATCTGTAGTCGGACAGATATTCAACAGGTGTTA